>CAZWVJ010000005.1:0-74537 GCA_964636865.1 uncultured Syntrophomonadaceae bacterium
CCTCTTTCTTTTGTTTTACATCTAAATAATATCATTTCCGGTGATTCCTTCCACATTTCGGTTACTATAGTTTCTCCGGGGTAGACGGGCCTAGAAAAACGAACCTTTATGGCTCTAAACATTTCTGTATTATCATTACATAACCTCCTGAGAATAGCTCTTCCCGCTACTCCAAAGGTGCAAAGCCCGTGCAAAATGGGTTTGTCGAAGCCGGCCATTTGCGCAAACTCGGGGTCTATGTGCAAAGGATTTGAATCGCCGGAAAGGCGGTAGATAGCAGCCTGCTGGGGAAGAGTTTCTAATTCTACCACCTCGTCCGGCTCTCTGTCAGGTGCTTCATAGCCGGGTTCAGGGCCTTTTTCTCCTCCAAAACCTCCTTCACCTCGAATAAAAAAGCCAATGCGGTTATAATAGACTACATCCCCTTTATTGTCTACTGTTTCTACGTCTATTTCTACCAAAGCTCCTTTGCCTTTGTCGTATATATTGGCTATCTTTGGTTTGGATACCAATTCTCCATCAACGGGAGCCGGATGTTTCTTTTGCTCCAGATACTGCTCGCCATGCAACAACATAGCCGGATTAAATTGAATTTCTTCCATGCTCATGAAACTGCTAACCGCAGGTACCAGGGGAATAACTCCGAAAGTAGGCAAAGCCACCAGGTTATTTTCGTACACGTATTTCAGATCCTCCGGATCTGCGCCGGCGCCAACTCCAAGGGCATAAAGTATCACATCTTTCTGGGTAAAATTGTAAGGCAACGCTTCTAATTCTTTACCAACTGCTGACAAATCGATAGGCATAAATAATTACCTCCTTATAATTATTAATATTTTTTAGGCTGATCTTCAGCCTACTTGAAGCCGTTTTTCCCATCAAATATATTGCTTAATAATTAATATTAGATGAACAATTGTATTTCCCCTGCAATTTAATCGTTTTGGTGATTAAATAATTTTTTTGTATAAACATAAATATATATTATTTTAGCCTGCCTTTATTTCTTTGCGTTCTTTGCGTCTTTTAAAAATTCGGCGAATTAAAACTATAATAACCACCAGAGCTATTATAGCAAGGATAAACCAAACATAAAATGGTACTGTCCACACTTCATTGGCTCGCTCCATGGTATCCACATAATAATGCGATATTTCCGGTATGCCATCTTCAGCCTGCGGCTGCATTGCTGCGTACTCAACAAGTGCCTGCCAGGCTTTAACTTCGTTTCCTTCATTATCATAAACTACAACATCCGGTGCAATATCTCCTTCATCATCCATGTACCTGAGGGGCTCGCCTTCCTCGTCCTTGGGGACAATCTCCAGCATGGGCAAGATATGTAGGACCTCTTCCAGGGTGGGCAAATGATAAAGGACATAAGACTCCGTAACCACATGATAAAGCTGCTCATCACCCCAAGGTAACGGTTCATAATCTTCATCTTTTGTGCTTTGCAGGCCCTCGCCGGTGTACTTCTCGGCATTGACTACAGTCCGAATTGAAGGAACAGGCGTTTGGTCCCCGAATAAATCTATAATTTGAAAAGGAATGTTAAAAATAACAGTCCGATGGGGATCATAATCCAGTCGAAGGCCTGAAATTTGAGGGTATTCTTCATGCCCGCGGAAATCCGAAAAAGAAATAAAATAAAAAACTTCCAGAATACGGCGCACTTCTTCCCCGGTAAGATAAAAACTCACCAGGGGATGACCGGGCTTTAAGTCAGGACCGGTTCCGGTAAGAGGAATGTCCGCAAGATCTTTAAAAGATAGATATCCGGACTCCAGGTCTCTCCAACACAATCCGGAAGGAAGTAAAGAAAAATCTACCCTTTCTCCCAGTTTTTCACCTGCTACTAATCTTATGGCATCCGTGGCAAAGTTCCCCATGTTTGTTTCTTGCATGGGTTCGCTAGTAAGCTCGAAGCCGGAGCGGGCAACGGTGTCATCCATGCCTTCATATTCCCCATCAGTAAGCTTTTCCACTGCTTCATCAAGTCGTTCGTCAAAATATAAAACAGAGTCGGCAACATCTTTGTCTTCTTCTACATCTTCATCCAGAGGGAGGTGATAAGGATTCCCTAATTCTTCATTTCTCAGCCTAATACTTTCATGGTAAGGATCGTAAGCAAGTTCCAGCATGCAAAGATCTTCCAAATATGCCGAGGTTTGGATTATAATTGTATCGTTCACGAATTTTGGTTCATAAGTTTCATGTTCGTGCCCTCCCAAAATGATATCTATTCCGGAAACATCTTCCGCTAATTCCAGGTTATATCTCATATTTTCATGAATGAGAAGAATGATTATATCAACTTCTTTTTCTTCAAATGCGGCCACTTTTTCCCGGGCTACTTCATGGGAATCCGGGAAATTAACAGGTCCATGCTTAAAAATATCCAGCCCGATGGTACTCCTTCCATGAAGGCCCATAAACCCTACTTCCAAGCCGTTTTCCAATTCCTTGATGTGGCTGTCCGTAAAAAGTCCTTCCGCAGCCAAAGGGTGCCCTTCAGGAGGTTCCGTGTTACTGGCAACAATGACAGGCCTCAAGTCTTTATCGGGATAACCGGCGTTTTCAATTAATTTTGCCAATCCCCGCGATCCCAGATCAAATTCGTGATTACCCAGGGTAATTGCGTCATAACCCACTTTTTGCATCATTTGCAATTCCGGCGAATATCCCAGCAAATTGAGCCAGTAGTATATATAAGGGCTGAGAAAATCGCCGCCGTCTGTTAGCATAACGGGTTCGCCTCGAGCTTCTTTTTCTTCCCTTATTTCGTTAACAGCTCCACCCAAAACCGGGAAACGGTCTACCCGGGAATGAATGTCGTTGGTATGTAAAATAGTAAAATGTTTTTCTTCTCTTTCTTCGACTTCTGCTTCTTCGGCTTCTACGGGTGTTCCCCAAAAATTTTCCCCTGAATTAAAAACTGTGGTTACCACAAAAGTAATTACTAATATAAATAATAAAAATAATCGGGTTTTTAGCAACATAATTATTGAGTACTCCTTTATTTAATGTTAAGCATATCCAGTAGTTCCCCGGCTTTAAAATCTTCTTCCAGCACCAGTCGGCATATTTCTTCCGCCTTTTTTTCTCCTAAAACAGGTTCTGCTTCCCGATACCATTTTTCCTTTGCTTCTTCCAGGTATGTTTGGCCTCCCGGCGCTCCGCGGGGAATATGGTAATATGCCCTGTATTGTTTCCCGTCTTGTAAATACAAGTGAACTTTAGCTCCAAAAGGAAGGCGCATTTCATCAAGGTTTACATTGCCCAAATCAAAGGGAGGAATAGAATTATTTTTCAAGCGGCGGCGTGTTTCCAGGTGCTGAAATAACTTTTTTAAAGATGGCCCCACTCTGATTAAACGAAGCAAAGGGCTTAATTTCAAATCCGGCAATTGGCTGGTAGTTTTTAATTCCTTGCGAACTTTTTTAAGTTGGGAAAAGGAATAGCCGGCTAATACTTTACTTAAATCCAAACTCTCATCCACAGCTTTTACCACTTCTACAGTGCTTTCCCAATCATGTATCAGCCGGACTTTTGAAGCGAGGTAGACAATATCTTCTTTGTTTTTCTCCAAATAATCTTCATCCAGGCTCTGAGGTGTAACCCTCTCATTTAAAATTGCTAAAGCCAGGGAATAAGCTACAGAAAAGTTTATGTTTATGGGCAAAAGTGAAGTCGAGTCCCGATACTTCCGAGATAACTCCTCCATTCCGGCTGTGAGAATGCTGGCTTCCACTACTACCTCTTTGACCTCTTCAGGCTTAATACACCTGCCCACATCTTCCTGCAATTGCCCCTGTATATCCTCCCAGGCGTCAAGAGCAGCATCTACGTAAGCACAACCGGGAAAACGCTTGAAGATAAGAGTATCTGATACCCAGGCTTTGCCCCATCCGGAAAAGAAAAAATTCATGGGAACCGGTGAAAACTCTTCTAAAAAACCCTGGTTTTCCTCCAATAATTTGGGGTTCCCGGTGATGCCGGCTTGCGCCAAAAAAGCGGAATGCACACCGGTTATGGTAGGGGTGGCCGCTGTGGTTACTTTGCATTCGCCTCCCATGAAACCCGGATAAAGGGGCAATAAAGGTTGATAAAGAGCCACGGCCAGGCTGTGAGTGGTAATTTCCCGCCCAAATCCCAAAATGCGAGAAACGGCCGTAGAAGCTGCTGCAAGATGTATATACGACCAAAGCTGCCCGTTTCTGGGGCCAAAAATAGTAGCTGCTCCTAATCTACCTGCTATCTCATTGGCAGCCACAACTGCCGGTAAAAATTGAGACCAAGTCAATTGTTCTCTATCAGCCAGCAGCAAAGAAGTAGTTACTGCAGAATGACCGGTATGGCCCATAAACAGGTAATCATCATAATCAAGAATCATGCCCAGGGAACAATTCAACAAAAGCGATTCTTCCAGTGTATAGGCTCGTCCATTAGGTATAGCCCAAAAACCATCATCCATATTCTTGGAACCCGGAAAAGCATTCATTAATTTTTTTCCGGTCTGTACCTGCAAACCCGCCATCATGGCTGCCAGAACACTTAACACCTGGTAGCGGACTTTTTCTTCTATCCGCGGAGGGATATCGTCTCGTTTAAGCATGCAAGACCAATCCGCAAATTCTTCCAGTAAATTCATTGCTTATACCTTCCTTTAACAGATATTTTTATCTAGTTTCGGGCGAGGATACTCCCACTCCTAAACTACAGCTTAAGTGGGAGAGGAACCGCCATTCCTCCTTTATAAGCAAAATAACATAGTTAGTTAAGGCCTGGGCCGGTTAGCCGGAGCTTCTAAATTATAAATAAGTTAACAAGTTAACACAAAGTGTTCTTCATTACTTCATTGCAGTGTTCTTCATTGAGTTAACATACAGTGTTCTTTATTGGGAGTCATCTTTAAAAAGTTCATTTAATTTATCTCCTAAAACCCTTTCAGCTGCGGCGGTTTCATACTGCAGCCCCGTATCCAAATGAGAATTCATAGACATATTGAGAGCACGCTTCGCAGCTTGAACAGCCGCCGGAGATAAGCTTATAATCTCGTCAGCCATTTCTGACGCTTTTTCCATCAACGTGTCTTTTGAATAAACATGATTTACCAGACCTATGCGGTGTGCTTCATCGGCATCAAATTTGCGACCGGTGAGGACGAGTTCCTTGGCCATTCCCGGCCCTACCAAACGGGGCAACCTTTGTGTGCCTCCGGCGTCAGGTACCAAACCGTAAGCAACTTCCGGGATGGAAAATATAGTATCGTCGGCAGAGATCCTTATATCGCCTGCCAGAGCCAGCTCCATGCCGGCCCCCATGCATGCGCCTTTAATAGCTACAATTACCGGAACAGGCATTTTCTCATAAAGAGAAAAAATATGGCTCACATGCTGTAATGTTTCAATGCCATCTCGAAGGGTAATACCCATTGATAATCCTCCGGGGGTTGCCGCCGCCTTTAGATCCAAACCGGCACAAAACACTTCACCGGCTCCGGTGAGGATAACTACCTTTACTTCGGGTGAATGTTTAACCTTGAGAGCCGCTTCTTCTAATCCTGCCCATACTTCCCCATCCAATGCATTTCGTCGTTCCGGACGATTGATTGAAATAGTCGCCGTTTCTTCTTTTATCTCCAATTGCACTTTTTCCGTCTTTAACATGAAAAACCACCTTTCAATAATACGAGATTCGCAATCATAAACTTTTTCACCTTTGGATATTAACATTTCTATGTACTATTATATATTCCTTTTTTTTCTCCTGCAGAAAGCGGTTTAATTTATTGGCAAAACCGTAAAAACGTTTAAGGAAAAAGCAAGCACAAAATAGCTGAAACTTAATGTAAGAAAAGGCATTATGCAAAATTTCCTTTAAAAAAACGATGGGATTACTCCCACCGTTTTTCTATTTGTTATTCCCTTTTCTCAAAATGTAAGTCTTTTTTAGTCTTGATATTTAAAGGAAACTCTTAACTTGGTTCTGTAATAAAGCGTACCTTCATCGTATCTTACATCCTGCTCTACGACTTCACCTACCCTGAGATCCCTTAGGGATTGAGAGGCTCTTTCCATGGCAACCTTAGCGGCTTCTGCCCACCCTTTTTCACTGGTGCCAATAATCTCAATAACTTTGTAAACACTTTCCATTTTATAACCTCCTTATTATTGTTGTTGAAAGTTATTTTACCTTTTATTTTCGCATAAGTCAAATAAAAATAAATATTTCTATTATTTAATAAAATTTGCAGCAAACTTAATTAATCTCCCGCCTGTAGAGGCGGGAGATTTTTTGGCGTTACAAGTTGAAATACCGCTAATGATTTTTTTACGCTCGATGAATAAAATAGTCCATTAACTTGTGGCCTTCGGGAAAATAAATACCGGAATTGGAGCTGCTTAATTCATCAAAACTGTTACCCGTTTGTTCCTTTTCTTGATTATTCCGGTAAATTAAAAATGGCACCGGATCTGCAGTATGGGTCCTTAAAGAAAGCGGAGTGTAATGGTCGGGTAAAATCATTATTTTGTATTCTATACCTTTTTCCGCTAACTGGTCTTGAAGGCGATTAACAATTTCCCGGTCTATAAATTCTATCGCTTTGACTTTGTTGTCAATTTCATAATGATGACTGCATTCGTCAGGGGCTTCAACGTGAAGGTAGACAAAATCTGCTCCCTCTTCTAAACTTTTAACCGCGGCATCTGCTTTCCCTTTATAATTAGTATTTATCTCACCGGTGGCTCCCTTAACATTAACAGGCTTTATGCCGGCATAAATGCCGATTCCTTTTAACAGATCTACTGCCGAAATAATAACGCCTTCCAGACCATATTTTTGCCGGAAGGAAGGTAAAAGGGGCCTTTTCCCTTCCCCCCAAAGCCATATTGAATTTGCAACGTTTAATCCCATAGAAGATCTTTTTAAATTTATAGGGTGGTCTTTCAAGATATTATAGCTTTTAACCATTAATTCTTTAATTATTTCTTTGCCTTTACCATCAGGTAAGTACTCCATAATTTTTTCTCCCATGATATCATGCGGAGGAACAAGTTTCCATTCATAGGGTGCCCCCTTCCACAACATAAGGTGCCTGTAACTTATACCATTATGAAAAGAAATTACTGAAGTGCCCAGTTGCTTGTTAATATCCCGCACAAGTTCTTCGGCTTCCCCCGTAGAAACCTCCCCGGCGCTGTAATCAATCATCTCTTTAGATTCATAAGGTTCATCGTGGGAAAGTGTTACCAGATTACATCTAAAAGAGACGTCACCGTCTTCCATCTTCACTCCCATGCTTACCGCCTCAAAAGGTGACCTTCCATCGTAATGCTCGGCAGGATTATAACCCAGCACCGATAGATTGGCAATGTCACTGCCCGCCGGAAAACCTTCGGGAATAGTTTTCACCTGCCCTAAAATTCCCCGGCCGGCCATATAATCCATAGCCGGTTTAAAGGCTCTTTGTAAGGGAGTTTTATTTTGCAACTCTTTCATGGGATAGTCTCCCATGCCGTCTCCAAGTACTACTATATATTTCACTTTTAAAACTCCTTTAAACTAAATTATTACTTACATTAATTTCCATAATTTTTCTACTGCTTCTAATGCATTTTCCGCATAATATAATTTCTCTATTTTTTCAGAAGGACCTTTAAGTTCCCAGGTCTCTATACCCACTACAGGTTTCCCCATTTTTATAGCCAGCGCAATTTCTGAAAGAGTGCCGTATTCCCCGCTTATTGCTATAACTCCATCTGCCGAGCGCGCAATAACAGCATTTCTGGCTTCACCCAGGCCGGTTGCGATGGAGAGTGTCAAGTAATTATTGCCTTCATATTTGCTATTGCCGGGAAGAATTCCAATAGCCACGCCATTGTTGTCAACAGTTCCTTTGGAAGCGGCTTCCATGACTCCACTTCCACCACCGCAAAGTAAAATAGCCCCTCTTTCAGCTATTTTCTCTCCGGTCTCCTTTGCTATTTGATAAGTTCTCGCGCTGCATTCCGCTCCACCAACAACAGCTATATAAAGCATCCAAGCACCCTTTCTTTTCTATATACTTAATTTAACTAAACCATCAAAGGTTTATGCCAACCAGGTGATTAAGTCTTAATAATTTTTCATGCTCATCAAATTCTATACCAACTAAATCAAAGCGGCAAAAAACTTCTTTATGCAGTTCCCGACACATATAATATTGAGCCAATTTTTGCAGCCTTTTTCTCTTAGCCCCGGTAATGGATTGCTCGGGAGCTCCATATTTTTGGGAACTACGGCTTCTAACCTCAACAAAAACCAGGCATTCTCCATCCCGGGCAATCAAATCTATTTCCCCCAGCTTGCATTTGTAATTGCGCAAAATTATTTTATAGCCGTTATCCCTTAAGTATGAAGCTGCAATATTTTCAGCTTTATTACCTACTATTTTTTTACGTTTCCTTTTCATTTATTGCCCCTTCACATCATACTTCCCTCTGGTAAAAGAATGCCTATGCACGGGAGATAAGCCGTGTTCTTCCAAAGCTTTACGGTGTAATTCAGTCCCATATCCTTTATGGCGAGCAAATCCATACTGCGGATATTTCAGATCCAGGTTTTCCATGATACAGTCACGCGTCACCTTGGCGATGATTGAAGCTGCGGCTATTGAAAAAGAAACCCTATCTCCGTATTTAATTGCCTTCTGAGGATATTTCATTTCCGGAATAGTATATGCATCAACCAGGATGTATTCCGGCTTTAGCTTAAACTTTAAAATAGCATTATGCATAGCTTTTAATGAAGCCTGATGTATATTTATATGATCAATGACATCTACGTCAACAATGCCGATACCTACATCCAAAGCTTTCTCATTAATCTCTCTATAAAGCACATCCCGTTTTTTTGGGGAGAGCTTTTTAGAATCATCCAATCCTTCAATCTCAGCATGTAATGGTAATATTACAGCTGCAGCCACAACAGGACCTGCCAGAGGCCCCCTTCCCGCTTCATCAACTCCGGCGATCAATGAATATCCGGAAGCGACCCCTTCAAATTCGTGATTTTTTAAATTGATTAGTCTATTAACTTCTTTTTGCTCTTTTTCCCTTTGATTTTCATATTTGTAATAAAGCTTTTGCGCTCCTTTACGGGCGTCTTCTCGCAACCTCCTGACTTGTTCATCACTCAAAGACCCATTTGACAGCATTTCAGCTATTTCTTCTAAAGTATAATTTTGCAATAATTTTACTCCCCTATTCCATTATAATCAGTTTTATTAATTTCTTCAGGGGATTCCAGGGAAATAGGGCCCAACCTTCCTTCCCGGAAATCTTTTAATAAAATTTGCGATGCTTTTGACAAATCAACTTCCCCACCTGAGCCCAAACTTCCTCGTCGGGCGCCGATTTCCTCTAAAATCATCTCCGGATCTTCCTCTATTTTTTTTGTGATTCCATATCTGGAAATTAAACGCTCTAATAGTCTTTTATCTATAAGTTTATCTATTAAAGAGAAAGCCACTTCCTGAGGATCAATTCTAGATTCTGAAATTAAACCCAAGACAGCTAAATTAGTAAACGTTGCTTCATTAATGTTTGGGGAAAGTATGCCTACCGTATCTAATAGTTCCAAGCCCGGCTTTATTCTCACCCATTGGTTTCCCCGGGTAATCCCCGGTTTATCGCCGGTTCTCACTGTCTTTCGTTTTAATAAAGAATTGGTAATTGTAGATTTTCCTACGTTGGGAATTCCCACGATCATAATACGGCAAGCCCGATTAAGCTTATTTCTGGAACTTTTTATGTCTATTGTATCAAGATAATCGCTGATGACAGCGGGGGCTTTTTTCATACTAAAGGAGAGAGCTTGCTGCCCGTTTGACTTAAAATAACTCTCCCATTGAGAAGTAACATTGTTTTCAGCTAAATCAGATTTGTTTAAAAGTATAACTTCCTGGCTTGGATTAATAATGTCACTTAAAATTGGATTTTTTGTGCTTTGTGGAGCTCGCGCATCCAGAATCTCCAAGACATAATCTACCACTTTCACCAACGTCTTTATCTCATTAATAAATCTTGGAGAGCCTTTAGATGATTTACCTTTTTTCAATTTATTTATTCTCCTTTAATGCAAAACACGAAACCCCTCAAAGGGCCAAAATACTAAGGCTGCACGCCCTTTTATCTCCTCCTCGGAAACAAACCCTACATCATCATACCTGCTGTCGCGGCTGTTAGCGCGATTATCACCTAGCACAAAATAATGGCCTTCAGGCACAGTAACCGGGCCATAATCATCAACAGAGTTTTTTTGTATATAAGGTTCTTCTACAGGTTCATCATTTATATATAATTTTTTGTCTTTAATTTGAACAGTATCTCCTTCAACTCCTACAACTCTTTTTATAAAATCACGCTTATCTCTATACTCAAAAACTACTATCTCTTCATGCTCGGGCTCTTGAAATCGATAAACAAATTTATTAACCAGTATCCTTTCATTATGCTCTAGAGTGGGCTGCATCGATTGGCCGTCTACTAAAAAATGCTCTATTACAAAAACGCGCACTAGCAAAGCAATTATTATGGCAATAATAATTGAACGAACCCATTCCCAAACTTCCTTACTCAAAAAAAATTACCTCTTCTCATTTTGATTTAGAAATTTATTGCATACACTAAATTTTACGTTCGGTAAAAAAAGGACTGCATGCACAGTCCTTAAAAGCGGGTATTTCCAAAATATTAACGTTTTACTTTTATACGGGTCTTTTTGCCGGTCAAATTACGCAAGAAATAAAGCCTTGAACGCCTGACCGAGCCTTTACGCACAACTTCTATCTTTTCAATTAACGGCGAATGCAAGGGGAATATTCTCTCTATGCCAATGCCCGATGAAACTCTTCGCACCGTAAAAGTTTCTTTGGTACCTCCTCCACGCCTACGAATAACATATCCCTCGAAAACTTGAATCCGCTCCCTACTGCCTTCAACTACTTTTACATGAACTCTAACCAAATCACCGGCAGAGAAATCAGGAATATCTTTTTTTAAATATTTATTTTCAACTTCCTGCATTATATCCATTTTCTTCATCCTCCTATTCCTTATCAATTCAATACCTAAATAACACAGGTATTATAGCACACAGGGTAACCTTTTACAATATAATAAGCTTTCCTAAATATTTTGCAGTTTTGTTAAATTAATAACCAAAGATTAAGTTACATATAACGCCTGTTGTTACTTACATTTACTTGGAAAAAAAATCCAAGCACTCCTTTGTTTCTTTCGCGGAAATCCCGGCCTTTTCTAATAGATCCGGGCGCCTGCAGGCGGTTTTATATATAGCTTTCCGGCGCCTCCATTTTTTTATCAAGGCATGATTGCCTGATAAAAGAACTTCAGGCACATGTAATCCTTTAAATGCCGGGGGACGGGTATATTGAGGGTACTCCAATAAATGTTCCGCAAAAGATTCGTCATTCAAAGCTTCCTCATCTAAAAGCCCGGGCAAAAGCCTTATGACTGCTTCTGTGATGACCATCGCCGGCAATTCACCCCCGGTTAGAACATAATCACCTATAGATATTTCCTCATCTATTAAATGATCGCGCACTCTCTCATCTACGCCTTCGTAATGGCCACACAAAAGTAGCAGATGTTTTTTTTGGGATAGCTCCTCACATTTTGCCTGGTTAAAAATCTTTCCTTGAGGCGATAAAAGCACTTTCCACGTAAATTCCTCTTCTCCGGCAGATAAGTCTTCCACGGCAGAAAATATAGGTTCGGGCTTTAATATCATACCTTTACCGCCCCCATAAGGATAATCATCGACCTGGCGGTGTTTCCCTTCCGCATAATCCCTTAAATTACTAATACGCACCCGAACCAGCCCTCGGTCAACTGCTCGTTTAACCATGCTTTCATCAAAGGGACCCTGGAACATATTGGGAAATAAGGTAACAATATCAATAAGCATAATATTTCCTCCCGCAAAGCGGTTTAGATATCTTTAAGGCCTTCTGGAAGCACTACTGTTAATCTTCCTGCTTCAAAATCAACGTTTCTTATTACTTCTTTTACTGCCGGCACCAGAATATTATTTTTCTCTTTTTCTCCGTTTACCACGTATACGTCTTGACCTCCTCCGGGCAATATATCTATAACTGCTCCCAGATATTCGCCCTGTTCCGTATAAACCTCCAGACCAATTATTTCATCAAAATAATATCGGTCCGGGGGTAACGCCACCCTTTCCTCCGGTAATATATACAGACCAGTGCCTTTCAATTCACCTGCTTCTTCCCGGCTTTCGATTTTTTTTAATTTAACAATCCACATGCTTCCGTGCAGGCGAGCATGTTCTACTTCATGGCAAGTTATTTTTCCGGAGATGTCCAATCTTACATTTTTTAATTCATAACAGCGCTCCGGAAAATCAGAATAAGGAATAACCCTTAATTCACCTTTTACACCGTGGGCAGAAACAACTTGGCCGATAAAAATAAGCTCTTGGGTCATTTTTATACCCCTCATAAAATGACATCTCAAAAGATTTTAAAAGATGGTGTTATTGCATTATTTCTACCATGACCCTTTTTTCTTCTTTGATAGCAGCTGCTCCTACTACAACTCGAATTGCTTTAATAATTCGTCCTTGTTTGCCGATTATTTTACCCATGTCGTCGGGATCAACTCTTAGTTCCAAAATTATTGAGCGCTCACCGTCTACCTGGCGGACGTCTACCTGCTCGGGATAATCTACTAAGGCTTTCGCAATGTACTCTAGCAGTTCTTTCATAGTAATCCTCCTTTATTTTATTGCTTCTGTTTGCTCTAAAAGGTTTTTGACTCTTTCTGAAGGCCTGGCCCCTCTAGAAATCCATTTCTGTACTTTTTCCTGGTTTACAACCACCGTGGAAGGATCGGTCATGGGATTATAAAATCCTATTTCTTCAATAAACCGCCCATCCCGTGGTGACCGCGAATCAGAAACTACAATCCGGTAAGCAGGTTTTTTCTTGCCCCCTATTCTCTTTAATCGGATTCGAACTGCCAATATGAATACACCTCCTCTCATCAGCTAATCGATTTACTGCATAAAAGGAAAACTTTTCATGCCTTTAGCCTTTTTAGCTTTCTTTTTATCCATGCTTCCAATTTTTTTCATCATTTTCCGCATTTGCTCAAATTGTTTTAAAAGACGGTTCACATCCTGGACGGTAGTTCCACTTCCTCTGGCAATCCTTTTTCTTCTACTACTGTTTAAAATATCCGGGTTATGGCGTTCCTCCCTTGTCATGGAATTTATTATGGCCTCAGTTAATTTTAACTGCTCTTCTCCCAAAGATAAATCTTTAAATTCTTTAGGTAGCCCCGCACCACCCAGCATATCAACCATTTCTTCCAATGAACCCATTTTTTTAACCTGGGCTAATTGCTCCTGAAAGTCTTCAAGATTAAACTGCTGGCTTAATAATTTCTTTTCCAGCTCGGCCGATTTCTCTTTATCCATGTTAGCTTCGGCTTTTTCAATAAAAGTAAGAAGGTCACCCATGCCCAGAATACTTTTTACCATGCGATCAGGATTAAAAGGTTCCAGGGCTTCCATCTTTTCCCCGGTGCCTACAAATTTTATGGGGCAACCGGTTACATCTTTCACAGACAGAGCAGCGCCTCCTCTGGTATCTCCATCTAACTTGGTGAGAATTACTCCTGTTAAATCAACTTTTTGATTAAATTCACTCGCAATATTTACTGCATCCTGCCCGGTCATAGCATCAACAACAAGTAGAACCTCTTCAGGATTAAGCTCTTTTTTTAATGAAAGCAATTCTTCCATAAGATCTTCCACCACATGAAGTCTTCCGGAAGTATCTACAATAAGTATATCGTTTCCATTCACTTTAGCCGACTCTTCAGCATTCCGGGAAATTTCCAGCGGACTTTTTCCCTCCGCAGAAACAGGGAGTGAAGCTTCAGAAGCATACACTTGCAGCTGTTCCACAGCTCCCGGCCTATTTAAATCTGCAGCAGCCAAAAGGGGATTATGTCCTTTACTTCTTAAATTATGAGCAAGTTTAACGGCAGTAGTGGTTTTACCTGAGCCCTGTAGGCCCGCCAGCAAAATAATCGAAGGTGTACGTGATGTAGAAAATTTAATCTGGCTGTCTTCCTGTTCCAGTATTTGAGTCAATTCCTCCTGCACAATCTTAATTACTTGCTGAGCCGGAGTCAAACTCTTAAGAACTTCGTGTCCCACAGCTCTTTCCTTCACAGCGGCTACCAGTTTTTTGACTACTTTAAAGTTTACGTCCGCTTCCAGCAATGCTACTCTTATTTCCCTTAAAGCCAATTCCACATCTTTTTCGTTTAACTTGCCTTTACCTTTCAAGCGCTGAAAAGTATTTTGAATTTTTTCGGTCAAAGAATCAAACATTTCCATCCCACCTTCAGGGAAAATTTACCTTAGTTTTCGTTTTCTTCCAATAATTCTTCAATAATCTCTTTTAAATTCTTAATATTAATATTTTTTAGGTTATCTTGCGAAACGATATTTAGTGCGTCCTGCAACTTTTCTTTGCGGTAATTATACCGGGAAAAAAGCTGCATTCTTGTTTCTATCTCTTCCAGTGAGTGCACCGCTCTGCGTAAAAGATCATAAACTCCCTGACGGCTGATATTATATTCCAAAGCAATCTCACCGAGAGAAAAATTATTAAAATAATAGAGTTCTATAGCTTTTTGTTGTTTATCCGTTAAAAAAAAACTATAGAAATCATATAAAAAACTAATCCTATTTAGCTCTTCAAGCATAAATCACCCTGTCAAGTTTAATTACTTTACAGGTCATTTTAACTCAAAAAATAACAAAAATCAATGTTTTATATTTTGATAAGGAAAGCATTAATCCAAAAGAGCTTTAACAAAAGATGTAGGATCAAAAATTTCCAGGTCTTCTATATTTTCTCCCAAACCTACATATTTCACCGGAATCCCCAATTGTTCTTTAATAGCCAATACAATTCCCCCTTTGGCTGTGCCGTCCAATTTAGTCAAAACAACTCCGCTAACCGGAACTGCATCACTAAATTTTTTTGCCTGGACAAGGCCGTTTTGGCCGGTAGTAGCATCTATTACCAACAAGACCTCATGAGGAGCTCCGTTCATCACCTTACCATTAACCCGATAGACCTTTTTTAATTCCTCCATAAGATTAACCTTGGTATGTAAACGTCCTGCAGTATCGCCTATAACTATTTCTACCCCTCGTGATCTAGCAGCATTTAAGGCATCAAAAAATACAGATGAAGGGTCTGAACCTGTTTGCTGTTTAATAAAATCAGTGCTTACTCTTTGAGCCCATATCTCCAATTGCTCAATAGCTGCTGCTCTGAAAGTGTCGCCGGCAACCAGCATAACTTTTTTATTGGCATTGCGCCACCGGTAAGCAAGCTTACCTATGGTAGTAGTTTTCCCCGAGCCATTAACTCCTATAACTAATATTACATGAGGAGAATCTTTGATTTTTTCATCCTCCTCAGGTTGATAATCAAAAAGATCAGCCATTTTTTGTATTAAAAGGTTTTTGACCTCAAAAGGCTCGGTGATTTTATTCTGATGAATCTCTGTTTTAAGTTCTTCAATTATTTTTAATGATGTGTCAACCCCCACATCACTCATTATTAAGCTTTCTTCCAATTCTTCAAAAAAATTTTCATCTATTTTTTTGCCCTTAAAAAGATTATCCAGCTGTTGGCTGAAATTAGCCCGTGTTTTTACCAGGCCATTTTTAAACTTTTCCATCAAACTCATATGCTAGTCCCCCTCGGCATGAATATTTCTATGATCGGAATAATAAAGTTGGCACCTAGCTGGCTTTTCGACTCAGCTTCAATGATACTAATTTGGAAATCCCCGGTTCAGGCATGGTAACCCCATAAACAATATCAGCTATCTCCATAGTTTTACGGCGGTGAGTATTAAGGATAAACTGGGCATTAGCGGAAGAGTTCTGCAAAAACTCCAGAAACTTGGTTAAGTTGCTCTCATCCAATGAAGACTCAATTTCATCCAGAAAATAAAACGGAGCCGGTTTATATTTAAATATTGCAAAAAGTAAAGCAATGGCCGTTAAAGCTTTTTCTCCGGTAGATAAAAGGGAAATATTTTTTAATTTTTTCCCCGGTGGCTGCACGTAAAACTCTACCCCTGATTCTAAAATATTAGCTTCATCAGCAATTTGGAGCATTGCTTCCCCACCGCCAAAAAGTTCCGCGAAAGTATTTTTAAAGTTATTACCAATCTCCTCTAATGCCTCTTGGAATTGATTTTTGATCCGTTCATCTATTTCAGCCAAAATATCTTGAAGAGATGACTCCCCATTTTTCAAATCCTCTTGTTGAGAATACAAAAATTTTAGCCTTTCAGATAAACGCTCCTCTTCATCTATAGCTCCTATCCGAACGTGACCCAAGTTTTCAATCTCGCTTTGAATACAGTTAATTTCATCCAGTACTTGTGACTCATCAACTTCTGAAAGATTTTGAACCGGCTCCGCTGAGCTTCCAAACTTTTCTTTAAAGGAATTTTTCTGGTGATCAATTTCTGTTTGCAGGCGAGTTTTTTCTAATTCTAACTTTTGCTCTTGATTTTCCAATCTAGATTTTTTACTCTTTAATTTTTGAATTTGTTTTTCTAATTCTGTTAGATGAGCTTGAAGTTCGTCATATTGAGTTTTTACTTTTTCATACTCCATATTAGTGTCTTTGTTTTTCCCGGCCAGTTCATCTTCTTTGGTATTTTCATTTTCTAATTCATTTTTTAGTTCCTCCAGAGATTGTTCCAGCCGCTCATTTTCTTGTTTGCAATTTTCCATATCCTCATTGATCTTATTCAGTTCTTTATCAGCTTCCTTAATTTTCTCTTCCAAATAGTTTTTTTGTTCTTTCGCCCGATTATATTCAACCTGCTGATTAGTTAATAATTCAGCTACTTCATCCCTTTCTTCTAAAATATGCTGATATTTTTCTTTAAGTTTCTCCAGTTTAGTTGATATTTCTGAACGTGATTTTTTTGTTGTTTCCAGCTCATTTGCAGAGTCATCTATTCTATTTTGAATATCACTTTTTTCTTCAATATATGCATCTATAGAATTATTAAGCTTTTGCAATTCTTCTTCAATATGTTCTTTTTCTTTATTTAAAAGAGATATGTTTTGTTTTAATTCTGTAACTTCCTGATTTTGTTGCTCTTTCTGATTTTTAAATTCTTTAATCTTTTTTTGAAGATTTTGCTCCTGGTGCTTTTTTTCCTTGAGTTTCATTTCCAACTCATCTTTTTCTTGAGTTAATTCGTTTATCTTGTCTTCCAATTCCTTTATTTCTTCATTCACGTTCCAAGATCCATAAGATTCCGAGCTGTTTCTGCCTCCCCGGATGACTCCCCCCGGATATACAACTTGTCCGTTGAGTGTAACCACATAAGCATTATACCCACTTTTGCGGGCAACTTCCAGGGCAGAATCCAAATCTTCTGTAATTATAAAATTTCCTAAGAGCCAATTTGCTACATCTTGATAAGCGGAATCAAACTTAATCAGGTCTACGGCTCTTCCTTTAACTCCTGATATATTCTCAAAGTCCTCGATTCTTGCCATCTCAGTTGGAGCAGCCTTTTGCATCAAGTTAACCGGAAATATGTTGCTCCAACCTCTTTGCTCTTTTAAAAGGTGATTAACTGCTTTTTTAGCTGTTTTTTCATCATGAACTACTACTCCAAATATTTTATCTCCTATTGCTGTTTCTATCGCAGGCTTTAATTCTGATGGAATATGGAGTATAGAAGCAATGTTCCCCAATAACTCTTGTTTCGTTGATTCATTGTTTAGCAAAAAATCTGCGCCTTCTTGAAAAGGATTCTGTTCTCGCTTATATTTATTCAAAATCCACAGCCTATTCTCCTGAGCAGATAGTTTTTCTTTAACACTTGTTATTTCCTCATTTAACCTGCTTACTTCCAGCCTGCATTTTTCTTCCGCATCTATTGCTTCACCTAAATCTTTCTCGATTTTTTGCAAGCTCTCGGTTTTTTCCTCGTTTTCTTTTTCCCGTTCCTTTATCTTTTTATCAATTGATTCCAATTTCTCTTCCTGACGATAATATTCTCCTTTAAGATCAGTAATTTTTTGTTCGGCATTATCTTTTGTATGCTCCAATTCACTTAATGTGGACTCTAATGCTTCCTGGCGAGAAGAAACCGAAGTTAATTCCTGTTGAAGGTTTTCTATATTTAATAATGAATCGTCGTTTTGATATAATTCCATTTTCTCTTTTAGTTCATTTATTTTTTCATTGGTTTCTTCCATAACTTTTTCTTTCGCATAAAACTGCCGCAGCCAATTATCTTTGTCTTCACGAAGTTTTTCACAGCGGTTTTCCGAGTTTTTTAACTTATCATGATTATTATCTTTTTGTTGGGAAATGTTTTGTATTTTTTCTTCCCATAACTTACGTCTGGAATCAAGTTGGTCTTTTTCATACAAAAAAGACTGTAAATTAGTTTCCAATTTTCTTTTAGTTTCCGTTAATTCATCTACCTGGTTTTTTACCTTCTCCCAAGTTTCATTTTTTTCGTTAAGTTCTTTTGTAGTTTGAAGTTTTTCATCTTCTACTGCAGAATATTTAATATTCAATTTTTCCAGTGATTGGTTGTTTTTTTCCAATCGATGGCTAAAAAGAAAACGTTCATTCTCTTTTAATTCTTCTTTTAACTCCAAATATTCATGAGCTGTTTTTGCCTGTTCTTTTATGGAGTCTAACTGATTTTCCAGTTCAGAGATAAGATCTGTAACCCGGTGCAAATTGTTTCTCATTTCTTCTAACCGCTGCCGGGCTTCTTTCTTGCGATTTTTATATTTTAATATGCCGGCTGCTTCTTCTATAATCACCCGGCGTTCTTCAGGCCTGGCCGTCACAATTTCTTCAACTCTATTCTGTCCCACTACCGAGTAAACTTCTTTACCTATGCCCGTATCCATAAATAATTCATTTATATCTTTTAACCGGCAAGAAGCCTTGTTAATAAAATACTCACTTTCCCCCGAGCGATAAAGACGCCGGGTTATTTGTACTTCTTCAAATTCACTGTTAAGTTGAGAACTTGCATCCTCAAAAAAAATGCTCACTTCAGCAAAATTCAAAGGCTTTCTGTCTTCAGTGCCTGAAAATATTATATCTTCCATCCGATCTCCCCGCATGATCTTGGCACTTTGCTCTCCCAAAGTCCAGCGGAGTGCATCGATAATATTGCTCTTACCGCAACCATTTGGGCCAACAACAGCGGTAATGCCTCTGGAAAAATCCAGTGTTACCTTTTCCGCAAAGGATTTGAACCCATATAAAGTCATTTTACGTAAAAACATTCAACTCATCTCTTTTCTAAAAAATAAAACCGGCTTAGAGAGGCCTGGTTTTTAAAAATCAATTAAGTTTAATGCCTTAAAATAATGATGCCTATCTTGTTTCTACTACGAACCTGATAGCTGTTTTTTCTTCGGAATCTATTTCTATTTCTTTAAATTCCGGATA
This sequence comes from uncultured Syntrophomonadaceae bacterium, assembly GCA_964636865.1. GTDB lineage: Bacteria > Bacillota > Dethiobacteria > DTU022 > PWGO01 > B1SED10-75. The sequence continues at coordinate 19,586 of CAZWVJ010000005.1, forward strand.
AGTAACCAGGTTTATCCCAAAGGGGGCTAAATAACCGCGGGCAATAGCAATTGCTTTTATCGCCTGATTAACAGCGCCGGCACCCACAGCTTGCAGGGAAACGCTTTTATCTTCCTGAATGGCAAAAGATAAGGCACCTGCTATGGCTTTTGGTTTGGAGTTAGATGAGACTTTTAAAATTTCCATAAATAGCTCCTTTAATCGTTTTTTCTTTAAATAGATAATTCTTTTAAATAAAAAATAATTCCTGCCAAATATAATCATTTAAGTATAATAAAGCTATGAGAAAATATTTTAGGTAAAAAAATTTGGAATTTACTGCTTAATAATTAACCTTTACGAAAATTTATCCCACGCCCTTTTGGCTGCTGATTGCTCGGCTTGCTTTTTGCTATTTCCGGCTCCGGTTTCCTTTATTATACCTTCCAAATATACCTGCGCCACAAACTCTTTTTGATGGTCGGGACCCCTTTCTTTAATTATTTTGTAGGTGGGGATTTTTCCAAAACGTGATTGGGTATATTCCTGCAGCAACGTTTTAAAGTCTCTGATTTTATAATCCTCATCAATTGTTCGGAAAACCGGTTCAAACAAATCAATAACTTTCCGGTAACATTCGCTATAACCTAAATCCAGATACAGGGCACCTAAAATCGCTTCCAGAGCATCAGCCAGCAGAGAGGGCTTGCTGTCACCCCCATATGATGCCTCCCCTTTTCCCAGGTAAAGGTATTTTCCTAAATTTAGTTGAAATGCCAACTGTGACAGTGAGTCTTCACAAACAAGTTCTGCACGCATTCTAGATAAATCGCCTTCGGGAAGTTGAGCATAATTACGGTAAAGATAATCGCTTATAATTAAATCAAGGACCGCATCCCCTAAAAACTCCAGTCTTTCATTATGTTCAAGGGCAGCATTTTCCTCATTTGCATATGAGGAATGAGTTAAGGCCAGTTCATATAAATCTATATTATGAAAACGCCAGTCTAAATTAGCGAGTAATATCTCTGCATTTTCCAAAACCAATTACTCTCCTCAAACATTAATTACTCATTAAACTGTTTTACTACCAAGCAAGAGTTGGTCCCCCCAAAACCAAATGAGTTCGAAAGGGCTATATTAACATTATGTTTTCTCGATTGATTCGGCACATAATCCAGGTCACATTCCGGATCTTGTTCTTCATAATTAACCGTGGGCGGTATTATATGTTCTTTAAGAGTCAGCATGGTAGAAATCATTTCAACTCCGCCGGCAGCCCCAAGCAAATGGCCTATCATCGATTTATTCGAACTAATGGGTATCTTATATGCATGGTCTTGAAACAACTCCTTAATTGCCATAGTTTCTATCTTATCATTGAAAGGAGTGGAGGTACCGTGCCCATTGATATAATTAATTTCTTGATAATCCACGCCGGCATCCTCCAATGCTCTTTGCATACACAAATAAGCTCCTCTTCCCTCCGGATCGGGAGAAGTTATGTGATAGGCATCTCCGGACATGCCGTACCCAATTACTTCGCCATATATTTTCGCTCCCCTTTGAACAGCTGACTCCAGAGATTCCATAATAATAATTCCCGCGCCTTCTCCCATGACAAATCCATCACGTCCGGCATCATAAGGACGGGAAGCTTTATGTGGTTCTTCATTTCGGGTAGACATAGCCCGGGCTGAACAAAATCCTCCAAAAGCAACAGGAGTAATGGCAGCTTCCGCCCCTCCGGCAATCATATAATCGGCTTCTCCTTGTTGAATAAAACGGAAAGAGTCTCCAATGGCATGAGTAGATGAAGCACAAGCAGTTACGGGCGTGGTATTAGGCCCTTTTGCTCCAAAAGTAATGGAAATATATCCGGCAGCCATATTTGCAATAAGCATGGGAACCATAAATGGACTAATGCGCCGGGGACCTTTGTCTAAAAGCACTTTCATCTGATCTTCAAGGGTTTCTATGCCGCCAATTCCGGAACCTACAGTTACCCCTATCCTTTCTTTATCAAGGTATGCAAGTTCATTTAATCCGGAATCTTCCCAAGCCTGGCAAGCAGCAGCAATGGCATAATGAGTATATCGATCCATCTTACGGGCTTCTTTTTTTTCTATGTAAGAAGTGGGATCAAAGTTTTTAACTTCAGCTGCCAAGTGAGAAGAAAAACCGGCAGAATCAAACCGGCTAAGGTTACCAACACCACTTTGGCCATCTTTAAGGGATTCCCAAAAAGTTTTTAAATCACTTCCTATCGGAGATATAACTCCCATGCCGGTAACCACTACTCTTCTTTTCACATTTCCACCTCACAAACTTTCCACCCGGTTATAGGCTAAATATAATCTCTAATAATAACTACCTAATTAAATTAAATTAAATTAGATTAATATACTAACATTGTTAGGAAATAATTATAAGCCCAGACCCGGATAAATTTAAGGCTTTAGTGTTTTATATCAGGCAATAAAACCCTATGATTTAGACTGGATATGGTTAACAACATCACCAACAGTTTTTATGTTTTCTACTTCTTCATCACTTATCTCTATATTAAATTCCTCCTCCAGAGCCATAACAAGCTCAACTAAATCCAGGGAATCTGCATCCATCTCTTCAAAAGTAGAATCTTCATTAATATTTTCCAGATCTATTTCCAGCTGTTCAGAAATAATATTTTTTACTTTTTCCAAAATATCCATTACACCTTCACCTCCTTTGTCATTTTTAGAGCGTAAGGCCTCCATCGACTGCTATGACTTGACCGGTTATGTAATTTCCGGCAGCTACCAAAAACAGAACTGCCGCGGCCACTTCTTCAGGAGTGCCAAAACGCCCAAGGGAAATCCTTTGCAGAGATTCTTCTTTAACTTTTTCATCAAGCTTTTCAGTCATTTCTGTGGCAATTAATCCCGGAGCAACGGCATTCACAGTAATTCCACGAGAACCAATCTCTTTCGAGAGTGATTTTGTGAAACCAATAACCCCCGCTTTAGCAGAAGCATAATTTGCCTGACCGCTGTTTCCATATATACCGGCAATTGAAGAGATATTAACTATTCGCCCCCCTTTTTGTTTTAAAAATGGACGCATTACAGCCTGACAACAATTGAAAACTCCATCAAGGTTTGTGCGTATCACCTCTTCCCATTCTTCATTTTTCATGCGCGCTACAATATTATCTTTATTTACACCCGCATTATTAATTAGTATATCAATTCTTCCCAAATTATCAACAGTTTCTTGGACTATTCGATTACAATCTTCGCGATAGACTACACTGCCCTGAACCACCAGGCCATTACCTCCTGAATCTTTAATCTGCTGTAATAATTCTTCTGCCGCCTGCTTGTTTTGATTATAATTAATAGCTACATCAGCACCTGCATTTGCCAGCGCCCAAACAATGGCTTTACCAATCCCCCGGCAACCACCGGTAACCAGAGCTACCTGCCCTTTTAAATCATACATTTCTAATCCTCCTTCCCAAGTTTCTCTTCTAACTTTTGCAAAGAATCAACACTACCTATGGAAAAAGGAAGCACTTCCTTTGATATTTTTTTCATAAACCCTGTTAAAACCTTGCCCGGCCCAACTTCAATAAAAACCTCTAAACCATCATCTATCATTTTATTTATGGAATCTTCCCATTTTACCGCATTACTAACCTGTTTAACCAAAGACTCTTCTATTTGTTTCGGTTTACTGATATATTGAGCGGAAACGTTAGTTACCAGCGGGACTTTTGCTTCCCGGATATTAACTTTTTCTAATTCTTGGAACAACTTTTCCTGCACAGGATCCATAAGCCCACAATGAAAAGGGGCACTAACATTTAGTTCAATTATTTTTTGGGCCCCACTTTCTCGAGCTAATTCCATCGCCCTGTAAACTGCCTCTTTTTCTCCGGAGATAACAATTTGGCCGGGGCAATTATAATTAGCCGGTTGAACTAATCCATAATCAGAAGCTTCCCGGCATATATTTTCTACTAAATCTCTTTCCATCCCCATCACAGCAGCCATTGCTCCTTTTTCAGAAGAAACCGCTTCCTGCATATACCTGCCTCTTTTTTGCACCAGTGGTAAAGCATCCTCCAGAGATAATGCATCTGCGGCAACTAATGCGCTATATTCGCCCAAACTTAATCCGGCAACTGTTTTAGGAAATATACCTTTTTCTTTCAAAGCTTCGAAAATTGCTATGCTGGTTAATAACACTGCCGGTTGGGTTATTTCTGTTTTAACAAGTTCTTCTTCACTGCCCTCAAAAATCAATTCAGAAATAGACATATCTAGTGCTTCATCACCTTTTTGAAAAACCTCGCGGGCACTTGGGAAATTATCATAAAAATCTTTTCCCATGCCTATGTACTGGGCACCCTGACCGGGGAAAAGAACAGCTATATTATCCATTTTTATATCCCCTCCTTTTACCCCATGCTTGGGTTAACTTCTTTCTTACCACTCCAGGAGAACTCCACCGCATGTTAATCCCGCGCCGAATGCCACCATAGCAATTAAGTCTCCCCGTTCTATATGTCCTTCCCGGACACTCTCATACAGCAAAACAGGTATAGAGGCCGCCGACATGTTTCCAAAACGTTCTATATTAACAGGCAGCTTATGGGGAGAAACACCCAGCTTTTTCCTTGCTGCTTCAATTATGCGGTGATTTGCCTGGTGTAAAAACAAAAGATGCAAATCATCACTACTTAATCCTGATTTATTGAGTAGTATATTTATAGTCTCCACAACTATATTAACGGCAAACTTAAATACTTCATTGCCGTTCATTTTTACAAAATGAAGCTTGTTTTTAACCGTATCTTCATTTGCCGGCATATATGATCCCCCTGCCGGTACCATTAGATGTTCGGCTCCTTCACCATCGGCCATCAAACTAACAGACAATATCCCTTTTGCATCATTAGAAGGCTGCAGAACTACGGCTCCCGCACCATCTCCAAAAAGCACACAAGTGCTTCTATCCTCCCAATTTGTTATCCTGCTCAAGATGTCTACTCCAATAACCAGGATATTTTTATAAGTACAATTTTCTATAAACTGTTGACCGACGACCAAACCGTAAACAAAACCACTACACCCTGCATTTAAATCAAAAGCTGGACAACCAAAAGCACCTAATTTGGACTGGACAATACAAGCCGTGGCAGGAACAAGGTGATCGGGGGTTGCCGTGGCAACTATGATGAGATCAATTTCATGTGGTTTCAAATTTGCATTTTCCAAAGCTTCACGGGCAGCAACTACTGCCAGATCAGAAGCACTCCATTGCTCATCTAGGATCCTTCTTTCTTTTATTCCCGTACGGCTGACGATCCAATCATCACTTGTATCTACCATCTTTTCCAATGCCATGTTTGTTAGCCGCTTTTCCGGCAAGGCCACACCTGTGGAAGAAACACGTACATTAAGGTTTTCACTCATTCTTATTAAAACCTTCCCTTGAACAGTTTGCTTCTTTCAACGTTTTTTCAATTTCTTTATTCACCTGATTTTTTACCAGCAGATAAGTCTGCCCGGTTAAAGCCATTTTTATTGCTTTGGACCGTGAGGCCCCATGGCACTTAATGCAAACACTTTTAACACCAAATAAAGGTGCTCCCCCATATTCGGAAGCATCCATCTTGTTACGAAAAGAAATGAATGCATTAGAAAGCAAAGCAGCGCCCATTTTGTTAATCCAGCTGCTTGTAAACTCAGCCTTAAGGGAATCCAAAATCCCTACAGATAAACCTTCAATGGTTTTTAAGAACACATTTCCCACAAAACCATCGCAAACTACGACCTCGATCTTTCCCTCAAAAACTTGATCACTTTCTATATTTCCTGAAAACGAATTGACTCTTTCCTTTAAAAGGGCAAAAGTTTTTTTAGCTTGATCGTTGCCCTTGTTGTCTTCAGAACCAATATTTAACAGGCCTACCCTAGGGTGTTGATAATTCAATACCCGCCGGGCATAAAGGCTTCCCATTAAAGCATACTGAACCATCTGAGCAGGACGGGCATCCATGTTAGCTCCCACGTCTAAAATAACTACCCCTTTATTACTAAAAGTGGGTATTACGGTAAGCAGTGCAGGACGTGAAATCCCGGGAACTCTCTCCAAAAAAAGAAGCCCACCAGCCAGTAGTGCGCCTGTATTACCAGCGCTTAAAATCGCGTCGGCTTTTCCCTCCCTGACCATTTTCTGAGCTATTACCATGGAAGAATTTGTTTTTTTTCGCATGGAATAACCGGGATCGTCATTCGCAGAAATAACTTCGGTGGCGGGAACAATTTCTAATCTTTCATCATCTGCCTGCAAGGTGCTCAGGCATTTTTTGATTTTAGGTTCCTGCCCAACCAAATATATAAATAGATCAGGGGTTTCCGCCAGAGCTTCTATCGCGCCCTTAATAATCTCATTAGGAGCATGATCCCCACCCATGGCATCCACAGCCACTTTTATCAAAATTGAATGCCTCCCAGGTTTAAAATAATAATTCCGCCTGTTTCTTTCATTCTTTAAAACAGGCGGATTTTTTCAATGCTTAGCTCTCAATTTTGACAACATTACGGTCTTTGTAAAATCCACATTTCATACAAACCCGGTGAGGTAATTTATATTCAAGACAGCGGGGACACTCAACCAAATTTTTGCTCTTCATCTTCCAGTGTGCCCGTCTTTTGTTGCGCCGGGATTTTGATGTTTTTCTCTTGGGAACTGCCATAACTAATTCCTCCTATTCATTTTCTTTTAATTGCGCTTTGAGATCATTTAAAACTGCAAGCCTGGGATCAATAACTTCTTTTTCGCAACTGCAATTATGGTAATTAAGATTTATGCCGCAACCCGAGCAAATACCCAGGCAATTATCGTCACATAAGGGCTTTAAGTCTTGAGACACCACAAATATTTGCCGGAAAAACTCGGTTAAATCAACACTATCCCCTTCGACAACGTATTTTTCTTCGGTTTCCCCAGTTAAAATATTTTCTTCCTCATTTACTACATGCCTCAACTCCTCTTTAAATATACCGGTGGCATTTTTTTGATACAATTTCAGGCAGCGGCTGCAACTTTGAGTATATTCAGTTCCTATTGTTCCCGATAAAAAAACGGTAGAATCACTGTAATAAACCTCCATGTTTATGTGCACTTTATTATCAAGATCTTTATAATCCAGAGGCATGATTAACCAGCCTAATTGCCCTAACCCTTCCTTAAAATTATAATAAAAAATTGTCAAGGGTCTTTTCTTTAATTCCCCGAGTCGCAAAAACACTCCAAACCCTCCCCTGCCAAAAACTAATGCAATTATATAAACCTTTATTTTCTTTGTCAAGAAATATTGACATACTCCCACAGCTTTAGCAGTAGGCTTTCTGCTTGTTTTTCTCGTAAAAACCTCCCCTAAAGTTGTATATTAAGCAATTTTAATTTATTATTAAAGTAAGGTGTGAAATTTTCCAAAGGTAATCTTAAGATGATTCTAATAAAGGAGGAATATTTATGTACGGTGTCATACTCGCCGGTGGTAGTGGAACCAGGCTTTGGCCGTTAAGCAGGGAACTTTATCCTAAATATCTTTTGCAAGTTGGCTCTCCTCAGAAAGGAAGTCTATTCGAACAAACAGTATCCCGCCTTAATACTTTGATCCCAGAAGAAAATATCATTGTAATTACCCATGAAAACCAAAAAAGTGACCTCCAGACGGTGCTGACCCGCAAAAATCTTTCACAGGTAACAGTGTTGGGAGAACCCGAAGCAAAAAATACAGCTGCAGCAATAGCCCTGGCAGCCTGGTATTTGCGTTCAAAAGACCCTGATTCCATTATGACAGTACTTCCTTCCGATCATTTTGTGGAACCGGAAGAAAAATTTAAAGAACTCCTGGAAAAATCTCGGGACTCCGCCGAAAATTATGGATTGGTTACTTTTGGCATACGACCCGATTCCCCGGAAACCGGCTATGGTTACATTTATTGCGGGGAAAAACTCAATAATTGGACAAATAAGGTAGATAAATTTATAGAAAAGCCTGACCTGGAAACCGCCCGTAAATTCATACAGGACAACCGTTATTTGTGGAACAGCGGTATGTTCACTTTTAAGATACCCGCTCTTATAGAAGAATTTCACCGTCATCTACCCCAAATGGCAGAAACCATGGACAAAGCAGATTTTAATAATTTTAGCAACATTGGGGAAGTATATCATCAATTAGAATCTATTTCTATTGATTATGGCATTATGGAAAAAGCCACCGGAGTTGCCGTTATCCCTGCAGATATTAAGTGGAGCGATGTAGGCAGTTGGGAATCTTATTACCAGATGTGCCCTCATGATCAAGACAATAATTACCTGCAGGGCAACGTAGTGGATATAGGAAGTTCTAATTCCCTTATCATTTCCACTTCTCGGCTTATCGGCACTGTTGGATTAGAAAACCTTGCCATAGTCGAGACTGCCGATGCCCTTCTGATTTGCCCCCGCGAAAAAGCACAGGAGGTGAAAAAGATCACCGAAAAACTTAAGGAAAAAGAAGCTGAAGAAGCCAGCACCCATCGGACTGTTTATCGGCCGTGGGGAAGCTTTACAAACCTTACCGAAGGAAAAAACTACAAAGTAAAAGTAATTGAAGTATTACCGGGGCAACGTTTAAGTCTTCAACGCCACAAATATCGTGCGGAAAATTGGACAGTCGCCCGAGGAAAAGCCTGTATCACTCTTGATGATAATATTTATAATCTTGAAGCTGGCCAAAACATTCAAATACCCGTAGGAAGCTTTCACCGCTTAGAAAACAAAGGTGAAGACATTGTCCAAGTAATTGAAGTGCAAAATGGCACTTACCTGGGTGAAGATGACATTGAAAGGATATCAGATGATTACGATCGTGTTGATGCAAAAAAAAATGAGAATGACAAAACAGACGATAACTCAGAAACAGAAGACTACCTGCAAAAATATTATCAATGGCTTAATCACCCTCACTTGGATGAAGAAACTAAAGAAGAGCTCAGAGCAATAGCCGAAGATGAAGAAGAAATAAAAAAACGCTTTTCGGGAGAACTTGAATTCGGCACAGGAGGCTTAAGAGGAATAATAGCTGCCGGAACTAATCGTATGAACCGCTTTGTGGTCCAACGAGCAACACAAGGCCTGGCTAATTATCTCTCTGATACATTTAGTACAGAACTCCATAAAGGAGTAGTCATTGCTTATGACTCCCGTCGTTATTCCCGGGAATTTGCCGAAAGTACTGCTCTGGTACTGGCAGCCAATGGAATCACCGCTTACCTGTTTGAAAATATGCACCCCACCCCTGTTCTTTCTTTCGCTATAAGAAAATTAGGATGTTTGGCAGGGGTAGTCATTACTGCCAGCCACAACCCTCCTCAATACAATGGTTATAAAGTATACACCCGGGACGGCGGACAAGCTGTTCCTGAAGTAACTGATAAACTTACAGATTACATCAATAATGTAGAAATTATAAATGATGTTAAGTTTATAAATAAAGAAGAAGCGATAAAAAAAGAATTGCTCCAAAATATTGGGGAGGAAATTGACCGGGATTACCTCGATAATGTCAAATCTCTTTGTGATTATAAAGGCAAAAAAGATCTCAAAGTCGTTTATACTCCTTTGCATGGAACCGGTTCACCCCTTATTCCCCGCTTGTTAAAAGAACTGGAATATGAGAATGTTTTTTTGGTCAATGAACAATCAGAGCCGGACTCCGAGTTTCCCACGGTTAAAACACCTAACCCCGAAGAAAGAGAAGCATTATCAATGGCCATAGAGCATGCTCAACGCAAAAATGCTCATATTGCCCTGGCCACTGACCCCGATGGAGACCGGGTAGGTTGCGCGGTTCAAGATATAAACGGCAATTATATACTCTTAAACGGCAATCAAATAGGAGCTTTGCTGGTCAATTACTTGCTTTCCAAACTGCAAGCAAATGGCAACTTATCATCTAATGGAGTGGTTATTAAAACCATAGTCACCGGAAACATGGGCAAAGCAATAGCAGAATCCTATGGAGTAGAAACTCAAGAAACTTTAACCGGTTTTAAATTTATCGGCGAAAAAATTGAGGAGTTCCAGAAGGAGAACAAGAAACAATTTCTATTCGGTTACGAAGAAAGTTTCGGTTACCTGGCAGGTACTTTTGTTAGAGATAAAGACGCCTTAATTGCCACAGCATTGATAGTAGAAATGGCCGCTTATTACCATGAACAAAATCTTACTTTGCTTGATGTATTGGAAGATCTTTACCAAAATTTCGGCTATTATAACGAAGAATTAGAGTCAATAGAGCTCACTGAAAGCTCTTCTGCAGAAAAAATCATCGAAAACCTGGCTACCCAAAATATTAAGCAGATCGGCGGCATAGAAATAGCAGAAAAAAGAAACTATATATCCGGCATTGCCGTAAATCCGCACACCCTTGAAGAAAGAAAAATGGACTTTCCACAGACCAGCGCTATATTCTTTGAATTGAAAGATAATTCCTGGTTTTGCGTGCGTCCTTCGGGAACAGAACCCAAATTCAAGATTTATTACTCTACCATTGGCCAAACCCATAAAGAAGCCCAAGAAAAGATGGAATCACTGAAAAAAGAAGTTCAGGGCTTACTGCAAACTTAGAAAAAGACGGAAGCTATAAAGGCAGGGGGACGGTTCTTTTGCCTGCAGAGGCAGAAGGTAATTAGATGGTTTGAGCATCCCATAGTGAAGCGAAGGACGAATGGAAGGCAATACAACCGTCTCCGAGGCAACACAACCGTCCCCTTGCCTTCTGCCTTCTCGGGACGCTCATCCTAACCTTTCGCTGTAGTGTTAAAGAGTTTAAAGAAAATATTAATATGTTAATTAGTTTAATAAGTAATGCCGTCTACGTCGTTTTCACCTTCCTCTTCAGGCATTTCAAAAACGACCATAATGCGATTGGGCAAGCAAACAATACTTTCACTGTAATGCTGAATCCATCCTGTATGCGCGCATATGCCTCGTGGGCATAATTCTTCATCTATAGGGAGCATTCTTACTTTGCCGTCTTTTATTTGCACCTCGGCTTCGTGTTCATTATCCGGCCCGAAATTTACCGTTAAGGAGGCTTCTTCCCTATCGGCGAGAGAATATTCTTTTACTAACTCATTATCTACATAAATTTGCACATATTTTTGCTCATGGCCGGCTCCACCTACTATATTGTAAAAAAGGCTTCCTATTCCCAACAGGATAAATAAGCCCAGAACAACAGCATCTCCCCAAACCGGTTTCAGCTTCATAAATTAATTTCACTCCATTAATGAATATATTTAATCCCTTCATCTTAATGAAATTATCTAATATAATTATACTAAAAATGCCCGTTAGATGATATATTATCTTTACCCTACATCTTTTTAATAATAATTTTTAAGCAGCTTAAAGGATTTCCATTACAGTGTGTTGAAATATAATGAATATTTTAACGCACTATAATCTACTAATAACTACTAAAAATTAAATAATTTACAATTTATAGTCTCTTTATCGTTTTAGATGGAAAACTTATAAGATAAGATAGAGAGGTGGTGAATTAAAAGCTTTTAATAACTTAAATTTAAGTATTATTTTTTTCTAAAAGGAGGGTTTTTTAATTATGAAAACAAAAATTTTATTCCTGGTGCTTATTTTATCATTGGTGCTCATTCCCATAATGAGCGGCTGTGAAACAGAAGAAGCGCCGGACGACGAGGCAGGCCAAAGTATTACCCTGGAGTTTGCCACATTTTGGCCGGAGCCGGATTTTCAAGTCTCCGAGGGGCACCAGAAAATCTGGGCCGATGAAATTAAAAACCGAGTAGAGGAAGAGACCCCTCATACTATTGATTTTCACTGGCACCCAGGCCAGTCGCTCCTCGAAATGCCTGAATTATACAGTGGTGTTGCCGATGGGGTAGCAGATATAGGAACAACCTGCCCCTCTTATACCCCGGGTGTTTTCCCTGTCACCGAAGCGTTTGAGCTTCCCGGATTACCTAATGATAATGCCCTGGTAGCCTCAATGACTATCCAGGAAGCTTATAATCAATCCGAACACGTCCAGGAAGAGTATGAAGATGTTAAAGTTATGCATTTCTGGGCCACCGGTCCCGGGGATTTCATGACCAATACCCGTATTGAATCAGCAGAAGACCTTGACGGTCTTCCTATCAGAGCTGTAGGCGGTTCAAAACGCTGGGTAGAACGCCTCGGAGCCGACACCGTTGATTTCGGCATGGGTGCCTCCTACGAAAACATAGAACAAGGCGTTGTAGACGGGCTCCTTGCTCCCACCGATACGCTCAAAGGTTTTATGTTGGCTGAAGTGACCCAATATATCACCAAGTGTCCACCCGCTTACAATATGGTTTTCATGAAAGTTATGAACCGGGATACCTGGAACGGCCTTCCCGAGGAAGTACAAGATATTATCGAAGAAGTTAACGCCCAAACCGTGGAAGAATATGGTAAATTGCGCACAGATCATACAGTTGAAGGACAAGAGTTTGGGGTAGAAGAACACGACATGGAAGTTATCGAACTTGAGGAAGACGAATACCAGCGCTGGTTAGAAGAAACCGAACCGATCTTAGATGATTACATCGAAGAGCTAAATGAAGAAGGATTGCCCGGAGAAGAAATCATGGATCTGGCCTTCGAAATTGCGGAAGAGAAATCTGAAAAATACGGCGATTATGACGAAGAATAAGCACTAAATCCAGCAAGGCGGGAAATTTCGCATATACTCATTAAGTAATTAGAAAGGGCTTCCACCATTTTCTGCCAAGGTGGATGCCCTTTCTGATGAAATTGCCAATTCCGCACAAATCAACTACAGGGGGCGGTTACATTTGCTATATATATTTGAAAGATTTGTTCATTTTTTAAGCTGGCGAGCAGCACAATTAGCCCAATTGGCCATGGTTATTGTAATGGGAATTACCGTCATAAATATAATTATTCGTATTCCATTCCGGCCCATTGGCGGCGCCGTTGAACTGGTAGAAATGTTCGGCGCAATTATGCTTGGGTTCGGAGTTGCTTATACCGCTCTTGTAAAAGGCCATATTATGGTGGGGATACTGGTAGATCGTTTTTCTCCGCGCATTCAAGGGGTAATAGAAGCTATTGTTAATGTTATCGCCTTTTTCTTTTCATACATCCTGGCCAGAGAAATCTTACTTTTTGCCTATGACAGGATGGAAGCCGGTTATGTAACCGGCCACCTGGATATTCCTATCGCTCCCTCAATTTACCTGGTTGGAGCCGGATTCGTAATATTCTGCCTGGTAATATTACTGCAATTAATCAAAGCAATAATTACTGTAATAAAAGGGAGTGAAACCTAATGGATCCCATATACATAGGCATTATTTCAGTTTTCTTTGTATTACTACTTATTTTTTTTAAAATGCCCGTTGCTTATGTCATGCTATCAGTTGGTATGGCAGGCTTAGCTATTGTCCGATCTCCGGAAGCAATGTTTTCTCTCTCAAACCAGGCCATTTATAATACTTTTGCCAGTTATTCCTTGCTTGTAGTGCCCATGTTTGTGTGGATGGGCTATGTTGCTTTTTACTCCGGTTTAAGTTCACGCATTTACGATGCCACCTATAAAGTTATGGGAAGCTTGAAAGGAGGCTTGCTCATGGCCTCTATTGCTGCCTGCACAGCTTTTGGGGCCATCTGCGGTTCAACTACAGCCACAGCGGCCACAATGAGTACTGTTGCTTTGCCGGAGATGAAAAAATATAACTATGATCGCTCAATTTCCACGGCCACTATTGCTGCAGCAGCAATTTTGGGCGTAATGATCCCCCCCAGCGTCATTTTTATTCTCTATGGGGTTTCTGCCGGCGAATCTATTCGCCGGCTTTTTATGGCCGGAATTTTTCCCGGCTTACTTTTAATGAGCCTTTTCATGCTGGCCGCTTATCTGCAAACTGTTCGCAACCCAAACCTGGCACCTCCCGGAGAAAGTGTCCCCTGGCGCAAAAAAGCTAAAGCTCTCATTAAGGGGGGAGTCGAGGTTATTATCATTTTCATTGCAGTTATGGGAGGACTTTTCGCCGGATTTTTTACCCCCACCGAAGCCGGGGCAGTAGGGGTTTTTGCTACTATAGTTGTAGCAGTGCTTAGACGTCAATTAACCTGGCAGGGTTTTATAAATTCCCTCTCCGATTCGGTGCGCATATCGGCAATGATCATGTTTCTGGTAGCAGCAGCAGCAGTATATGGCCGCTTTCTTGGGGTTACGGGACTGCCAAGGGAATTGGCTACGTGGACTGTAGAGCTTCCCTTACATCCGGTAGCTATTTTAGGAGTCATCCTCCTTATTTATCTTGTTCTCGGCTTCTTTATTGATGCCCTGGCCTTAATTTTACTGACCGTTCCAATCTTTTACCCCGTGGCAGTAGAACTCGGTTTCGATCCCATCTGGTTCGGGGTTATTATCGTATTGGCACTTGGCATGGGTGTTATTACACCACCTGTGGGAGCAAATGTTTACGTGGTCGCGGGGGTAGAAATGGAAACTCCGGTAATGGAAATTTTTCGGGGTATAGGCTGGTATTTGCTGGCCATCATTATTTGCGCTGTATTATTAACCGCTTTTCCCCAAATAGCCCTTTTCTTGCCCGAACTTTTACATTAAAAATACAAAGCTTAAATATGTGCTTAACACTTTTATAATTTATGTTAGAATTTTAATAGTTAATAAATGTTGAAAAGGAAACTTACTTTTTTTATGGAAAAAGTTATAATAGAGAGAGTAAATTTAAAATAGTAATTTCAGCTAAGGAAAGGAGAACATTATGTGGAATCCTCGTTATGAAAATATGGAAAGACAGCAACTGGAAAAGTTGCAGTTTATCCGTTTAAAAAACACTTTGGAAAGAGTTAATTTAATGGTTCCCTACTATCACAATCACTTTCAAACCGCGGGAATAGAACCCGGAGATATTAAATCTTTAAATGATATCTCTTTATTACCCTTTACTTCTAAAAACGATCTTCGCGATAACTACCCCTTCAGCCTTTTTGCTACCGATCTCAGTGAAGTTGTGCGCATTCACTCCTCTTCGGGAACTTCAGGTATTCCTACTGTAGTAGGGTACACCCAAAATGACCTGGAAGTTTGGTCCGAATTAATGGCGCGAGCTTTGGTTAGCGCAGGAGGTTCAAAAGAAGCCGTTATTCATATTGCTTATGGTTACGGTCTCTTTACCGGGGGATTGGGCGTGCATTACGGGGCTGAAAAAATTGGAGCTACTGTAATTCCTATCTCCGGAGGGCAAACCAAGCGACAGGTTCGCATGATTAGGGATTTAGGCTCTACTCTGTTGGCATGCACTCCATCTTATGCCATCTTTATTGCTGAGACTATTGAAGAAATGAACCTCAAACCGGAAGAACTAAATTTGAAGTCCGGCCTCTTTGGGGCAGAACCCTGGTCAAACAATATGCGTCGCATTATTGAAGATAAATTGCAAATTGATGCTTATGACATATATGGATTAAGTGAAATAATAGGGCCGGGAGTTTCCAGTGAATGTTCCGCCAAAGCCGGACTCCATATACCCGAAGACCATTTCATAGCCGAAATTATCGATCCTCAAACTCAAAAAGTGCTTCCTGATGGCTCCACCGGCGAATTGGTGATTACAACTATTACTAAAGAAACACTTCCCATGATTCGATACCGCACAGGGGACATAACTTCTTTAACCCGGGAAAAATGCTCATGCGGCAGAACACATGTGCGCATGGCCAAAGTAAGCGGGCGTAGTGACGATATGTTAATAATCAGGGGAGTAAACGTATTTCCTTCCCAAGTAGAAAGTATTCTGTTAGACATTGGCGAAACCGAACCCCATTACCAGTTGGTAGTTGATCGAGTAGGTTCGATGGATACACTGGAAGTCAAAGTGGAAGTTTCCGAACAAATGTTTTCAGACCGTATTAAAGGCCTGGAAGAACTGGAAAACGTTATTCGCCGGGAAATTGACAACGTGCTGGGTATTTCCGCCGAAGTAAAACTGGTAGAACCCAAAACAATTCAACGCAGTGAAGGTAAAGCTCAGAGGGTAATTGATCAAAGAAATCTTTAATTTTCACTTAAAAAAATGAAGGAGGTTTTTAAAATGGTTAAACAAATATCTGTTTTCCTGGAAAATAAATGCGGCAGGTTGGTAACCGTCACCCAGGTTTTAGGCAAACATGATATCAATATTCGCGCCCTTACCATAGCCGATACTTCCGATTTCGGTATACTGCGCATCATAGTCGACCAACCGGAAAAAACTCACGAAGTGTTGAAGGAAGAGGGTTTTATTGTCACCGAAACTGACGTCGTAGCCGTGGAAGTTTCCGACCAACCCGGCGGATTAGCCGACATCCTTGTTTATTTAGAACAAGCAGGAGTTAATATAGAATATCTCTATTCTTTTGTAGAAAAACCTACCCAGGATGCTCTTATTTTAATGCGCCTGGAAGATACCGAAAAAGGCATCCAAGCATTAAAAGAAAACAATATAACTCTTATAGAAGGGGAGCGAATCTATTCTCTTTAATCGTGAGATTTTACTTACCAGTACTAATTGTTAAAGGAGCTGGACTTTAATGCAGAAATGGCTTCAGAATGATTACATGGATCGGGACGAAATAATTAATTTGCAAGAGCAAAATTTTCTCCATATTTTTAATCATACTTACCAAAATAGTAGGTTTTATCGAAATATGTATGATAATGCCGGTATAAATCCCGATAAAATCAAATCACTTGCAGATTTGCAGCACCTTCCATTTACCACTAAAGAACATTTACGGAATAATTATCCTTATGAAATGGCTGCCGTGCCTATGGAAGAAATAGTGCGTATCCATGCGTCTTCCGGTACTACCGGGAAACCGGTAGTTATGGGATATACCAAAGAAGATCTTAAAAACTGGGCTCGTGGAGTAGCCCGTATCTGCAGCATAGCAGGAGCTTCTTCTCAAGATATAGCCCAGGTATCTTTCGGATACGGTCTTTTTACCGGAGGATTCGGCTTACATAACGGTCTGGAAGAATTGGGGGTTGCAGTAGTCCCTTTTTCCAGCGGCAACACAGATAGACAGCTGGATTTAATGCAAGATTTTCAAACTACTGTTTTGGTTAGCACCCCTTCTTTCGCTCTTTATATGGCTGAAGCTGCCCGGGAAAAAAATATTGATCCGGGTAGTTATCATCTACGTTTAGGGCTCTTTGGGGGTGAACCATGTTCAGAAGCGATGCGCCAAGAAATAGAAAATCAATGGCAGATCAGGGCCACTTTAAATTATGGCCTAACGGAAGTAGTGGGCCCCGGTATCTCCGGTGATTGCTCAGCCCAAAAAGGAATGCATTTGTTAGAAGACTTATTTATTCCTGAAATTATCGATCCCAATACAGGTGAAATACTTCCTGAAGGAGAAAAAGGTGAGCTTGTATTGACTCCTTTGTTCAAAAAAGGTTTTCCCGTTATTCGTTACCGGACGGGAGATATTACTCGCATAATTCCGGAAACATGCAGTTGTGGGCGCTCTCTGAAGCGCATGGATTATATTACCGGCCGTACGGACGACATGATTATCATCAAAGGGGTCAACATCTTCCCCTCTCAGGTGGAGGAGGTGCTGGCCGAATTTGAAGAAGTTTCTCCTCATTATTGTTTAGTCTTACACCGCAGTAAAGATTTCATTAAACAGCTGGAAGTTCAGATAGAATTGGCCCCGGAAGGTTTTTCAGATAGCTTCCGGGAAATGGAGCTACTTGAAGATAAAATCCGCCAGCGTTTAAAGGCATATCTTTCCCTAACTCCGCGAGTTAAACTCATGAACCCCAAAACGCTGGAACGGACCACGGGTAAAAGCCGCCGCATTTTTGAAATAGAAGGAGATGAATAATATATTATGCAAAAAATGATCATGACGGGAAATGAAGCTATAGCAAGAGGGGCCTACGAAGGGGGAGTTACCGTGGGCACAGCTTACCCCGGGACTCCAAGTACTGAGATACTGGAAAACCTTTCTAAATATCCCGGTTTAAATTGCAATTGGTCTGCCAACGAAAAAGTGGCTTTAGAAGTAGCTATCGGAGCTTCTATGGAAGGCGTCAGAACCATAGCAGTTATGAAACATGTGGGAGTGAATGTTGCCGCCGATCCTCTTTTAACCTTGTCTTACACCGGGGTTGGTGGTGGTTTAGTTCTCGTATCTGCCGATGACCCCGGAATGCACAGTTCTCAGAACGAGCAAGACAACCGTCATTACGCTCGTTTTGCCAAAATACCTTTGTTGGAACCTGCCGACAGCCAGGAAGCAAAAAATTACGTTGTTGCAGCTCTAGAATTAAGCGAAAGGTTTAATACCCCTGTTATGCTGCGCACTACTACCCGCATTTCTCACTCTCGCAGCGTAGTTGAACCGGAAGAAGCAGTTGATTACAAACCGGCAGAATATCAAAAAAATGCGGCTAAATACGTAATGCTCCCCGGCTTTGCCAGACAACGACACCCCTTGGTAGAGGAACGCCTGTTAGAATTAAAGAAGGAAGCAGAACACTCTCCGCTTAATCAAATCGAGGAGGGAACTTCTGATTTAGGAGTTATATGTTCCGGTGTAGCTTATCAATATGTTAAAGAAGCCCTGCCTGAAGCTTCCGTTTTAAAACTTGGTTTTTCTTATCCTTTAGCCGAGAATCTGGTAGTTGATTTTGCCCGTAAAGTCAAAAAATTATTTGTTATAGAAGAACTGGACCCTTTTCTCGAAAATCAACTTAAAGCCCTTGGCCTTCAAGTTACAGGTAAATCCTTGTTTACAATGCTGGGAGAACTTGGGACAGAAACCATCCGGGAAAATCTACTCGGTAAGAAACCAGATACCCTTTCCTGCAGGGAAAATATACCTCACCGTCCTCCAATCTTATGCCCGGGCTGTTCCCATAGAGGAGTTTTTTATACCTTGAGAAAACTCAAATTGCGAGTAACCGGGGACATAGGGTGCTATACTCTGGGGGCACTTCCCCCTCTCCAGGCCATGGATTCTTGTATATGCATGGGAGCAAGCATAGGCACTGCCCTGGGAATGGAAAAAGCAAGTAAAGAAGCATCTTCGCAAACTGTTGCAGTGATCGGTGACTCCACCTTTTTCCATTCTGGCCTCACCCCCCTTATGGATATTGTATACAGCGGCGCTTCAACCACTGTGATTATCCTCGATAACAACACTACCGGTATGACAGGGCATCAGGATCATCCCGGCACAGGACGAACTCTCCAGGGGGAAAAAATCAAAAAAGTTAACCTGGAGGATGTTTGCCGCGGAATAGGTGTAGAAAGAGTTGTAGTAGCAGATCCATATAATCTGGAAAATCTCCAGGAAATTATAAAATCTGAAATTAGCGCGGACGAACCCTCGGTAATTATTGCCCGTCATCCCTGTGTTCTAAAAACGAAAACTCAAAATACTTATATGGAAGTTATTGCTGAAGAATGCAACGGATGTCAGGCATGCTTTAAACTGGGATGCCCTGCTTTGAGCATGCAAGAGGGCATAGCAACTATAAACAATAATATTTGTACCGGTTGTACACTTTGTGAACAGCTGTGTAAATCTAATGCCATAATAACAAAAACAATATGATTGAAAGGATGAAAAATTAATGCAAAAAATCGATATATTAATTGCCGGGGTGGGTGGTCAGGGAACTATTTTGGCCGGCAATATACTTTCCCGGGTGGCCATTAAAGATAATCTTGACGTGAAAACCGCAGAAACCCACGGCATGGCTCAAAGAGGCGGCAGCGTCATCACACACGTCCGTATCGGCTCAAAAGTTTATGCGCCTTTGATCCCCAAAGGAGATGTAGATTATTTGTTGTCTTTCGAAAAGTTGGAAGCTCTACGTAATCTCCCTTTTGTTACTAAAAATAGCACTGTAATTCTCAACACCCAATCCATAGCTCCTTTGCCGGTTTTAATAAGAGAGAAAGAATACCCGGAAGAAATCATTACAGAAATCGAAAGTAAAGTAGATCATACTTACGCCGTTGATGCTATAAGTTATGAACCTGTATCAAGAAATCCCCGTGTTTTAAATATATTCTTAATAGGCATTCTGGCCTACTTTCTTCCTTTTTCTTTAGATACGTGGCAGCTTGTATTAAATGAAACCATTCCGGAAAAATTTTTGGAAACCAACCTTGATTCTTTTAATTCCGGTTATAAATGGATTTCAACAGATTAATAGATATAAGAAAAAGCTCCTATTTTATTTTTCTATTTTAAATTGACAAATTTCACGATTATGATTAAATGGAGGTGTTTTAAGAAAGTTTAACACTTTTTCGTTTGAACAAAGGTTATGTTATAATATAAAGTGTTATATAATGTAATTTCCGCTTGGAAAGGGGTTTATCATAGTGAAGAAAGACAATAAAGCTAAGAAAGAAGACAAAACCCAAAATAAGTCTTCACAAAAAAATGATAAAAATCTTTCACCTAAAAAAACCAGCAAAAAGAAAAGGATACTTAAGATTTCCCTCTTAGTATTTCTTCTTTTGGTTTTAATCGGAGGGGGTAGTCTAGCGGGCATGGTCATATCTTATGCCAACGAGGCACCGGAGTTTGATCCCCAACAACTAAGGCCTGCAGAAACCTCGTTTATTTATGATCAAGCCGGAAACAAAATTGCCCCTCTTCACCATGAACAAGAACGTACTATAATATCTCTGGATAAAATTCCCACACATATGCAAAAAGCCTTTATTGCTATTGAAGATGAAAGATTTGAAGACCATTTTGGCGTAGACATTATAGGTATTTTACGCGCAAGCATGGTAAACTTAATGCAACGGGAAATAGTTCAGGGCGCCAGCACCATAACTCAGCAGCTCACCCGTAATGCTTTTTTAACCTCAGAGCAAACATTCAAACGCAAAATTCAAGAGGCTTGGCTGGCCATACAATTAGAACGCCATTATACTAAAAGTGAAATACTTGAAATGTATCTTAATACCATCTATTTCGGGAACGGTGCTTATGGTGTTGAAGCAGCCGCCAATACTTATTTTGATAAAAGCGCCGAGGATTTAGCCCTTGCTGAATCAGCCATGCTGGCAGGCATTCCCAGATCTCCCAATTCTAATAACCCCTTCTTTAGTGAGGATAGAGCCATTAACAGGATGAAACTTGTGCTATACAATATGGAATCAGTAGGTTTTATTTCCCCGGAAGAAGCAGAAGAAGCAAGAAAAACCGAAAATTTTGAGTATGGGGAAAAACGCGATGAAGAATTGCCTTATCCCTATTTCTTAGAATATGTTCTTCACAGAGAACTGGTAAGTACCCTTAAAAATATGCCGGAATATGGGACCAGGGAAAGCGCTTACGAAGCTATTTATACTCATGGCTTAAAAATCCATACTACCATGGACACCGAAATTCAGGCCCATGTTGAAAATACGCTTGATGACGACAGCATGTACCCTTCAACAACACGCATAGACATGGATAAATTTAAAGAAGGTTATAAAGAAGCCGGTGGCAATATACCCGGGGACTTCCCACATGCCTATATTGATGAAGAAAAAGGTGTGCCTCAACCACAGTCAGCCTTCGTTTTAGCAGATCCTTCCAGCGGTGAAATTATCGCTTTGGGAGGCGGTAGAGATTTTCGTAAAGAAGAAAATGAAATTATGCGTTATTTAAGTACACGCCAACCCGGTTCGGCCATAAAACCAGTTACACCTTATGCTGCAGCTTTTGAAGAAAATGCCCTCGCTCCCGGAAGCATTGTTTATGATGTTCCCTTTTCCGCAGGAAGTTATTCTCCCAAGAACTGGGACGGCCAATATTGGGGACCGGTAAGCGCAAGAGATGCGCTGCGGTGGTCCCGCAATATCCCTGCAGTTGCTACTTTGCAAGACATTTCTCCATATACGGGCACTGAATATGCTACTAAAATGGGAATTAATTCTTTTACCGAAGATGATAGAGGTTCCTTAACCACCGCTCTTGGAGGTGTAAGCGGTATTCCACCTTTAGAAATGGCCCAGGCCTACGCTACTTTAGCCAATATGGGAGTAAAAGCCGATTTTCATACTATAAGCCGTATAGAAGATAGAGACGGCAATGTAATCTATGAGCAAAACAATACACCCGAAACAGTGCTAAGCCCACAAACTGCATACATGGTTACCCACATACTGGAAGATGCTCACCGCAATACTTTTACCTCTAATGCCCGTGTTGCTTATGATCGTCCTGTAGCAGTTAAAACAGGCACCACAGATGAACGGAAGGATATTTATCTGGCTACTTATACTCCTAATATTGTATCTGTTTTATGGATAGGAAATGATATAAGAGACATGGGAAGGATACAGGGTAGTTACCCTTATACTACCGCCATAACCAGGGAAATTTATAACAAAGTTTTCGAAGATCTGGAAATAGAATATTTTAGCGCACAACGGCCTTCTGGAATTATAGAAATGAAAGTGTGCTCCAAAACCGGGCTCAAGCCGTCAGATAAATGTGAAAAAGCCGGTGATATTACCAGAGATATGTTTACAGTTGAAACTACTCCCGAAGATACGTGCGAAGATCATGTAGAAAAAGAAATCTGTGAAGAATCAGAACTACTTGCCGGTGAATACTGCCCGGATGATTCTATAACTAAAGAAGTATTTTTTACCGGGCGATATGCAAATTATGTTAATAAAAAACCACCGGAAAATACCTGTGACGTTCATGACAGCGAAACAGAAGAAGATGATACTGATGAAGATGATTCAGATGATACCACACAACCACCTTCGGCAACCTCTTTTTCAGCTAAATGGAACTCTCAGCAAAACACAGTGGAATTAGAATGGAGTTCTCCTGATACTGATAACATTAAAGAATATCATCTTCTACGTGAACCGAAAGGTGGAGAAAGGTTACTAGTAGATAAACTTAATAAAAATCGTACCCATTATAAAGACGAAAGTAACTTGGAAGGTGGAGTAACTTATAATTATCTCCTCTATGTAATAGGTGAAGGTGGAAATAAATCTGAATCAGTAAGTTCATCCGTTACCATTCCTACTAGCGGTAATGGGAACGGAAGCGATGACGACAATGAAGATAACGAAGAAGAGGGCTCCTCTAATGGTAATGGAGAAGAAAATAATGGGGAAAATAATGATGATAACAGCAATGGTGGAAATGAAGAAGGGGGTCGTTTTCCATCTACAATATCTTCAAGTTTAAACGAAATAATTTTTGAAAGATATGGAATTATAATATCTTCTATATTTTTACCGCTGAAAAACTTATTATTTTAAATATACAATCGTGACTCCTAAACCACCTTCATGGGCATTGCCAGGCCTGTGGTTAACTACATTGGAATGACTTTCTAAGAGATCCTGCAAGCCTTTTCGCAGTTTACCCGTCCCTTTGCCGTGGATAACAGAAACCTGTTCTAAACCCGTAAGTAATGCTTTATCTAAATATTGCTCCAAATGCTCTTCCGCTTCATTTAAAGTAAGCCCTCGCAGGTCTATTTCCGGGCTCACATGAGCATGGGCCTTTTGAAAAGTATAAGGACGAGCTTCTCCAAGTTTATTTTTTCTTCTTTCTCTATTATCCGGCATACGCAATTCTTCCACAGTCGTATTAATCCGCAAATCACCTACCTGTACCTGAACATCATCTCTATCTGAGGAAATATATTTTATCACCCCTTCCTTCTTGATATTTTTAACCCACACTCTGTCTCCTTCATGCAGATTTTCTTTGACGACCTTTTCCCCTTCCGGCGACTCATCCTTTGTATCGTTTATATTCTGCCAAAATTCCTGAAGAGAATAGCGTATCTTTTCTGCTTCTGCAACAGGATTTTCAAGCTTCTCTCCCTCTTTTTTTTCTTCCTCTTTTAACGAAGCCAACGTCTTGTGAATTTCCCCTATGGAATGATCTACCTGGCGCTTGGCTTGTTTAACTAAATCCCTTGCCTCCGCTTTTGCTTTTGCAATAATTTCTTCCTTACGTTGTTGTATATTAGCTTTTTCTTTTTCAAGTTCCCTGCGTAAGTCCTCAGCTTGTTTCCTCTCCACACTTGCTACATCGGAGTCTTCTTTTAATCGCTTTTCTTCATCTCCCAAACTCTTAATAATTTTTTCCACTTCTGCATGTTCTTGAGACAAGTAATTTCTAGCTCTCTCAATCATTTTTTCCGAGAGACCTAATCTATAAGCAACATCTATGGCATTGCTACTGCCCGGAATCCCTGTTATTAATCGATAAGTTGGAGATAAAGTATCTACGTCAAATTCCAGGGAAGCGTTTTGCACCCCTTCCTCTACCTGGGCAAACATTTTTAGTTCATTAATATGAGTTGAACTTATTACCAGAGAACCTTTTTCATATAATTCCATCAAAATCGACCTGGCCAAAGCTGCACCTTCAGAGGGATCTGTCCCGGCACCAAGTTCATCCAGCAAAATCAAGGAATAAGTTCCTGCTTCCTCCATAATTTCAATAATATTTGTCAAATGTCCGGAAAAAGTGCTTAAAGATTGTTCCAAACTTTGCTCATCACCTATATCAGCCCTGATGTTTTTAAAAATTCCCATTTTGGTCCCGGCGCTAACAGGTAAGTGTAACCCGCTTTGAAGCATTATCGCCAATAAACCCACCGTCTTTAAGGTTACAGTTTTTCCCCCTGTATTTGGACCGGTAATAACTAATACTCGAAATTTCTCACCTAATTTTACATCTATGGGTACTGCACTTTCTTTTAGCATAGGGTGACGGGCACCTATAATATCTACCATCGTTTCTTCGGTGACTTCCGGTTCAATACATTTTAGGTAATAACTTAACCTTCCCTTGGCCAAAATAAAATCTATCTTGCTATAAATTTCCAAATCATGCCACAGAATATCCAGTTTAGTTCTAACTTCTTCGCTCAACTCAGCCAGTATTCTTTCTATTTCCTTTTTTTCCGCTTGTTTTTGCTGCTGAAGCTTGTTTTGTAATTCCACTACCCCAAAAGGCTCAATATAATAAGTGGCTCCGCTGGAAGACTGATCATGATATATACCTTTTAACTTCCCTTGATGTTCTTGTTTTACCGGCACAACATATCTTTCATTACGGATAGTAATTAGTGGTTCTTGTAAATAATGGCTGTAAGTAGGAGATTTAATTATATGGTTTAATTTTTCCTGAATAGATTGGGAAATATGGTTTTTCTTTTCCCTTATCCCCTTTAAATTCGAAGAAGCAGTATCCAGAATTTCTTCTTCTATGCCGATACAGTTGTCTAGTTTACTTAAAAGAACAGGGGTTTCCTCTATCTCTTTGCCTGTTTTCATTATCAGCGGACACAAT
Organism: uncultured Syntrophomonadaceae bacterium; assembly: GCA_964636865.1. GTDB lineage: Bacteria > Bacillota > Dethiobacteria > DTU022 > PWGO01 > B1SED10-75. The sequence continues at coordinate 45,029 of CAZWVJ010000005.1, forward strand.
TCTGATAACTGGTTATCATCCATTTTTTTTTGCAATCTTCGGATAGCATGAGTAAAAGTTTTTATTCTTAATAGCTCTACCACATCCAAAATTCCATCCTTGCCAACTTTTTGCAGGTAAGGCCGTATTTCAGGTATCTTTTCTATCTGCAAATAACTCTTTTCCAGCAAATTGCAAGCTTCAGTGGTCTCTTGCAAAGCATTTTTTATTTCACTAATATCTTCGCAGGGGTAAAGGTTAAATGCTTTTTCCTTACCCATAGGAGTAACCGAAAATTGCGCTAAATAATCACGTATATGATCAAATTCCAATAGTCTAATTTCTCTTTCTTTTACTATAGACACTTATTTAATTCATCTCCCTGATACAAATTTTTCATACCCTTTAAGGTAAAATCGTAAAAATATATTGTCTCCCTTATTTAAGCCTACTCTTTTGCTTACCCCTATATCTTCCAAAGCTACATTTATATTATCAGATAGTACATGCAAGGGAGAATCTTCTAAGGAAATTTTATCATGCCCGGCGTTTATTCCCATAGATTTACACAAGTTACCCGGGCCACAAGATAAACGAGTTTCACGGCATTTACCGCCCCTTCTTTCTCGCATTAGTTCGATCCCTTCTAACGGACATAATGAGCGCACAAGAACAGCTTCTCCCTTTCCCTCTTCTCTGGTAACAGCATTAAAGCAATAATGTATGCCATATATTAAGTAAACATAAGCTTTTCCCGGAGGGCCGAACATAGTGGCATTTCGTTTTGTCATGCCTCGATAAGCATGGCAAGCCGGATCATTCTCTAAATAAGCTTCCGTTTCCACAATAATCCCGGAAGTTGTTCCTTGTGGAGATTCATGAACCAATACTTTACCAAGCAAATCATTAGCCACAGATACGGTATCTCGGGCATAAAAATTTTCACTCAGCACTTCCATTCTAAAATAATAACCCTTCACTTTCCTTCATATATTTTTTGCCATTATTCTCCAATAAAAAGAGCCAGAAAGTATTCAATACTTCCGCGGCTCCGGCTAATCTGAGCATATTCATTTAATGCGATAACATTAATCTTCTATAATTAATGTGTAGTGCTCACTTATGAAATCTGTAGCTTCCCCTAAAAATTCCGGGAATATCCCAGATATCAAATTCGCTAATGCAGAATTTGCAACCACATCTCCCATTACTTCGTAAGGTAAAACCGACAAAACAGCTACAATTATAAAAAGAAAAATAAAAGCTTTTAATAAACCTACAATAACCCCTCCAATCATATTAAAAATACCTATGAGGGGAATATAATTAACCATTCTCATTTTTTCGGCAACAAATCTAACCACAAATTGAAGGAGAACAAATATTCCTACAAAAGCAACTACAGTAGCCACCATACTCCCGGCATCACCATTTCGCACCGGTGAAAACAAGTCCAAAATAATTGTCCCCACCGGTCCACTGGCATAAAAAGCTACCACCAGGGAAATAACAAGGCCTAGTAATGTGAGTAACTGCTTTATCAAACCATCTCGAAAACCTAATACGATATAAATGAGTAAAACTATAGCAATTGCCAGGTCTAACCAGTTAATTTTCCTCACCTCTATTCTCTTGGTTTTCATCAAGGGAAAGGTTACTTTCTTGCTCCAGCTGAAGTTGGTGTAAATAACCTTTGCGATCCAACTCATCTTTTAATTTCAAAACTTCATCGGCCAGGTTTATTGAACATAGCACGGCTAAATTTTGTTTGCTCATTTGCGGATTGTTTTGCGCCAGGCTTCGCATTAAGTAATCCACATATTCACTTACACTTTGCAAATGAGACTGGGGAGCGCCTCCTTTAATAACATAATCCTCTCCCATGATATTTATAGTTATCCTTATTTTCTGGTTTTTCCCCAATACAACCACCTGCTTTTTCATTATAAATTCGTTAAGTTTCACAATATTCCTGCATATTAATTAAATATAATTATTTTTTCATTATTTTCTTAGCTCCACCCCTAACCTGTTATAAAGTTCCTCTTCTATGGCATGGTGAACTTCAGATACCTGCTCATCCCTTAATGTTTGCTCCTGAGAACGATAAACTATGGAAAAAGCAAGGCTTCGATATCCTGCCGGAATAGATTTCCCTTCATATAAATCAAAAAGTAAAATGCTTTCTACCAGACTTCCACCCGTTTCCCTGATACAATTCTCCACTTGCGCGGTAGTAATATTCACAGGTACAAGAACGGCAATATCTCTTAGTGAAGCAGGATATTTAGGTAAAGAACTAAATTCCTTAAATAATTTCACCTTATTTAAAAGCTTTGCTAAATTTATTTCCGCTAATACCACTTCCTGTTTAAAATCATACTCACTTTTTACATCGGGGTGGAGCATACCTATATAACCAAGTTCTTCATTCCCCAAAAACACCGAGGCAGCCTGATAAGGATGTAAAAAGGGTATTTGCGTACTTTCAAACGAAATAAATTCATCGGTAAATGTATTGAGTAACTCTTCTATGGCTCCTTTTAAATAGAAGAAATCAACCTTTTGAGGGGAAGTATTCCAATTTTTCGGAGGCATTTTCCCTGTTCCCCCTAAAGAGAGAACTAAATTTTCTTCAGGCAATTCCTGCAAAGGAAGTTCTCCTGCCTCAAATATTGAGCCAATTTCAAAAAACAATTGTGAGTTTACTCGATAATGTAAGTTATATTGAATAACGTCGAGCATCCCCGGAACCAAAGTGGTTCGCATTACTCCCTGTTCTTCACTTATAGGATTTTTTAATTCGATACAGGTCCTAAACTGATGTTCCTCAGGTAATTTCAACTTATCAAGCATCCGGGGATTGATAAAAGAGTAAGTAATTACTTCATAAAAACCACATGAAGTCATAAAGTCTCTCACGGAATTAAGCGCTCGTTTTTTTTCAGGCTCCCGGCTGGGAATCAGCTTCCCCGAAGGCAAAACAGCAGGAATCTCGTCATAACCGTAGAGGCGCGCCAGCTCTTCCATAATGTCTTCTTCTATAAGCAAATCCGCCCTTCGGGTAGGAGCTTTCACCATTATCTCCTCTGAATCTGTCTCCTTTTCTATCTCCAATCCCAATCTTTTTAAAATATCTTTTATTTCGTTTAACGGAATTTTTATTCCCAGTGTCCTCTCCACTTGCGCAGGTCTAACACTAATTCTTTTTTCCTCTACAGGGTTCGGGTAATTATCAATAACTCCCTTTAAAACCTTACCGTTTGCTAATTCTGACATTAAGTAAGCCGCTCTATTTTGGGCTTCTATAACACCTTCCGGAGCAACTCCTTTTTCAAAACGCTGCGATGCTTCCGAAGATAAACCAAGCCCCCTTGCAGTCCGGCGAATAGAATAAGGATTAAAATAAGCGGATTCTAACAATACAGCACGGGTATCAGGGGTAATTTCCGTGTTCTCCCCTCCCATGACTCCTGCCAACCCAATGGGCCCAGATTTATCAGCTATAACCAGGTTTTCAGAACTTAAATTTCTTTGCACACCGTCTATAGTAGTTAAAATATCACCTTCGCGGGCACTACGGACAATTACTTCACCTTCTTTGACCAGGTTATAATCAAAAGCATGCAAAGGTTGACCATATTCCCACATAACATAATTAGTAATATCCACAATACTATTAATGGGCCTTAATCCCGCCTTGAGAAGCCTAAGCTGCAGCCAAAAAGGAGATGGTGTTAAACGGGGGTCGCGAATGATTCTGGCTGTATAACGCCGGCATAGATTTTCATCTTCTATACGCACGGCAGCATAGTCATTTACATCCTCTTCAATTTCCCCGGGTTGACGGGGTGGAAGTTTTATTTTTAATCCCAAAATTGCAGCTAATTCATAAGCTACACCAATTAACCCCAGGCAATCTGCCCTGTTTGGTGTCAGTCCTAAATGAATAATGCTATCATTTATCTCCCAAAAATCTACTAAATCCTTACCTTCAGAAATATGATTATCTATAACCAAAATGCCTTCTTCTTCCTGCTCCAAGTCTAATTGTAATTCGGAAGACGAACAAATCATGCCTTGCGATTTTATACCTTCAATTTCTATTTCTTTTATTTCGTTTCCCCCGGGTAGAACTCCACCCGGCAACACCACAGGTACTCGCTGACCAACTTTTACATTGCCGGCGCCACAAGCCACCTTTCTTCTATCTCCATTACCGGTATTTAAAGTAACCAAACTCAGGTTATCCTTCCCGGGATGCGATTCTAATTTCTCTATTGTTCCGGCCACCACATCTTTAATACCGGGATTAAATTTTTCAACCGACTCTACTTCTATACCTGATAAAGTTAACTTTTCTGCAATTTCTTCCGGTGAACTATCCAGTTCGGGTAAATATTCTTTTAACCACAGGTATGGTACTCGCATGCCAGCCCTCCTTTATTAAGCTTGTTTTTTCTAATTCAAATATTCCTATAAATATTAAAGATGTTTATCGGTTTTCTAAATCAAAAAGAGCCTTAATAACAATTAAAATTGGCTTAACATTCGGTAATCATTTACATAAAATAACCTGATATCATCAATTCCATATTTGAGCATGGCAATCCGCTCTATACCCATGCCAAATGCAAAACCGGTTACTTCCGTTGGATCGTATCCAGAGGTTTGTAAAACATTTGGATGTACCATCCCCGCTCCGAGAATCTCCAACCAACCTGTATATTCACACGTCCTACAGCCTTTTCCCTCACAAATGACACATGAAATATCCACTTCCGCACTTGGTTCGGTAAACGGAAAATAGCTGGGGCGCAAACGTATTTTATGTTGTTCACCAAACATTTCCCGGGCAAATACCTGTAATGTTCCTTTTAAATGAGCAAACGTTATACCCCGGTCAACTGCCAACCCCTCTATTTGGTGAAACATAGGTGAATGAGTAGCATCATCATCCCGGCGGAAAACTTTACCCGGCGCAATAACCCTTACGGGCAATTCCGGCTGTTGTTCTTCCATAACTCTAACCTGCACCGGTGAAGTATGAGGCCTTAGCAATATTTTGGAGGTAATATAAAACGAATCTTGCATATCACGGGCCGGATGCTCTTCCGGTATATTTAAAGCTTCAAAGCTATAATAATCCCATTCTACTTCAGGACCCTCGGCAACTTGAAAGCCCAAGCCGATAAATACATCCTTTAATTCTTCCATAATAGAAGTTATAGGGTGCTTCCTGCCTACCAAAAAAGAAGTTCCGGGAAGAGTAACATCCAGCTTTTCTTCCTCCCACTTTTGAACCCGATGAATTTCCTCCAATTCCTGTTTTTTTTGTTCAATTAAATTTTCCAGTTGATCTCTCAATTCATTTGCTTTTTGGCCGATTAATGGGCGCAGATCTTCAGGCTGCTGCCCCAAACTTCGAAGAATAGTTGTTATTTCACCTTTTTTTCCCAAATAACGTACTTTTAAATCATCCAGAGTCTTGGGGTCAGTAGCTGCACTGATTGTTTCTTTAGCCTGCCGCTCCAATTCCTCGATTTTTTCCAGCATCATTTAATCCTCCCTGTTGATATACCTTTATTGTTCTTTTTTATAAATTAAAAAACCTTCGCTATTGCGGCGAAAGTTTATCCACTCCTAAAATTTTATTCCCTTCCAAATTACACATATCTTCCCCTCTTGAATTGAAAAATCAAAAGTTTCTTCCACAGGCACTAAACCGGTTCTATGCGACAATTATTGCGCCACTACTTTAATGCATGCACAATTGCTTATACATTAAATAAGCCCTGATAGACCCGGTTTTTTCAAACAATTTCCAACATAAGTCAGCGGTTAGCAATGCTAGCCACTTCCTTTCATGTATTTACCATAATCACAAAGGCATTATACCATGTTTTTTTTTAAAAAAGCAACAAAGCGGGGGCTTACTGTTTATTTATGCTTTTTATGTATTTATGCTTAATAATTCATTTAATCCGGATAATTCAAAATTATTTATTCTCCATTCTCTGACGAATAGCTTCATAAATAATAATGCCGGCTGCTACCCCGGCATTTAAGGAATTAATTTTTTGACTTAAGGGGATATTTATCTTTTGGGTCGTAACAGATAATAGTTCTTTAGTAATTCCTCTATTCTCGTTACCGATTAATAACACTACCGGTTTACAATAATCCACCTCATAATAGCTATTAAATGCCCCCGGATCTGCCGCATATAAAGAGATATCCTTTTTACTCAATTTCCGGCAATACTCTTTTAAATCACCCGTAGGTAATACTTTAATGTGGAAAATAGCTCCTGCGGTTGCACGCAGTACTTTGGGATTATTGTATTTTACAGTTCCCGTGGTAAAAAAAACTGCATCGAAATTAGCCCCGGCTGCTGTCCTTATAATAGTACCTAAATTACCCGGGTCTTGAAGATGATCTACAAGGACAGCCAACAAAGATGACTTATTCAAAACATCTTCAGGATCATAATTGGGGTACGCGGATATTGCCATTATCCCTTGGGGCGTTTCAGTTTGAGAAATTTTGTAAAGTAATTCCTTGCTGATTGCAACTTTTTCTGTAGAGGAGGGTAATTTTAAAAAAAGTTCTTCTAATTTTTCATGCTTAATAACTTCCGGAGCATAAAATAACTGTTTAATGCCAATTCCACTTCGGAGAGCTTCTTCAATTAGATGAAAACCTTCCAGGGGAAGCAAGTTATTATCTGTAGATTGACCATTAATAAGCTTAAGATATTTTTTAATTAAAGGGTTGCGCTCGCTAATAATATTTTTCATATAAAATACTATAAATTTTCTTTGGCTACTTCTACCAAACGACCAAAACCTTCTTTATCTTTCACGGCTAAATCAGCCAACATTTTACGATTAACCTCCACTCCGGCATTTTTCAAACCGTTAATTAACCTGCTGTAAGAAATGCCGTTAGCCCGGGCAGCTGCATTTATTCTGGTAATCCATAACTTACGAAATTCTCTTTTGCGCTGCCGCCGATCACGATATGCATAGTGAAGTGACCTCATTACTTGCTGGTTGGCAATGCGATAAAGCTTACTTTTTGAACCGTAGTAACCTTTGGCAAGCTTTAATATTTTTTTTCTTTTTTTACGAGCAACATTTCCTCTTTTTACCCGTGGCATATTTTCAACCTCCTACTGAATATTAATTTTCTCTCTAATATATTACATATAAGGAAGAACTCTCTGCACCCGCCGGTAATCGGATTGGCTTACAGTTGTTGGCTGGCGCAGCCGGCGTTTTCTGCGAATATTTTTCTTTTCCAGAAGGTGACTCTTATAAGCGCTATGGCGTTTTATTTTTCCCCTGCCTGTTTTCTTAAATCTCTTGGCTGCTCCCCGATGTGTTTTCATTTTAGGCACAGTATTTACCTCCTTCTTCTCGTCTTTTCTTACTTTGTTCTCGGAGCAATTATCATAATCATGTTCTTACCTTCTACCCTGGGCTCTTTTTCAATTACACCCCACTCTGAAAGTTCATCCGCTAAATCCTGGCAAAGCTTTCTCCCCATGTCTTTATGGGTAATTTCTCTGCCGCGAAACATCACGGTTACTTTTATTTTATCCCCGTTCTGTAAAAAGCGTTTGCCATTTTTGACCTTCACTTCAAAATCATGCGTATCAATCCCCGGCCTTAATTTAATTTCTTTAACGGAAATTACTTTTTGCTTTTTACGCGCTTCCCTTTCCCGCTTATTTTGTTCATACTTATATTTGCCGAAATCCATAATACGGCACACCGGGGGTTTAGAATGAGGTGATACATTCACCAAATCCAAATTCTTTTTATGAGCAATTTCTAATGCTTGATCAGTATTCATGATACCTAATTGAGTACCATCACTATCAATTAACCTTACTTCTTTAGCCCGAATCTGTTCATTTACTAACAGATCTTTACTAATTCTTGTCACCTCCGTAATATTGATAAATTAATAATGTAAAAAGAGCAGTATTTCCCCTGCTCTATTATCAAAAGTAGTATTTTCAAACCTTTATTACAATGTGTTTTTACACATGCTCTAAGGTGAGAAGCAAGGGCTTCTGCTTGGTTATTTAATTTGACTTTAATATGTTAACAGATATCAGCGCATGAGTCAATTATTCGCGATCATTCAATAAAATCTTACTATCTAAAAAGTGGTCACTGTGGCGGCACATTATCGCAAATATGCTTTTGCTGTGTTAAACCAACCACCTGCCCCCGCCAAACCTCCGTTTAAACAAAATCGGCTTTTTAAGTATAAGAAGCGCTCTCAACCTTTCAAACACCTATCTACTTTTCTACGCTGTGATCCTGTTCCAGTAATTTGACGAAAGTTTCCACTATATGAGGATCAAATTGACTGCCCGCACACCGCTGTAATTCATCTATGGCCTCTGCATTGCTCATAGCTTTACGGTAAGGGCGATCATTAATCATGGCATCATAAGCATCAACAACAGCTAAAATGCGAGCTTCCAGGGGAATCTCTTCGTCTTTTATTCCGTAAGGATAACCTTTGCCATCCCATCTTTCATGATGTTTTAATATTAATTCTGCTACTTCTGCCAGATCCATTGAAGAAAGGGCAATACGGTAACCTTTTTCCGCATGCTGTTGAATAATTTCCCATTCATCAGGAGTAAGGGGATCTTCCTTGAATAATATCTCATCCGGTATACTTACCTTGCCTATGTCATGCATTTGGGCCAGGATATATAGGAGGGATATTCGCTCTCCGGGTAAAGATAATTCTTCACCCAATTTAGTAGAAAGCTTTTTCACTTGTTGAATATGCCCTGTAGATACAAAATCTTTTTCTCCCAGCATATATACCAACGACTGAATCATTTCCTGTCTGGCAGTAGAAGTTTTAAGAGTTTTATCTTGATACATTAAATCATCTGCTTCTTTAAAAGTTTCTTCCAGGGATTTACTATGACCATAAGTAGTCGATAGACCCAGGGAAACATGCAGAGGAAGCTTCTGATGTTCCTTATTATACTTATCCAGCGTTTTATATATGCGATTAACTATTTTTTGTCCGGTCTCTTTATCTGTACGGGGAAGAATAATCGCAAATTCATCCCCGCCAACCCGGGAAATAATATCGGAACTGCGGAATATTTCTCGCAAAACATCCGCACACAACATTAAAAGTTTATCCCCTTCAGCATGCCCCAGTGTGTCATTCACCAACTTTAAGCCGTCTAAATCAACAGAAACAATAGTAATGGGATATTCCCTGCTATTACTCAGGCGATCAATTTCATTCTCGAAATAAGCCCTGTTATATAACCCGGTTAGATGATCATGGAAACTCAGGTATTTTAAACGTTCTTCATATTCCAGGCGCTCGGTAATATCACGGACTATTCCCCGAAAACCGTTAATAATACCTTCATCATTTTTAATCGGGGTTACAGAAAATTCGCCATACCCCACAGAACCATCCTTACGCAGCATTTCCAGGGTCAGAGAATATTCGGGTTTTCCGGTCTTGAATATACGATTGAAGTATTCGTAAACTTTTTCCGGGTTTCTGCAAATTTCCCGGAAATTTTTCCCCCATAATTCCTCCAAATCATATCCCAGCAAACGAGCTGCCGAATGGTTGCAAAAAGTAATATTTCCGGACAAGTCAGTTTCATAAAAGCCTTCTTCCATGGTATACAATATTTCGCGATATTTTTTTTCTGATTTTTTCAGCGCTTCTTCCGCTTCTTTGCGCTCTGTTATATCCATAAGGGTGACAAAACCCGCAGGCACTCCCTGATAAGTAGAAGTAGCACCTGTTAAAGAAACCCATCTTTCCTTGCCCTGTTTGGTAACTATTTTGAACTCATAATAAGGATCAACACTCTCTCCCTGTTGCCTTTTTTTACCCCTTTCTTTTACTTGAGACCGAAAATCGGGGTGGACAATTTCCCAAAAGCGCATTTGGTGAAGCTCTTCCTTGGGATATCCGGTTATCTCTTCCGCAGCACGATTAACATAAACCCAATAATCATTTTGCAACATCATAATAGCTACAGGGGAAGATTCCGCCAGAGCCCTAAATTTTTCCTCGCTTTCCAAAAGAGCTTCCTCCGCCCGTTTTCGTTCTGTCATGTCTCGAGCTACCCCGCGGAACCCTACAGGGTTTCCTTCATTATCACGCTGTAAAACTATGGAAACTTCCAAAAAAGCTTCCCGGCCATCTCCCGTAATAATCGGCCAGCCTACAGCTTTTTCCGAACGCCCTGTCCGATATACCCGGTTGTAAACCGCGAATACATCCTCCGGATTTCGATAAAATGCATTATAATTTAACTTCTTAAGCTCTTCCGAACTGTAGCCAAGTATACTACACAGAGAATCATTGAAAAAAGTTATATTACCGGTAAGATCAACTTCGTAATATCCTTCCTCCATAGTATCCAGAATTTCCCGGTATTTTTGCTCCGACTTTTTAAGAGCTTCTTCCGTTTCTTTGCGCTCTGTTATATCCATAAGGTTAATAAAACCTGCCGACACTCCGCGGTAAGTTGAAGTAGCGCCCGTAAGAGAAACCCATCTTTCTTTCCCTTGTTTGGTAATAATTTTTAGCTCATAAGAAGGAGTAACTTGTTTACCCTGTTGTCTTTTTTTGCCTCTTTCCTTCACCATAGGCTGGAAATCGGGGTGGACAATTTCCCAAAAACGCATTTCATAAAGCTCTTCCTTGGAATATCCGCTTATCTCTTCAGCGGCAGGATTTACATAAATCCAGTAATCGTTTTGATACATCAAAATTGCCGTAGGAGAAGATTCCGCCAAAACCCTAAATTTTTCCTCGCTTTCCAAAAGAGCTTCCTCCGCCCGTTTTCGTTCTGTCATGTCTCGAGCTACCCCGCGGAAACCCACGGGGCTTCCCTCATTATCACGCTGTAAAACTATGGAAACTTCCAAAAAAGCTTCCCGGCTATCTCCCGTAATAATCGGCCAGCCTACAGCTTTTTCCGAATGCCCTGTTCTATATACCCGGTTGTAAACCGCGAATACATCCTCCGGATTTCGATAAATTGCTTTATAATTTAATCCTTTAAGTTCTTTTGGGCTGTAGCCAAGTATGCTACACAGAGAATCATTGAAAAAAGTAAAGTTACCGGCCAGATCAACTTCGTAATATCCTTCTTCCATAGTATCCAGAATTTCCCGGTATTTTTGCTCCGACTTTTTGAGTTCTTCTTCTATTTGCTTACGTTTACTAACATCAATCCCCAAGCCTAAAAAACAATCCAAGGAACCATCTGAATTCAAAATAGGCCTGCCATGCCATTCTACCAACAGTAATTCCCCGTTTTTGTTAATAATTGAGTTTTCATTGCAGGTGGAAATATTCAACTCGACAATGTTTTTAAAAACTTCTTCAAGTTCTTTTTGTTCTACAGATGGAACAAAATTATCGAGGTAACTAACACCTATCACCTCGTCAGAATTGTAGCCAAGAGCTTGCAGCATTGCCTCATTCATCATCCTAACTGTGCCATCTGCATTGATCATGACTCCAAAAACCGGCAAATCTTCTATAAAATTTTCATCATAATTTCTTGGGTGCAGGGTATCCTCTAATTCCTTCTTATATTCAGAAACATCCCTAAATATGCTCACAAAATATCCGGGGGCATCAAGGTAAGAGGTTATTTCATACCATCGTTCGGCAAAATCGAAAAATTGTTCAAACTGCACAACTTTTCCGGGGCTAAAGCTTGTCAATTCTTCATAAATTCCATACCAATCAATAGCATCACCATTTATACTCTTATAAACATCGGCTGCCCTTGCACCAATTATTTGATCTCTGTTTAAACCAAGCATTTTTTCAAAAGCCGGGTTAACCTCGAGAAGAGTACACTCCACAGGCTTAATGTCTTCATTGTTCTCAATAATTTGATGATAAGCAATAGGAAAAGGATGATGATATAACAAACTTCGATAATTGATATTTTTTGTAATAGCTGTTAACCCCCATATTTTAGCTAAATAAAATGGCTCAATAAATTCCTGAACTATCTATGTTATATAAGCTTAAATAATAATAATTAAATCCAGGGTAATAAGATTAAAAAAACCTCCATAACTTATTTTGGAACTAGTTAATTCAACAAAAATTTGATAATATCCTGCTCTTTTGCTTAATTAATATTTGTTCCCACATAAATTCACTTTCGCTTTGGGAATAGTAATTTTTTCAAAATATGAGTAGAGAATTTTAGAAGGTGAAGAAGGGTAAAAAATAGAAAGATAGTTTTAACGGCTATATAGCCATAATCTCCGGAAAAAGCTCATTGACGCTCGGGAAAAGATATTGCTATAATCACTATACTATAAGGAAATTTTTTTCTCGCTTGTTATTAAATAAACTTACGAAAGGGAAATATCATGAAACACAATGTGCTGGTTATCTCAAAAGGCATTATTCATCCATCTTTTCTATCCAGAAAAACTCTGAAATTTTTGCTAAGAGATTTAAGGGCAAATTATTCTCTGCATTTCACCAATCGGCTAGAAGCATTAAAAAAATTGAATAATGCAAACCAGGTAAAAGGTAGCAGCAAAACTAACTATGTTCATTATAAGGCAGCTATTCTTTATTATCATGCCAAAAGTGCAAGTGAAGAAGCATTAAATGCCCTATTCGATTATGTGGAAAATGGAGGCAGCGTACTCGCCCTTCATTCTTCTATGGCTTCTTTTAAAAATAATAAAGAATACCAAGAAATGCTGGGAGGAAAATTTGCAAGCCATGGAAAAATAGAAAATGTTAAAGTATATCCTTTGGATAATACTCATCCCATTTTAAATGGCGTCAGGGAATTCACCGTTAAAGATGAACTTTACATACACGAATATCAGCAAAACAACACTATCCTATTATCCACAAATAATAAAGGTCAAGAAGAGCCTATTATGTGGATAAAAACCTATGGAAAAGGTAAAGTTTGTTATTTTGCCCCAGGGCACTGTCCCAATGTTTGGCTTAATGCTGAAGTAAAAAAGCTCCTTAATAATGCTCTTATATGGCTATGTGACGAAAAGGTTTAAGATGCACAGGCTGCGATTACACGTGGTACGGTACAATGTAGACAAAATAGCAAAAATTTAAGTTGCCGGGAGAAGATTTGACTTTTTGTTTTCCTAATACTTTTTATGCTTGTTACATGATATTTATGAACATTTTATATAAGTGTGGTAATGAAATACTAAAGAGTGCCATATACTGAATGCGTTAAATTATTTAAACCGCTATTTTTATCAACATCAAATGTTACATAATAAATATCACCTTCAAGTTGGCCGGCTTGAAGGCAAACAGTTTGTCCGAGCTTGTGGAATAATTTATATCCGTTGTGTTCCGGGGCTTCATGAATATGCCCGTGTACAGATAATAATGGTTGACTTTCCCGGAGGAAATTGTAAACTGCCAAACTGCCAACTTTATCTCCACTACCACAAACATCAAGTTCCATATTAGCCGGCGGTCCATGAATAAGCCAAATAGATTCTGATATATTCTTCACCTGACTGGCAGTTTCATTCAATGATTCCGCTATAGGTTTTTTCTCAGCGAGATAACTCTGCAAGTCATCAACTACCTGCAAATTATTATCCGCATCAATGATAAGCGGATTATCAAGCTGAAATGCACTTATACTTAGATCCTCTGCAGTTTCCGGGGCCACCCAATATTTGTAACCAAAGGGAAAGTCCTTCACCCACGGGCAACCGCAAAATTCATAACCTTTAACCTCTTTAACCCTATCAGCCACGTAATGCCAAAGTCCTTCGGCATCACCCTTTTCCATTTCGGGTATCAAAAGCTGATTGTCATCATTTCCCAGTATAAGAATGAGTTCACTTCCAGCATCTTTTATTTCAAAAGCATATTCCCTAATAGCAGGTAAATATTTTACCTGGGCCAGTATTCCATCATCTTTGGGAAATAAATCACCTGCTATAATCACAAAATCTGGTTTTTCTTCTTGTACTGCTTTCACCAGAAGGGGCCAATTATCCGATGACTGATGAATATCTGAAGTAGATAAGAATTTCATAAGACCTCCCACTTTAACTAAATTTTATCGGTTTCCTATATTTCTTATATTCTCTAAGTAAGGAGCTATTTCCTTTATAAGAACTTTTCTAATTTATTTCTCATGTTTCCTGTTTCCTAAACCAAGAAACAATTTCTACAGAAATCTCCAGGCTATAAACTCACACAAAGTTAATAAAAATAATACAAAGATATATGAATAAAATGTATGCATAAATAAATTCAGACAGTTAAAATCCTATTAGTAAAACAAAAAACTTGACAATTAACCTTAAAGGGATTATTTTTATGCTGCATTAAGCATGTTTTCAGAGGCTAATACAGGTTATAAACTTTTGTGAAAGGAGATAAACAATGGAGGAAAATTATGATGCTATAATAATAGGGGCCGGAACAGCAGGCACTTATTTTGCCAAACTTTTAGCCGAAAAAGGATATAAAATTCTGGTTATAGATAAATCAGCCCGGGAAGATTTAGGCAAACGATTGGATATTTTTCATATAGACAAAGAACTATTTGATAGATTTGGCATCCCGGCCCCTTCAGCCTCTGATGAAGATTACGTCACTGAATTTGAATATACCATTAGCAAATCTGCTTTTGATGAATTTCCCAAACGTATTAATTATCCCTTTGTAGTTATGCGACTCCCTCACTTTTTGGAAAGGCTCACCCGTTGGGCTGAAAAATTTGGGGTTACCTACGAATTTAATACCGAATTTGTGGATTTTATATATGCCGGGGGCCAAATCAGCGGAGCGATTCTTAATCAAAACGGAAATACCTTAAAAGTAAACTCCCGCTTGGTAGCAGATGCATCGGGAATTTCCTCCGTGGGAAGGCGCAAACTCAAAGATGACTATGGAGTTGAAAATTTTGAAATAGGTCCCCATGAAAAATTTTATGTAATTCTACGCTATGTTAAATTAAAAAATCCGGAAACAGACCGGGTTACCTATAACATCACCTGGCCCTACTACAAAACATGGATTGCCCCCCAACTGGATGAAGACGGAGCAATATTCGGCGTAGGAGCTAATTTCTCTTATGAATACGCTGAAGAAATTTATCAAAAATTTATTTCGCAAGTAAAACTACCGCTTCATGAAGTTCAATACATTGAAAAAGGCACCACCCCTTACCGACGTCCTCCTTATTCCTTTGTAGCCGATGGCTTTGTAGCTCTGGGAGACTCCGCCTGCCTCACCAAGCCCTACAGCGGAGAAGGAATTACTTCAGGATGGGTTCTCAGCAAAATCGCTGCCGAAGAATTTTCCCAGGCAATGCAATATGGCAAATATCCCGATACAAAAAGCGTTTGGAATACAAACGTACGTTATCAACGGGGACAAGGCGCAGATTTTGCATACATGATGTGCACTTTAATCGGAGCTGTTAACAGCAATGCAAAAGAAAATCATTATCAATTCAAAAAAGATATTGTTTTTAATGAAAAAGATATGACAGACATGAATCGCGATTTTGCCGTAAATCTCAGTCTTGGTTCCACCATATCTCTGGTATTTAAAATACTGATTGGAGTTATAACCGGAAATATCTCCCTTTCTACATTGAAAGCGTTAATTCGTGCAGTGTTAACTGCAGACAAACTTCGCAAACATTACCAAAATTACCCGAAAGAAATCTCCTCTTTCGAAGCATGGAAACAAAAAGCCGATACCCTGTGGGAATCGGCGGGAACTATGGCTGATGCGGTAAATTAAGGCCTGAAACCTTTTTTTCTGGACTTGGAAAGTTCCAATGCGTTTTTGAGGCCGCGTTGCCGTACTGTATTAATGGCCAGCTTTGTGGGGGTTACTTCGTAAAACTTTTTACCGTATTTTTTTAATGCTTTTTGGTCTATTTCAATTCCCAGGCCCGGTTTGTCAGGAATATTTACACATCCATCTTTGTCTATATGAAAAGGTTCAACCAATATGCCGTCACGATAACGGGGGATCCACGCGGGCGGTTCATAAGGGAATTCTATAGGTTGCCTGTGAGGATTTGCCGCGGCAATTTGCAGGTTTATGGCAAAACCAATACCGTTTGTCCATGTATGGGGTTTAAACTTGAGTCCCTGCTTGTTTACCTCCTGCATAATACGCCTGGAAGTTGATACGCCACAAAAACAAGCATCAGGTTGGTATATATCCAGCGAACCTTTCTCCAGCATAATTTTATGCTCATGCCACCCCGGGGTAAGCTCACCCCCGGCAATGGGAGTTGATGTCCGATTGCGCAGTTCCGCCATATCTTCAAAAGCATACATGTCCAGAGGTTCTTCCAGCCAGGAAATATTATATTCCTCGCAAGCTTTGGCAAAATGAGTAGCCCTTTCCAAGTCCCATAGGGGGGCATCATGAATTACAGCTACCCGCCAACCCTGGTTGGCATCCACTCCTAAATCAAGGCTATTCCCAACGGTACGACGCACTTCTCTTATCTGTTCAATATCTTTTTCCAGTTCAAAATCATGCACCCGGAGTTTAACCGATTTAAAACCTTGTTCTTTAAAAGACATTACTTCTTCAGCACGTTTGGCAGGGGCATGCACTTCACCGGTAGAGCAGTAAGCAGGTATACGTCCACCTTCGCCACCCAGCAAAGCATAAAGTGGCTTTCCTTCTTTTTTGCCCAACAAATCCCAAAAAGCAGCCTCAATCCAGTTGTTACGCCATCCCAGGTAAGAAGCTTCTCTCAAGCGCTGATTAACTTGTTCTATGTTTTCAACTTCTTGATTAATTAAGTAAGGCCCTAATAGGCTGCCTAAACCTTCCCGCTCTTTTTCCATAGCTATACCGGCACTATAACCCTGTAAACCTTCATCGGTAGTTAGCCGCAGAAGAGTAAACCGGTTAGCCCCTTGAGGCATTCCCGGAATCCAAGAGGGATAAAAACTGGTAGGCAAAGGTATAGATACATGAAAAAGTTCAATTTTTTTGACTTTCATTTTTATCTCCTTCTCTCGTTTAATAATATAATTTGTCAATTCGATTTCCTTTTTAAGATTACAAACAGCACCCCAAATAACAAAATAATCCCCAGACCTACTATAGGACATGTAGCAGCGCCTGTAGTCGCATCATCTATTGGTATCTGTGCTGTGCAAATTTCTTTTGCCAGAGCTCCCCCACCCAAATAAAATCCTATAACAAGTAGTACTACAGCCACAGATAACCATTTTACCCCCATGCACAGACCTCCCATTTTTACCTATACAATTTTGTATCGATTTAATGATACAAATGCATTTCAAGTAAAATTTAACCACATAATAGCAAAATTCCTCTTAAACATTATTACTTTTTTTAAAATTTGATTGTTAATATTTTCTATTTTCAAGTTTAAACTGCCGAGAGATATTTCAATAATAATTTAATGAAGTATTTAAAACGACTTAGGAATAAGAAATGTAAAAAAACCACAAATTAGGCTAAGGGAGACGTAGTGAAAGCACATAAGTTTTCTTAAACTTTGTAGAGGGAACTGTACATTAATAAAAATACATTTTAGGGAGCACAGTTAGCGCAAACGGAACGGAACAAGGTAGTGCTCAGATAACGATCGCCGCGATCCGGCAAGATAACAACAATGTTACCTTTTTTCATATTTTTAGCCAACCGAAGCGCAGCTGTCATTGCAGCTCCACTGGACATACCCGCAAAAATACCTTCTTTTACTGCCAGCAGCCGGGTAGTTTCGAAAGCATATTCATCTTCTACCACAAATTTTTCATCCATTTTATCTTCTTTATATATTTGAGGGACAATTGCTTCCCCCATGTTTTTTAACCCCTGGATAGCATGTCCCTTTACCGGCTCAACCCCCACTATCCGAATATCAGGCTTTTTCTCTTTTAAATAAGTACCTGTACCCATTAAAGTACCTGTTGTTCCCATACCTGCAACAAAAGCATCTATTTCACCCTTAGTTTGCTCCATAATTTCGGGGCCGGTTGTTTTATAGTGAGCCAGGGTATTACCATCATTTCCGAATTGATCGGGCATGTAGTATTTACCGGGTTCCTGTTTAATGAGGTCATAAGCTATTCTAATAGCTCCATCGGTACTTTCTCCCGATGGAGAAAGTACTACCTCTGCGCCATATGCTTCAAGTATACGCCTTCTCTCCAAACTTACACACTCGGGCATAACCAGCTTCACAGTGTAGCCTTTGGCAGCGCCAATCATGGCCAAAGCTATCCCTGTATTACCTGAAGTGGGCTCCAGAATAACTTTTCCTTCTTTAAGCAATCCGGCATCCTCTGCTTCGCGGATCATATAAAAAGCCGGCCGGTCTTTAACTGAACCACCCGGATTATTTCCTTCCAATTTACAATAGATATTTACCTGTGCATTATTATTTAAATTACTCAAATTTATCAGCGGTGTATTGCCGATAGAGGATAATACTCCCATTACTCCACCTCCATCATCAAATTAATTAACCATAAATAAAAAATTGTGCTGCCAAATAAATTAAAAAGTTAACTTTAATAAAATCAAACTTGTGTTATTTTTTCCGAACACTTCAGCAAATAGCCAGGACAAACTACAGCGGTGACCACCGCCGCCGTAATTATTGTCAACCCCCTGTTTTTGCCCTTATGAAAAAGAAAATAACCATAAGAGCAACAATACCAACACCAATAAATATATTGGGTTCCATATTATCACCCCTAACCATTATAACACAACTGCAAGCTGTAGCGGGTAATAAATTCCAAAAGCTTTATTTTACACAATTAATATAATTTTTAAAGCATTTACTAAATTATGTTTTCTGCATAAGGAGTTCCTTCAAAAATCTCTAATAACTTCAAATTATTATGCAAAATTATCAATAGTACTTATATGCAGGTTTAAGAAGAATTTATAGGGATACCGTTTTTTAAGAAGAAATAGTAAACGTATATTCTAAATCTTGGTATTCCTCAGATTCCGGGGAATAATTCCTTTCCACAAATTTCACATTTTGTTCCCAATCTATGGTCAAAACATAAGAAGAACGGGTGCCGTAAATTGAAGTTGTAATAAAAACGGGGGAAAGAAAGCGTTCCCATTCTTCCCCCACGCCGGTATTAGGAAGTTCAAATTCGCGGGCAGGGGTTTTATCAGCCAGAACAGACAGCATCTCGTATGCATCGAATTCCGGTCTTTGAAGAAGGCGTTTCATAGCTTCTTTAGCACGTAATACTTTGGGCCAAGGAGTGTCAAGGAAATGGTTGCTCAGGCCATGTAAACCCGGCAATATTTCAAACATTTCGCCGGTAACGTTTGAATAATACCAAAGGGCTTCATTATCTCCCACGAGGAGGTTAAAAGGATTATAAACCCGATTAGACTCTGCCACCGCAGACAAATAGTCCTTGGGTAGGATATTGCCAATCAAGTAATCGCTTACCAGAAGTCCCCTGGAATACGTACCTCCCTTTAACAATTTGGGGTTACGATGGTTGGTAATGCATGCAAACCGCCCCTCCAGTGTAATTCCCAGCCAGGTACCTCCGTCTTTTAAATCCCTCCCGGCAAGCACATTAGGGTAATCTTCCCAAAAATCAGCCGGAGCAGTAGGGCGCTCATAGAATTCATCCCGGTTAGCCGCCAGGACAAATTTATATTCAGGATGATCTTTATAAGCAAAAACAATGAGGCACATATCAGATCCCTCCACCATGAATTATAACATTACGGGCAAATGGGATTTAAGTTCTTCCAGGAATTATTAGGCCATAAATATTCAAAAACAACTCAGCTATTAGTATCATTAAATTAAATTTGCTTATCTGACACTTCTTCATCTTTGTTCTTTAGGTATTGCAAGCAAACATCTAACGTTTGCTGTAGTGCCTCCAGCGGAACTTTATCGGGAGTATCCCTGACTGTATGATAATGATTAAAATACCCTTTTCCTTGAATTATTTTACCTAAATCTATGCCTAAAATGCATGTAGTATCAATTCCCGCCTTGGCCACAGCAGCAGAATCTGTAGATCCACCGCCAAAAGGCAAAATCATCTTTTTAATATTAATCCCTTTTTCTTCAGAAGCTTTAATGACGTCATTTACGGCCCGGGAAGACATTTTCACTGTTGAATTAAGATCTCTGGTAAGCACAAAAAGTTTTTCAGTCCCTACCAGGGTTTCCAGGTTAATTACAGTTGTATTTTCTTTTTTTAATTGTTCACCGTGCTTTTTTACATAAGCCATGGCCCCCCGCAAAAAAGCTTCTTCTGCACCAAAAGCCATGGTTATAACCCTGGTATGGCGAGGAAAAAATTTCTCCTCTTGTTCCTGTTTAGCATTTTGTAAAAATCTGCCTACCCCCATGGCCACAGATACACCGGAAAGGTTATCACCACAACCGGGAGTTTCCACCCATGTAGTAAAAAAGAAAAATAAGAGAGCAAGGGGACTTAAGTAAAGTGAGGCCAACCACCTTACATGCAATTCTGGAGAAACTCCTCCACCCGCAGCCGCAGTGGAATTAAAATAATCCGTTATATAAGAAATGCCGTTTGTAATGGCAGTCACACTAAAAAATATTAAAGTAGCAATAACCAATACCATTAAAATGACGTAAAAAGAACCACCCCACCATTTAATAAAGTTAAACTGGTAAGGTGAATCAAGATGACCTGAAAATATTACCGTTTGCCGGGTTTCACCGGAAGGATTAATAACTCCGTAGGTATTTTGAGAAGTTTTCTTGGGCATAAATGGATCAATTATCTTTTTGTAAAAAACGAATTGGCCTAAAAACACAAAAATAATAAATATCATAAGCAAAGCACTCAAAATGGGAACGGCATGAAAAGTAAAAAGCGCCACAAAAAAAATGGGTATTACTAACTTTATCCATCCCAGGGCAGCTTTGGGAGCCAACGAAAATTCTTCCTTTTCTACTTCATCGGAATACTCTTTCATCATCTCCGCAGTCATCTCTGCCCCTTTTCGTTCACCCTCCGATCCAGGAGACCTGGTAAAAGAACCCAATTTTTTAATATAATCGTGCATGTAATCAGCGTCACTTTTGTCGGTCTGCAAACTGCTCAATCTATAACACCCCCGTTTTCCATATACTTTTGTTGCATTCCTGTAGTGTTAATATTAACAAAATTAATATTATTAATCAACGCTATGGAGGCCCTTATAAATGTTTTCTTATTTTTGGGCAGGATTTTACCTAAATATAGAGAAGTTTGCAGATAATTCAATAAAAATTTTTACTTTTAAGCAATGGCGTACACTATTCGCTTGGATAAGCAAGGTAATTTTATTATAAAATAAATAAGGAGATCGCACATGGAAATACAACTACCCTGGGGCAACAATGCCCTCAATTTGCAAGTTCCCGATTCTTGGCAGGTTATATTTCCCGCCGGTAAAGAAACTCCTGAATCAAATGGATCCAACTACACTGAACAGGAAATAGTCGAGCACTCTTTGAATAATCCCGAACAATTTTCACCACTGGATGCCCATGATTTGCATGGTAAAAAGATCGTGGTGATAGTGGACGATAACACTCGTCCCACTCCTGTATACCAATTTTTTCACCTACTGTTAAATGTTTTGGAAAAAGCCGGCGCAGACCCCGGCCAAATTCTCGTTATTCCGGCACTGGGTATTCATACCTCCATGCAAGAAGAAGAAATGGCAGAAAAGATTGGCGCCTCAAACCTGGACAAAATAAAATGGGAAAACCATGACGCTTTTGATTCCGAAAATAATATATATTTTGGCACTACGAACCGCGGCACGCCTGTTTACATGAATCGACATCTGGCTGATGCCGACCTCATTGTAAGCGTCGGCATGGTAGAGCCTCACCTTTGGGCAGGCTACGGCGGCGGTCTCAAAAATTTGCTGCCGGGGGTGGCAGCATCTGATACTATCGGTAACCACCATACTATTATTGCCGAGCCCCCCTACAAATTTAACCGCGTAGCAATAGAACCTGAAAATAATTCATTCAGGTTAGACTTGGAAGAAATTCGGGATATGATAAAAGTACCGGTGTTTTGTATCAACGTAGTGCTGGATCAACAAAAAAGGATTATAGCCTCTTTCGCCGGCGATCCCATAGCCGTCCACCGGCAAGCAGTAAAATTTAATAAGCAAATTGCCGGTCTTTACCTGGACCGCCGTGTAGATGCTATCATAGTTAATTCATACCCCATGGAAATAAATTTTAAACAGAGCATGAAAGGAGTAGGCAACAGCCTGCCGGCTTTAAAACCCGGGGGTACTGTTATTGGTTTTCTCAAAGCAGATAGAGGCCTCGATGACATCACTCCGCCGGAAGGTTCTAAGCCTCAAGGGCTTTTAAAATTTATCCTTCGCCTTTTAGGGCCCTCCCGGATACTGGGTTTTCTGGATCGCGTGCGTAAGGGATTAGACGTAGAAGAAAGATTCCTCATGTATTATTCTTTGCAGTTGATGCGGGAATACGATCTCTTTTTTTATGTGCCTACGCTTACTAATACGGAAGCTAAAAAGATGGGATATTTCTTCCTCTCTCATGATCCTCAGGAAAATATTAATCGTGCAGCAAAAAAAATACCTCGGAATGCACAAGTGGCAGTTTTCCCGGAAGCAGGCGCCACATTCCCTATTGTGCAAGAATCCCACTATTAAAAAGGGAAGGGAAGGCAAGGGGACGGTTCTTCAAGGCAAGGGGACGGTTCTTCTGCCTCACCCTATTAATCGTTGTTAAAGTAAAAATTTGTTTACCCTCAATCAAAACTTTAGCCTCTTTTGGTTTCTAAGGCATTTCATCAAATTCAACTTTTTCCATAGCTTCTTTCTTCCAGGCATTATCTATCCATTTCAAATCATAATAATAAAAGTATTCTGAATGAGGCGGGCCTAAATAGACCCTAACCATATCATCATTTTGAGATTCTTTTTTCCATACTAAATTTTCTTTACTGTCATCATAGTCCTCTAAACTTTTCTCCCGAGCCTCACTTTCAGTGGTAAGTTCTACATCATCTGATTCTAATTCATATAGTTTAGCTTCAATTTTTTCGTAGTCAGGATCTTCCGCACTTTTTTCCGGAGAAAGATATTCTTTTGCCACCCATCCCGAATCTTCTTCAGAAGGATCATATATTTCCCACCAGATAAATCCGTCTTCCTTTTCAGAATCATCATGTTTATTTTTAATAACTACTTCCTCATTTCTTTTTAATTCAGCAATAATATCATCTTCCGGCTTATCTTTGGTCCCCGGCGTCTTCCTCATTCTGAGAGTACTACCTTCACTGACTGATATAAAATATGTTTCTTCTTCCTTTTCTTCTTCTCTTTCTTCTCTAATTCTTTCTTCTTCTTGAGGATCGGAAACAGTTTCCTCTTCCTGTTTTTCATTCTCAATATCTGCTTCCTCTTCACCACCACATCCTACAAGCATAAACATCAATAATACACTAAAAGTTAGTAATAACATACGGTGAATATTGTTCATTTCCACTCACCTACCTTAAAAATGCATTTAAAATACTTTAGACCAAAGGCAAGGGAACAAGGCAAGAGAACCGTCCCCGTGCCTTTTACTCCTCAGCTACTAAATTTAACTTCACCTGTTCAAAATCACCCTCCGGCAAAGGTGCTGAATCTTCAGGGTAAGTAAGAGCCTGGGTTACGATATCATCCTCTCCGGGGGATACAAGGCTGTAATCCACCACTAAAACATCGTCTACAATCTCCAGGTTTTCAATAGTTATTTGGTAGCCACCGGTGGGCTTTTCTCCCCAATCCAGGGTAATCGTTTCCTCATCAATTTCATAAGAGACATCATTTTCCCTACGTTCTTCATCTACTCCTCTATGTAAGTTTTCATCCACGGCATCACCTTCTTCCCCAATGTTATTACAGCCAATAATTCCCCCGCTAATCAACAATAAAACCACTAATATAAACCCTAAAATCCAATATTTTTTTTGCATCAATAACACCCCTTTTATTTTTGTTTAGCAAATTAATGATTCCTTTATAATAAAGACGATTGATAAGCGAAAAAAGTTCCTTTTTTATAAAAACAATATTGGCATCTTATAATCAGAATATATTTTCAATCAGTAAAAAACAACCCCACTTTATGTAAACACCCGAACTTTTGGATACAAAAATTCATATTAGTTGCATACCGGGCATTCCGCCGTAACTCGCACAAAATTGCCGTTGGGCCACATCCCGCAATCCGTCCGATATCCCTTTCTTCCTAATTCAGCGGGACATTGGTCATATAGCATGTGATGTCCTTCAAATGTCTGGCATCCATCGCTGCTCCGGCCACATATGGAGCAGATAAATAAAGGAGAATTTATACCCTCTTCGGTTAGCTGAATTCCTTCAAAGTCCACCTCACCTTCACAATCCACGCACATGGTACCGTCCAGTCGGCTAAAATCTTCTCGATTGAAAGTAGGGCTCGATCTTTCCGTATCTCCAAATTCAACTTCATCGGGTAAAAAAGCCAATCGGGGCATATTAACTGGTAAGATATCTTCCGCTGAATGATAGAGAATTTCTGTTAAATTCACAACCCTGCTCCCAAAGCGGGAATCTTCAAGGGGCAAATCGTATTCCTGAAACAAAGGAAAACTTGTCATAAATAAGAGCAACGCCCCAACCAAAATAATCCCAAAACCTATCCCCACTAATGCCCCCGCCAGGTGGTCGAGGATACGCAAAGGTTTGAAGCGAGTTATGGAGCGTAAAAGGAAACCTGCACTCATTACTAAAGCATAAATTAACATAAATATAAGAATAAAAGAAATAATATCAGCGATTCCCGTAGTAACTTGCAGATACTCGATTAAATAATTGCTTGCCGACGGATAATAGAGGGCAGCAAAGCTAAAACCCAAAACAAGGCCAACAAGTTGGGCTAACGTCTGGATAAAACCGGATTTAAAACTGGTCAACATAATAACTATTACCACAATGATGATTAACAGATCAATCCAGTTAATATCTAGTGCCCCCATTAGGCAAATCCTCCCGTGAAGTTTTTCTCCATACGTATTCTATCATAATAGGAGATATCGGAGATAATTTTTTACCTACTCTTCCTTGTAATTAACTCCCAAATTATAAATAATATTAAACTAACACAATTTCCACAAATATATTAAAACTCATCTATTTGAGCTTCATCCTCCTCTCCGTAAACTTCCAAAGCACAAAGGTAAAAAAGGGCATGGGTCCATACATGGGGTATGCCCACTCTGTTTTTCCACCTAAGCTCGCCTTGTTCCTCAATTAGTTGATGCGCTTCTCCAAAATGCAGGGTGCTTTCTCCGGCTATTTCTTCAGCTACCCACTCCATGCTATTTTCAAGTTTTTCCATTTTTTCTTCATCACCGGACCACATTTTTGCCAGAGCTAAAATATCTGAGACCTCATACTGACCGGACTCTCCTGCAGTATCTGCTTCCATATTTTCTTTGACTGTTTCCCAATTAATATCTGCAGTAGCCTGCATCCGGGAATCCTCAAAACTGCGAAACTCGGCAGGCCAAATCATCCAGGTATCACCCTGCCCTTGAGACTTTATTTTACCCTCTTCCGGGTTCCATAGTTTTTCTTCTATATCTTTTTTAAGCAAATCTGCTCTATCTTTCCATTTATTTATAGTATCCTCTTCCTCTCCCACAGCTTTCCCGGCTTTTACGGCAGACCTTAATCCCAAATAAATCGGAACCGCACCGTCTAATGTCTGGGTTAATAAAGGATTATCGTCTTCATGCGCATAAAAGTGAAGGTTGCTGGTGGGATCTTTCCAAAAATGAAGTAGTTCTGCAGCTTTTCTTATTGATGGGTAAATGCCCTCCAAGTACGAAATGTCCTCTGTAAATTCATAATGCTGCCACATTGTCCATACGGCAAGCGCAGTATTATCTATTTCAAAAAGTATGGGACCACCTTCCATTCCATCCGCGTAATAATTCATTCCCCAACTACCACCTGCTCTCTGTATATCGGCATAAAATTCATTATGCTTTTCCACCATTCCGTGATAACCTGCCCGGTTTAAAGCATAATTAATGAATGCACCATCTCTGGGCCAATCAAGAAAGTAAGGAGGCTGCCTGGAAACAGATGCCACTATGGCGCCTGTTTCCTTATCATATGCATTTTTAATAGTGACAAGGGACCTTTTTGATATATCAAGAATGAGCTCATTTTCAGTATCAGGTAACTTTGCATCTTGCAGCCATTTGTCCCACCAATCTTCCGTTTTCTTAAGATGATGCTCAAATGAATTATCTTTAGCTTCATCTAACAATTCTTCCGTCTGTTTAATATTTTCGGCAGCGGCAATATAAACGGTTACTTCCGCTTGTCCGTTATTATTCCAATCATTATCATCAAAATTTACCAAAAAAGCGCCATTAACGGCTCCCGAAGCATAATTTGAGTTTGAAAGTCTCCCGTCGGTGCTTTCCTCATAGGCGCAGTCAGGAGCGGAACCATATACCTCTCCTACCTGATAACCGGTAATTTCCCTATCACTACTCATTCCAATAAATACATCAGAAGCAGAAAAATCATCTAAAAATATTTCCCCTTTTTCCACCGCTTCTTTATTAAAATCATTGCCTTGAGGTTTACGTTCGGAAAAAAACAGAGAGTTTTCTACGAAAAAGCCCGCTCTTTCTTCTTTTAAAAAAGGAAATTTATGAGACACCGGAGCCCTTTGAAAATAATTTGTAAGAGGTAACCATGGCATTTTTTCGGTGGAAGGATGAAAATTTCCATAAGCCAAAAATTTAAGATCATTTAAGGGAGAGTCTTCGCTTTTTTGAATTTCATAGTTTCTAACCAAAACATCTTTTTCAGGTAATACAAAATTATAAGTGATAATTTTTAACCCCAGTTCTTCATCAACCATTTTTGTTTCCAAAACATTTGAAGAGCTTTTCTTATAAGTTTGCTCATGTTCCCATGTATTTTCCCATAACCACCTCACACCTTCTTCATCAACGGTTTTATAATGGATGCCGCCAAAAGCTCCCATTTCAGGTTCCGCGCCGTAATATTCCTCTTCTATTGAAGCAGTAGTATACTCCAATTGGTCATGGTAACTGGGACTGGGCCAGCTAAGAAGAGCCAACCGTCCGTTGGCAGTTAATCCTGCTGTTAAACCGGAATTACCGGTTATCCCATTCAGAGATGTATCCCCCAAAATATCTGCGGGATCAGCGCCCGTTTCCATGAAGATTACACCAAGAAATCCCAAAGAAAACAAAAGAAGTAAACATAACCCCAGGATCAAGCGATGAACTCTTTTTTTTCCCGGGCTCATCGATTTTCCCGCAATATGATTTCTGATCAAGCACCATATAAAAAGGGATAGCAAAATACTGCCTATTATAAATTCTGCCCAGATCAGCCTCCATAATATGAAAGGGGTTAGTATGCCGGTAAGCAAGACGGTAAAAAAAAGAGATAAAGCAATATTGTTCCATGGCAATAACTTCTCAAATAACCTATAAATCACACCTAAAAGCGCTCCAATAATAGTTCCTATTAACACACTAATTCCTATAACGACAATAAATATTGCGGGAAACATCCACGGCAGGTTTTCGAATAAGTAAAACTGCCAAAAAAAGTGGGTAAAAAAAAGAATAAAGAAAAATACAGAACTAATTATACCCGGTAACATTCCATCCTTTGCATTTTCCCAAACATTGCTACCTACACTATCATCTTTACTGTTTTCCTTTTCTGCATAAGCCATTTTTATGCCCCCTTTTTTTTCATTAAATACCATTCCACAAAATATTTAAGAAGGAAAATTCAAACAAAACATAGCAAAAAAAATGAAGCTCTTTTTTTATGGTTCAATTTATGATTGTAATTTTATCACATTTACCGGCGAGTTTGCCAGATAAGCTTTCAGATTGTTTTGAGCAATCTCCATCAATCTGTAACGGGCCTCCCAGGTTGCCCAAGAAATATGGGGTGTAACAAGACAGTTTTCCACTGATAAAAGAGGGTTGTTTGGTGAAGGAGGTTCCGTAGAAAGGACGTCCACAGCAGCCCAGGCAATCTTTCCTTCCCGTAAAGCATCGGCAAGGTCTGATTCATTAATAACCGGCCCCCTTGAAGTATTAATAAGAATCGCCCCTTTTTTCATGAAGGAAATAGATTCCCTATCAATGAGATCTTCTGTCTGGGGAACCAAAGGGCAATGGAGGCTAACCACATCCGCACTTTGAAGTAGTTCATGAAAGCTAACCCAGCGAATATTCCAAAGGTCTTGTTTCTCTTTTATCGTTCGAGAATATACAACTACTTCCATACCAAATGCGTTTGCAATTTCAGCGACTTTCCGGCCAATTTTTCCGAAACCTATTATTCCCATTGTCTTTCCGGCAAGTTCAATTAAAGGATACTGCCAGAAACTAAAATCCTTGCTTTGCGACCAGGCACCTTCTTTAACCATATCGCTGTGTTTTTGAACACTGTGACATATATTAAGGAGGTGGGCAAAAACCATTTGCGCCACAGAATCGGTGCTGTAACCGGGTATATTGGTCACTGTGATATTACGACGAGATGCCGCCTCTATATCCACTACATTATATCCGGTAGCCAGGACCCCTATATATTCCAAAAGGGGAAGTTGTGATATTTCCTTTTCCCCCAGAATTACCTTATTAGTAAGAACTGCCTCTGCACCGGCAGCACGCTCTACCGTTAGTTCAGGAGGTGTCCTATCATATACAACCACCTCCCCCATTTCCTCAAACCCCTTCCAACTCAGATCTCCGGGATTAAGAGTATAACCATCCAGGACTACGATTTTCAAGCG
Source organism: uncultured Syntrophomonadaceae bacterium (assembly GCA_964636865.1). GTDB lineage: Bacteria > Bacillota > Dethiobacteria > DTU022 > PWGO01 > B1SED10-75. The sequence goes on from CAZWVJ010000005.1 coordinate 73,941, forward strand.
GTCATCCTCCTTTCTGTTGATTACAAAAAGCTTTCTATCAATTCCAATAAGATTCCTGCAAACATGAGAGTTTACTTCACCTTTAAATAACACATTGCATTGAAAGTAAATTAATATTTAAATATTCAAGTGTCCACTTCATTTTTAGGTGTTAAAAAAGCTATGACAAATGTCCAAATTTTACAAAAAAATTAATCTTCGCCAAGCAGGTAAAACAAAATAGCTAGTAGAAGTGCTCATTTAATTAAAGTATTAATACATACTGTTTTATCTATTCGGGAGATGATTTGATTGAAAACAGAACCGGTAATAAACGAGTGGCTGGGTCCGGGAGAAAAAGATGGGCAAATCATACCTATTAGTACCGCAGAAAATGCCTTCCACCGTCAGGCGGCAAATAGCAAATTTTTTGGGGAATGGTGGTATTTCGATGCCCGCCTCAATGATGGACATGTGGTGGTAGGTTTTCTCCAGGCTTCGGAACTAATAACCCGAAAACCGGGGATTGAGATACACGTTTACAAACCCTCGGGAGAGAAAATTTCGGTAGTGAAAAAGTTTCCCTTCGAAGATTTCCAAGCTTCGGAAGAAAAATGC
>CAZWVJ010000005.1:74637-99240 GCA_964636865.1 uncultured Syntrophomonadaceae bacterium
AAAATGAAGCATATTACGGCTTATATTTAAGATAAGGCTCTAAGGCGATGGCACCATCGGTAGCCAGTTCAGTCCCTACCTGGTTCTTCCCCACGTCTGCTCCGCTGTAAAAAAGCCCCTTTATGGGAGATACCGGGGAAGGCCTCAAGTCTCCGGCCTGATCGACGGTCTGGGCCACACCTACAGAATCACCGTAGATCCTTCCGGAAAATCTTGCTATTTGGTTAGGGGTAGTTTCATCACAGAAAATAGTATGCCTATTTATTCCCGGAAAGAACTCTGCAACTTGTGTCTTCACTTTGTCCATCCATTTCTCCCAGTCTACCTGACCGGGAACTTCCGGGGTTCCGCCCGATATAACGAAAATCGCCTGTTTTCCTTGAGGAGCAATTGCGGGATCTAAATTCGATGCCGCCACATACATCCATGGTAACCTTTCCGGAAGTATCCCTCTGCTCATATCAGAAGTAATTTTTTCAAGGTTGTCGGGTATTTCGCCTCCCCATGGATATTTCGTTACAGGCTTATCAAGGGCATATTTGAGGCTGAATCCCTCATAAGAATATTTGAGATTTTTAATTTTTTCCACGTATTCAGCCTCAAACTTGTTTTCACCCACAAGATTAAGAACTGTTTCCCCTATACCTACACTGCTTATTACTATACTACTTTCAATAAATCGTCCGTTTATCATCACACCTTTGACCTCATTATCTTCCACCACTATTTCATCAACAGCAGTATTAAGCCTCAGGTGCGCATTGTATCTTTTCGCCGCTTTTAAAAAAGAATGTGGAATCGCCGATACCCCTTCTCCGTTTATCGGATATCCGAGGCCTTTTAATCCCGCCCTGGATATACTCGCCAGCACACCCGCAGAAACCTCCTCCATGAGAGCACCCAGGCAAACTGTTGTAGTGCCGCCGAAAATCAGGTGAAAATATTTATTGGTAAAATATCTATTAAGGAAGGTCTTGGCATCAACGTGGTATAGCTCTTCCATATCCCGATGGGACATATTTAATATTTTGGCGTTAAATTTGACAAAGCTAACCCAATCCTCGGGCTTAAATCGAAAATTTAAAATTTCTTTGAGCATGACTAGAGGTAAAATAGCACGCCGCTTATGGGGCGGTATAACCATTTTTTTATCAGCAATAGAAACTTGTACACCCCAGTCTAAAGCATATGAAAATCTAGGAATTAAATCAGGGGAATCTACCATCCTAAGAAGTTTACCATGAGGCCCTCGATCACAGCGCAGCATTACATGACCATGATCCATTTTAAAGCCGTGACTTTCATAAGTTGCCGTTCGTCCGCCGATGATGCTGTTTTTTTCCAGGATAAGTGTTTTGTGCCCGTGATAAGCGGCAAGAGCGCCTGCTGCAGCTCCGCCACAGCCAGTACCAATTACTATAACATCATATTTATCTTCCATTTTAATACCCTTTACATCTTTTTATTAATAAATATTTTGATAGCTTTATGCCGATTTTGATTTGGAACACCCGTTTATTTTCTTAATTTGTTACAATAATTTTCCCCGTAAAGCATATCTAATAGATTTTAAATTCAAAGAACTCGGCAGCTTTTTCATGGTCTCTACCAGCCACATTAAAGATTCTGCCTTAAATTCCAATTTTAATTCGCCATTACCCAATGCATTCATAAATGAATCGATCACTAATTTGGGAGTAGGTTTTAATACTGTAAAATAAGCACTTTTGGCATTTAAAAATGTAACTGAAATATCCGGATCCGGAGCCAAGTATTTACTGCCTTTTTTAAGATAAATTTCTCCATTTTCCAATATGTATTGCACCGCTTCTCTATTGCCTTTAGTCTTAATTACAATGGTCATATTTCTGGAATTAAGCCTGTTTTTAAAGCTGTTATCCCTCTTCGAAGCGATGGACACAATACCCTTTACCACATTGCCAAAACTTAAAAGGATAATATTGAACATCTCATAATTCCTCCACCGGTGTAATTAACTCATAACCTCTTGTACCCGTATTATTAGCTATAGAATAAGGATCCAGCATCCGCTGAATTTTAGTCATGTACTTGGAATATATTACCAAGTCTTTGGGGCTTCCCGGAAGTGAGCCGTAAAAAAATCCGATACCCTTTTCAAGTGCAAGGGCTGCCCCTTTAATGCATGCTCCGGCGGGTTCTCCTTTTGGCTCCCACATATCCACCAGGCAGGCATGCTCAATATGCATATAATGGCCGTCTTCATCTATACAGGCATAACAATTATCCCGTCCATCATTAAGCATTTTATCCTGAGATGCATATTCTTCCTTGGCATCAAGAGAAATAGGTAAGGCATGCTTGAAACCCTGGTCAATCGTCTCATAAGAAAACGGCACCGCTCCCGTATTAGAAGATGTAGGCATATAAGCTGCTTTGCCTATCCAAATAGCCCTTACTGCATTCTGAATAGCTAATTCATGTGATCTTTTGCCAAATATGGAAGTGTCATAGATAACGCCATCTGTTTCGGCAACTATTTTTTCAAAAGCCTTGATCTTGTAATCTAGCTCTCTTTTGCTTGCAGCATGGATAAAAAACGTCCAGTAACCATTGCCGAATTTCTCTTTGAATTCGCCTTTTTCTTCCATTTCCAGATATTCTTCATTTGTAATAGACATAGCGCTAGTAAAAGCCCCCGCCGACCATCTATTGTTATAATCAATTATTTCCGACTCACCCAGCCGGGTAAGAGCATCCGCCTCATTATCATGGTCTCCCCATACCACGTAACGCAGGTAACTGTTAGGTACTTCCTCACTGTCAAAGAAAGGAGGTGTGCCACCGCACTTATAAGGCGGGCCGTACCACGGATAAAGCTTAAGCGCCACTCTGGTGAAAACCCCGTTACCGCCCATATTTCCCGCCGAACCTCTCATCATACCTCGCAAGCTTGGCCCGGGACCATCACCACATATCCAACCGGCTTTTGGCGTGTTAAGTGAACCAAGTTTAAGTATTTCTCCCGATGGGGTTATCCACTCAACAGCCAGTACATTGCGCTCTTGCATTGAAGTGCGGATTGAACTACCACCTGTGCCCTGCATACTCGTTCCACTGGCAAGGTTTGAAGCATTCGGCCCGGCACCCACAAGATGAGGGTTTAGTCCGTGTTTCATGGTTTCTATCTGGGTTTCCCCGGCAGTTACATATGATTCGGTAACGGCAAATGAATCTTTAACGTTTATGTGAAGCTTGTTCATCCGCCTCATATCAAGTATCACGCAATTAGGGCAAGTAGCCAACGCTGCAACCCACCATGCCGTAGAATGAGCCTTAAACTTAAGCTGATACTTTGCACAAATCCTCAAAATAGCCCGCACTTCTTCAACACTTCCGGGCAAAGTAACACAAACCGGCCTGAAAACCCATTGGGTTCCGATTCCACCCTGCCCCAATCCGTTCATATATGTGTAAGTTTCAATTATACCCGGATCGACCGAAATATTATCTTCGCCCAGGGCTTCCACAAACTCGTTATATGCTTCTTCAGATATCGTTTGGGTCATTTTCTTCCCCTCCCATCGCCATATTAACAAGTTCTATAATGTCATATATTTTGATATTTTGCCCCGTATGTTCAATTGTATCTTTGAAATTTCTTTCACACCACGGACATGCTGTTACAAGAGCGCTTGCGCCTGTTGATAGCGCTTCTTCTATTCTTTCACCCGCCGAAAACCTGGCAAAATCTTCGTAAGCTTCTAAGACGCCTGCCCCGGCTCCACAGCACCAGCTGAAAACCCGGTTGCGCTCCATCTCCACAAATTCAATTCCCGGTATGGACTGCAAAATCTCCCGCGGCGGCTCGTAGCATCCGTTTAAACCTAATTTTATTGGCTTCTCTGGTACAGGGGCAAAAATATGCGGTTTGATGCGTTTATATTCACCTTCCCACTTGACCCCCGGCTCACCTCGTCTTCCCAGATGGCATGGATCGTGATAAGTAATCCGCAGAGGAGTTTTCTCGGTAAACTTTATTCTGCCTTCCTCCATTAAGCGGGAGATGTATTCACTAATGTGCAGTATTTCAATATCGGGGATGCTGTCTATCAATGGATAATATTCTTTCAAAGTTCCGTTGCAGTCCGCGCACATCACTACAATAGTAGAAGCACCCGAAGCTTTTACCCTGCTTATAAAATCCTCGGCATAATTAATAAAAGTCCCTTTATATCCCATTTCGTAAACTCGCCCGCCACAGCAGGCTTCATCTTTTCCGGCAATTCCTACGTCTACCCCGGCTTTTTTTAATATGTTAACAGCCGTTCTCGCCACCGGCCAAAACTCTTCATCATATGATATACGGCAACCTGCGTGGAAAAATACATCAGCTGTTTCAAGGTTAATATCTTTCACATCAAGCCCTTCAGCCCAATTGCCACGATTTGCCTTTGGTTCCCCAAAAACATTATCTTCTTTCTTTAGCCCTTCCACAATCATCGAATGTTCCGGCACCAGGTTGCCCTGTTCCACAAAGTGAATCCTTAGTTCCTGCATTACTTCAATGGGATTCAAATTATAATTATAGGTGCGGCACTGCGACTGGCAATTACCACAAAGTGTGCATTCAAAAACAATTTGTTCCATGGTCTCGGTAATTTCTTGCAGCCTCCCCGCTACCAAAGCATGAGCCATAATAACCCTTCCGCCGGCAGCCCATGAATGAAAGTTGCGGTAAGCAATAGAAGGGCACCCAGATGAAAACCGATGGCTTTGCATCAACTGAAAAGGTGTAAATTTACATAAAGAGCATCTGTGACAGTGCGACATTTCATAATAATAGTCTGAAAGGCTCATATCATATCTCCTTGAAACATAGTTTTCCGGGATTCATCACATTATGGGGATCAAATATTTCTTTTAAACCCCGGGCGTACTTTACAAATGTTTCACTGTGAGGATATACCAGATCGGCCCACATTCCATATGGCCTCGAATAATATCCGCCCATTTCAAATATTTTTTTACTAAGTTCATTGTAAAAACCTTCCATGGAGGGGGCTTCATCAGGGCCGGTGTAAAGATCAAATTCACAGTGACATGCCGAACCCTGTAGTACCATTTGCAGATACACCCCTATTTGAGAAGGATCGAATCCATTGCTAATCGCTGTTTCCCGGGCAACATTTATAAACTCCGGGGTTTGGGAAAGGGAAGTGATAAAAAATATTTCCCGACAATCACCTTTAAGCCGGGTTTTCCAATAAGGCTTTTCCGATGTTTTCCGCAAAACCTTTTTGCGGTAATCTTCTTCTTTTATTCCGCCTATTTCATCGACTAGCTGGATCCCCAGCTCTTTGGCTTCTTCATGGGCATCAGCAGTCTTATATTCGAACTGCTCCGCAGGAAGTTCTCCATAACCACCTATGCTTGTGACCAGTATCCAGCTCGGCAAATTTTTCTGCAGTTCTGCTATTTTAGATGGATCTTTTTCCAGCAGGCAAGCAAAATTAAGGCTATTCAGTATATATTTTTCATCCATGAGGCGAAGATACATAAACCGGTAAGAAGCTTCTATTAACTTCTCAATATCTTCGGAACCGGCAAAAAAGACTTTTTCATGTTCGGGCAAAAGCTCGCACCTTAAAGAAAGCCAGGTACATATAGCATAGCTTCCCTGCGAGCCCTGGGCTATTCGCCTTACATCCATAGAAAGAGGTGACAGCGGAAACTTCTGAGCACCCCCTACCTGGCGCTGAGCTTCTAACGTCTTACCCGGGCCTGCCCCTCCCCCGGTTCTCATACAGTAACCGTCTCCCAAAATCAATTCGGAAGAAGCAATAGGATCGCCAAGATCCCAAGCATATTTAGGAATTGTAAAAGGCTCTCTTTCCATGAAAGCTCCTACAATGGATTTATTGGAGCGTGGTAACAGCGGGAACATACACCGCATACCCGCCTCTTCAAGATACTTCTCAAGTTGATCAAAAGTAACGCCGGGCTCAACCAGGGCCACCCTGTTTCGCCTGTTTACCCACATTACTTCATTCATCCTGGACATATCCACAATGACAGCATTGTCAACCGCCGGGATGGTATCACCACGAAAGCGTGGTGGCCCGGAGCTTACCGGGACCAATTTAAATTGTTTTTCTCCGGCAAGTTTAACTATTTTCATTATTTCATTTGCATTCTTGGGCTGCACCAATAAGCTTGGCTTTCTAGAGGCAACATAAGAATTATCATGAGCGTATTTATCCAGGATCTCCGGATCATCAATCACATATCTACTGCCGAGCATTTTTTTTAAATCACTCTTTGCTTTCATAAACTATACCCCACATTCCTTAAGCACCAGGTCACAAAAAGGCTCCATGGAATCGTTTAGTTTATCAAGGACTTCCTTGGTAAGAAGATCAGAAAGAGGAATGGCTAATTTAAACATTAAAGCCCCACCTTCCCAGTCCTCACCAAGCCAACCGGCAAATTCTTCAATCCTATGAATTTTAATTTTTTTCTTTTCTGTTAAGGGATCTTGCACATATTCAACGATAGGAAGACCGGAATTTTTGATATCTTTTTCAGAAGCGGAGGAACTCATTAATCCGAAACCTATTACAATCTTTTTAAAATCATCTCCCTTTTTAATTAAAAATGCTTTGCCCAATAACTTTGGCACCAGTTCGTAAGCATACATTAAAAACTCTTGAGCAGCTGTAATTATACGTTCGTCAACTTCAAAGCGCCCATAATCGCCTTTAATCAGCACACCTTCCGCATCAATTTTTACCTTTCCCAAAACAGTTAGCGCTTTGTCCCTAACTTCTTCCGGGGTTATTTCACCTGCTTTAATCTTGGCAGATAATTCTTTCATGCGCAGTTTATACTCATGGGGTATTTTAGGAATATCGCCTGTTGCCATGTATACCTCCACCTTTTCTTTATGCTACTTAAAATAAAGTGCTTCTGACATAACTATCGAAAAAACAGGTATGAACTGTCCTAAGATTTAGGAATTTGGCCTATTGTAAACCTAACCTTTTAGAGAGATTTATTTTGCCCAACTCTTAAAAGCATCAAAATCGATTTATGGTATCTTAAATTCCTATAACTACAGCTTCTGCATTTATTATTGAATTCCTGCAATAATAAAAAAATTCTCAAATATCAAGAAGCTACTTCATAGCAGTCACCCTGAGTTTGCCCTCATCAATCTTCCTTTTAATATTTGGCAAAACAAAAATAGAGTTGTAAAAAAACTTGGGGCCTATGACGCGTTTTTTATTGTTTTTAAAGTTTTTAATTGGCAAAGAGGCAAAAATATTTTGGGAACAGTTGGGCATAATTAACTGTTCCCCAAAATTCCGTAGTTTCTAAATTACTACTTAAATCATGAAAGTTTTCTAACTTTAGGATGGAGGTTACGCAAGCATAGAATCCGATACATAGGTGCCAAGGACAAAAATACCCGTTAAATTTTTAACCAGGGCATCAATGTCTGTTTCCCTTTCAAAGACAACTTCCCATAAAAATTTCTCCATGGTTAAAACTTCGGATTTGGCAACAACCCGGGCATCTATATCATGGGTAACATATCCTTCATGACGGGCATTATGCACGTCACTTTCAACTAAATAAATATAATTATTTTGCATATTATTCCAGTGCTCATAAATATTATTCGAAAGATGCATGGCCTCATGTAAGACCTTCAAGATATTTCTGTTCTCTACACCCAAATTTAGTACTCCACGATTTCTTTTTTCAATAATATAGTACATCTCTTGCAAATTGTTATATTCAAACTTATACGCATTTAAAACCTCATAAAAGTTGTCCATAACCCGCATAATAACGTTGATTAAAAGATCGTCTTTACCCTGGAAATGGCTATAAATTGTGCCATAACCTACATTTGCCCGTTTGCTTACTTCAGTAACGGTGGTTTTATGGTAACCTTTTTCCAGAAATACTTCCTCAGCAGTGTCCAAAATAAGACGTTGTGTAATTCGGCTTCTTAAATAGCGTTTTTTTCTTGGCCTGTTTCGTTCCAAAACAAAAGCCTCCTTTTTTGTCTTTATTTCTATGTGAATGTATTTAAATAAATCATTATAAAACTTAACCATAGATAAACCAAAGAGCAAGTAATATTGAATTCTTGTTATGTACTTCTGATTATTATACCATTATCGCCAGAAATTGCAAACATTTTAGGAAAGGTCATCTTCTGCAAACTCAAGGTACTTCAGTTTTCTTAAAGGATGATGGCCCAGAAGGATTTTTAACTGGTGGGCATCGCGAAAGCGTTTTTCCTGTCCGTAATCCTGCATATAGCCGTTCCCCCCCAAAATCTGAATGCCATCAGAAGTTACATGACAGGCTGTCTCTTGAACATGAAGGGCTGCTGCCCTGGCCGAATCTTCCCATCCCGGAATACCTGACTCACTTTCATGAAGCGCCCTGTTTACCAACATCTCGCTTGTACGGCACTGAACGGCAGTTCGGGAAAGCATCATGCGCAGCTCCGACCAATTAATAATCTCCCGGCCACCTTGAACACGCTGACGCGAGTAATCCAGGGCTTCACGGTATGATCCCTTCATCACACCTAAAGATATAGATGCTGCCAGTGCTGCAAACAAAGCTTCAACCGCTTCGTAGTAGGTTTCACCTGCACCGATATTACCCACCGGAACAGCTTCAGCATCACTAATAGCCAGGTCCACAGCAGGGCAAGAGCGCAAACCAAGGCTTAGCACCGCAGAACCATCTTTAACTTCTTCACCTTCAAGAGGGCAAAGAAAAAAGGAAAAACCTTTTTCACCTTCAACCTGAGCGGGCAATAGAGCCCAATTTGCCAGGTTGCCCAAGGTTACATAATTAACCTCTCCCCTTAAAAAATACTTTTCACCTTGTTTTTCAGCCCGCAGGTTTTTAGCCATATTATCCGGAAAATCAAAACAGGGATAGGCAATAAATGAACTTTCTTTTTTCTTTTGCATCGCTGCGGAGTCCTCATCCTGCATCTTGTTCAACATATCAGCCTGCCCGGCCTGAATTACCAGCATTTGAGCCAGGGAATGGGCAAAAACGGCTCCGGCAAGAGAAGCATCTTCCATAGAAAGAACTTTCAACACATGGCCCAGGAAAACCAAATTAGTTAATATCTCATCAGGCTCATCCAGCAAAAGAGTAAAGTATCCCAATTCCTCCGCTTTACGAAAAAGAGTGAGATCCAGCGGCGCATAGGGGTAAGTGTCTCGATCTTCCCTGCCTACTCGAAGCTCGTTCTCAGCAAAATCCCGAGACATGTTTTCCAGCAGTTTAAGTTCTTCTGCTTTTTCAGGCCCATAAAAATTATCAATTCCATCGGTTCTATCGGCCTTCATGTTTAAGGCCTCCTTTCCACCATCTTTTAATCCTCATTTCATTCAATTAATATAGGCAAAACATTCCCTATCTTCTATTCTTCAAAAGATTTTACACCGGGCAGGTCGCGCCCGATAAGACAATCAAAAAGATTTAACCTGTTAAGCTGGTTGGTTCCTTCATAAATCTGCAGTAGTTTAGAATCTCTCAGGTGCTTTTCCGCCCGCTGGTTGTGCTGCACACCTGCTCTTCCCATGAGGTCCAGGGCAAGCTGGCAATTCCGCAGACCGAAATCCGAGGCGGCAAACTTTGAAAGCGATGCCAATCCCGAAGTTTGCTGCATTTCCTCTTCCTTTTGACCATCCAGGCATAATTTGCGGAAAAGCCATGTTATAGACTCTCGATTTAAAACCGGCGGCATTACTATATCAAGCACTTCCCCGGGAGTTAATTTAAGAAAATAGTAGAGAGGTTTCCAGTGAAGGACCCTGAACATGCCAAAAAGGGAATTTGCATAATTAGTTTCCACATAAGAAAGCCTGGCCAGGAAAACATTTTTGTACATTTCTGCCAAAAGACAGCGCGCCCATTCCTGGTCCACAATTCTTTTCTCGCCCACTTCTGTCTCTACAGCATAACGAAGGGCTTCCTCGTAGGCCCCCCGAGCAACTCCGGTTGCAAAACCCGCCACTCCGGCGCGGGAAGTGGAAAGCACATAATGTATCACCTGGGCAGTATATTCCTCCACCGATTTTTTGGGCCTGCCGAACCAGCCAGGCACCTCTTCAACACTGTCAGCATCAAAACACACGTTTTCTTCGGGCACAAAGCAATCTTCAAATATAAGTTCACTTGCCGGGCAAGCCTTCTGCCCCATCTTTTTTTCCGTACGCCCAAAGGAAAAGCCCTTGCTACCCGTCCTGACTGCCGCCATAACCGTAGTCTCATGGGGACGGTTAAAATCTTTGTAACCGATTACCATGTGCCAGGTAGAAAGGTGTCCGTTAGATATAAATATCTTGCTGCCGTTTATCAAGCGCCCGCCGTTTACCCGCTTTATATGGCAGTTTACTCTCGCCTTCTTCAGCAATTCCACCTCTTCTACGTCTGTGCCGGCTCCGGGTTCGGTTATGGCCAGTGAAATAAGGCGGGGCTCACCTACCTTTTCTCCTTCCACCACATCGCGCATAATCTTATTCATGAGGCGTATATTCCAGGAAGCAGTCAGGGTAGCTATGCCAAGCCAGTGGACACCCACCAAATTGGCCATACCGGTGCATTCAGTGGCCAACTCTTCCAAAACATAAGAAAGAGCGGGAAGGTTATATCCTTTACCCCCAAATAATTTTGGAATGAACATGGTGTAAAAACCCCGGCGGTTAGCCTCCTTTACGAATTCCCAGGGGAGGTAATTTGGATCTTGCTGCATCTTTTGGTCCAATTCCAGGGCCCTCGGCCTGACCACCTTGCGATTAAATTTCCTGGCCTCCTTCAAAACCTGGCGGGTTTCCCGCAGCATCCCTCGGGGCAATTGGTTCAAAGCCTGCATACTGTTGATCATATCTTCCAGTTCAGGCTTCACCACAAAAGACGGCCTATCACTGTTATGGCTCATAAGAATTTCCCCCTCACCTCATCCAAAGTCACCAAAGTAGCAAAATTACTTAATTATCTATCTACGTTAAGTTACTCAACTCTTTTGGGCAGAAAGTTCCTTCAGGGGCAACCCCATATTATCCTGAAGCATTCTTACCAGCAGAGGGACGGAAAGTTTATCAGGGCCATAAAGAATGCACTGTATATCAGGCATATAAATATAAAGAAGGGGCTGAGTAGTAAGCAGGGTATTTCTTAATTCCCGGGCCACGGGATGAGAGTTTCCCAGTTCTAAGCTCGCATTGCCGGGGCCCGGAGCAATCGTATAATTAATGGCATTAACCTTAAATTCCGCGCTCTGAAGCTGTTTAAACTGGTAAAGATGGCAAAAATACTTCATTATCCCGCTCCAAGTAGCGTTAATTTTCTTTCCGCTAAGGGAAAGAATATCTTCCCCTCCTTCCGAAAGATCACAGGTAACCTCCCGGCTGGTATCGGTAAAATTAATGCCCGCCAAAAACTTGGGATAATTGTAGATATCAACCCCTCCCCGTAGAGCAATTTCCGTGTCTACTGGCAGATGATGAATGTAAGTATAGAAATTTACCCGGGCTAACTGGCGAAGCAAATTATAGCCCGGAATTTCCATCAAGTTAGGGTCATTTAATAATACTCCTACTGCAAATTCATTATAGGGATCGATATCCGTGTCATAATACTCAAAAGCCGTAAGGTGTATGGCTCCAACTCCCGGAGAAATTTGCGCCGGTTTGTAACGGGGATCGGGAATCAACTTCTTCAAATCCCACAAAAGCGCGGGAAAAACAGCAGTTATGGCTCTGGCACTGCGATAAAACACCGGAAGTTTGGCTTTTCTCCCTGCCATGAAAGCCTCCACCTGTTCAACACCTTCAAAAAAATTGTGATGCATAACTCCACCTCCAAAAAGTAAATTTGAGTCAAAAGAGATTTTTCTGCAGCCATTTGCGCTGCTAAAAATTTATCCCCGAAAAAACACATATACTAACCTTATTAATATTGTTATATTGTTAATTGTTGATATAAACTTTCTATTAATGTCTATAATTATCCTGCTGTTAAAAAAACAATCATTTAAAAAATGGGAAAATTCAGAAGGCAGCAGGTGCTTTCCGGGGCAGGCTTCTTGCTGTATCGTTGAGTTAGCCGTTTATGATCCGAAAATAATTTTTGATTCCTTCTAAACCTAATAACTTGCTTAATGATGCAGGGAAATATCCTCTGATTTTTGGAAGCAATTTTTGGAGAACAGGAACAGGTTACTTGATAAGCTTGCTGGCGCTGTAAAGTACTCCTTTTCCGTACTTTCCTCGCAGTTCATCCTTAACACGAGTAATTTTTCTCTCCTTCTCTTGTGGGGAATCCGGGGTAAAGAAGCTCATCTGCTTCCAGCCTTCAAGCCCGGATAGTTTTACTCCTACCAAACGCCAGGGAGGTTTTCCCCCGTGGCGCCGGAAAAGTTCTTTCACAGATTTAAAAATTTCGTTGTCCAAGTTAGTAGATTCCGCCAAAGTTTTATCCCTGGTTATGGTAGTAAAATCGGCAAATCTCACTTTTATGGACACTGTTCTCGCCTGCATCCCTTCAGCCCGCAATCTATACCCCACTTCCTCCGATAATTCGGACAAAGTAGATATCACATAATCACGTCCAAAGATATCTTCTGCAAAAGTCCTTTCCTTGGATATAGACTTCGCCTCTTGGGAAACCACCATTTTCCGATCATCATGGCCGTGGGCATAGTTTTTCAGAAGGTGGGCATTGCTGCCCAGTAACCCGGTAAGCTTTTCTTCCGGGAAGTTCGCCAGTTCCTTAACAGTTTTTATCCCGTGTTTGTTCAACTTCTCTTTTGTAGAAGGACCAATACCGGGAAGTTTCTCTACAGGAAGCGGCCACAAAACATTTGGCACTTCTTCCGGCCAGATAGTCTTTAAGTTGTCAGGCTTGGCCAATTCAGAGGCAATTTTAGCCAGCAGCATATTCACCGAAACTCCTATGCTGATTGGCAATCCTAAATCTTTTCGCACCACAGCCCGGATCTTTTTAGCAGTTTCATAGCCGTTTCCACTTTGTAAACCCAGGTAGGCCTCATCTATGGAAACCCGCAGTATGTCGGGAGTAAATTTGTAAAATACCTTGAGGACTTCTTCCGATACTTCTTTGTACCTGCTCATATTCGGAGGAAGGATAACTGCTGCGGGGCAGAGCTCTACAGCTTTTTTCATCGGCATAGCCGATCGCACACCATATTTCCTGGCTTCATATGAACAAGTAGAAACCACGCCGCGTCCCTGGGGAGATCCACCAATTATGAGCGGCTTGTCCCTTAATGAAGGATTATCCAGTTGCTCTACGGAAGCATAAAAAGCATCCAGGTCGCAAAGCAGGATGTCTTGTTTCAAAGAAAAACCACCTTCTAACCCTTTACTCTTATTAGTATATTAATAAACATTATTGCTATTTATAATTCCTCACCAGCAGTTCACCTACTAAGCCCCTTTTGTCTCCCCTGGAGTTAATAGCACGCCTGGCTGATATTATTTCGCACCTATAATCACCGTATAAATCTTGCATATATTCCGTGGCCGAATTGGACAACAAAAATTTAACCCCCCTTGCATCCAGCCAATCACAAACTTTCTTTAACCTTACCTGCTGTGTCTTATCAAAACCACCCTTATCATAAGCGGTAAAATTTGCAGATCCGGAAACCGGGTCATAAGGAGGGTCAAAATAGACAAAATCTGTTTTTTTAATATGTTTTATACTATCTTCAAAATCCCCACAGCAAATGCGCACATTGGCATTATTCAGGTAATCACTCACCGCCCTTAACACAGATGCGTTAACTATATTGGGGTTTTTATAATTGCCGAAAGGGGAATTGAACTGACCAGAGCCGTTTACTCTAAAAAGGCCGTTAAAGCAAGTTTTATTGAGGTATATTACCCGCGATGCCTTTTTTATGGGAGATAATTTTTTATACTCATCCGCATTTCTATCCCGGTTTCTGATCTCATAAAAGTAGCCTTCAGTGTTAACATGCTGCTTTAAGTCTTCGATAAGCGCTTCCGGGGAATCTTTTACTACGGAATAAACATTCATCAATTCTTCACTGCTATCATTAATAACAGCATTATTCGGCTGCAGAAAGAAAAAGATTGCCCCCCCGCCTAAAAAAGGTTCATAATAAGTAGAAAAATTATCCGGCACGCGCTTTTTAATCTCATTTACCAGCTGTGACTTTCCCCCTGCCCATTTTAAAAACGGCCTGACAAGCATACTATTTTGCTTTGTTTTTGCTACATTGGAAGTTACTATAACAGACTGCCTCCTTCATTCCATTTCCTGTAAAGTTTCCATAATGCTCTTAATATTCTGCTCATTTTTGCCCCAGTCAACCAGGGTTACCGGCACTTTAGATTTACTTGTTAATTTCACCAGGGTATAGTTTTCTTCCAATTTTTCAACTTCTACGGTTATATTTTCTCCCCAACTATCTACCGATACCCCATGCTCTGCCTTTATTATACCTGCATCTTTATCTTCACTGGCAATTTCACATTCATTTTTTTCCAGGGCATGTTTACATTGATCAAAAACTTGTAAATAAGGCTTATTTATTTTAACCCGGTCTTCCTCCTCGTTTCCCATCCACTTTCCAATCTTATCAAACAAAACTCACCCTCCTTTTCTGCAAAATAGGTCTCCTTGCCCCCAAACAAAATAAATCAAGCAGTAAAGGGAGCATTTCACCCGACTCATTATTGAGTCTGAACAACTACCGGAAAACGAATTATATTATATCCTGCCACATATTTAATTTATTCACTCAACCTCACTTGCGCAATCTGGCGGCAGATGCAGGCCAAGTTTCCGTCTTCATCCCAAACTTCGCCGTCTTCTTCAATAATACCGTTTGTTAAATAACAGCTGTGCAGGCGAAATTTGAGCCAGGAAGTAAGGGGTCTTTTACGTACACTTACGGAAAGTTCAATGGTAGGAACCCAGCTAAAAACACCATAGGTAATAAAGATAGGGGGAGGCATGGAATCTGCCATGAGCAAAACAGCCGGCAAATCATACCCTCGTTCTTCCCGAAAGCGTACCCATCCTCTCATATCCGAACGATGATTTAATTCCCCCTTCATCCACTTTGCACTGTCTGGATCCAGAAACATCTCCAGATTTTGAGAAAGAGTATTACCGGAATTAGCCGGCATAAGCACACATTCCTCTCTAGGTGCTACCTTCGGAGGGTCTTTTTCGTATCGCTCCACCGCAGTCCCTATATTTTCTTTCATAAAAGTGCCCCAAACCCGCGTTTTTTCTTTACCGTCCTGGAAAAGCCGGGCCTGAAAGCGGGTAAACTTGTAACTTTGGGCTATCTTTTCCAACTCAATATCAATCTCTCCGGGAATGCAAGGGCCTATATAGTTAGCAGTTATGATGGGTGTGCCGTGTTTGTCGCTGACAGTTTGCATGGCCTTTGCCGCCAAAGCAAGCACATACCCTCCGTTGGCAATGTCATTAATAAGCCAGTTTTTTGAAACCTCACCTCTAAAGCTTAAAGGGCCTTTTTGCTGCAGTGTTATATCCCGGTCAAAAGGATGCATAAGTCAATCTCCTGCTATATGTTCCCGCTCCATTACTCCTTTGTATAATGGTGCCGGGTGTAGATTTTATAATAACTTTTACTTTTACACTTTTAATTAACGCAGCCAAAATATTCTTCAACTGCGTTAAATTCTCCTGCCCCAAAAAACTTATTCCAATTCCAATATTTCGGCTAATTTTGCTTCATGCTGCGGAATATTTTCGTCCCATATATGACCTGTCATTTGGTGGTGGTCAAACCATAGAAATAAATCTATCACAGGGTCTTCTTTTTCTACTTTTTTCATAATCTCAATCCTTCGCATTTTGCCCCGGGAAGTTACAACATGACCCACTAAAGTTATAAACAAATCATCAATGCTCCGTCCCTCATCCCTGTTGGTAAAAGCCAAAACATTGGGAACCTCTCTGTGAGGATTTACGCTTTTAAACAGTTTAATTGCTTCATAAATGTGTTTGGCAATGGTATTATAAACAGGATACATATCTTTCCATCCCCCGGCAGTAAACTTAACAGTCTTTTCTTCCAGGTAAAACGCCGGCTTGCCCGCATAATAAACTTCAAAATCTACTGTTTTCGCAGAAGTCTCCGGCATTTTTACTGCCTGTAACCCTTTGCTCTCCAGATATTCTTTAACATTTTTTTCACCTGATTTAGCCAAGCCAAACTCCTTAAATTAAGATATTTATCTAAATATAAAAAGGACAGCATGCTTTAATAAAAGCTGGAATAGATTTGAGTGAAGTGCCTGTGGAACAAAATAATACTGCGCAATAAGACCTAAGCCTTACTTTAAGCCGCCTATGTAGATATCAATTAACTTACACATAAAGAAAAAATATTTTGGTTAACTTTTTAGATAAGGGACTTCTCGCTTTACAGTGACTTCTCGGTTACGTTCAATTTCAACCCAAAAACATCGTTTCCTGTGTTTTTCCAATTTTTCATTAACAGAATCATCGATTTTAAACCCTTTTGAGTCAGATATAAAAATTAATAAGTCATTTCTGTTAGGGTGATTTCTTAACTCATAGTCCAAGGAGTTTCGTTCTGGAAATATCATTGATAAATTATCTGCATGAGTGTCAGGGTTTTTTTTCTTAACTGATTCAATGAAGTCTTCTACTTTTTTCATCTTGATTTTCTTTTTCCAGGAAACCTTACTATAAATTAACCCTTTTTCATGATCATTGAAAAAAAATAAAGCCAATTTAATATATGGATAGCTTTCCTTATTAAGTAAATTAACAACCTTTTCCATAAACTTTTTCAGTTTGTCCATGTCCATCAAAGGAGTTAGTTGAATATAAACAATAACTAACTCATAAGACTTAAATTCCTCTTCACCTCTTAATTCATATCCCCACTTTGTTGATATACTATTTTCTGCGGGTTTGACAAGAATTGGCTTGTGCTTATAAAACAGTTCTCTAAAGTTTTTAAATCTTTCCTGAAACATTTTTTTAATCCTTCCTACCCTAAAAAAATACTGCTCTTTTAATTCAACCTTTACAAAGACCTCAATTAAACACTAATATTTTTTTATTTATCTATTAACCATAAAAAATTACCCATATTTTTTATTTGTTAAATACTTTATACATATTCTACGTAAAATTCAAAATTCCCTTCAATAATCAATGTAATATTTTTAATAGGCACCTTTTTTATTGCTCCCCGGCATACTTTTTGATAATTTCCCTCATCAATGCATCTGACAATCAATAAAGAACTTAAACAATTACATAGGAATTCCGGGTAACTTGAAAATTATTTATATTTCAACTCTACCTGAACAGGATAATGGTCGGAGATGTAATATCCATCATCGTACCTATCTGTGATGATTCTATAACTTAGAGCATTAAAGTCATTATCATCCACAAAAATGTAGTCTATGGGGCCTTCGTGGGGATATTCACCAAAACCATTAAAAGTAGTGCCGCTATCCCGTTTATCTTCAGGGCTCAAGTATTTAGCATCGGAAAGTGAACGTGTCACTATACTGTTATAAACTTCTTCACCTTCAGGAATATTAAAATCGCCCATGGCGATGGGTGTTCCCCTGGAATCCTCTATATATTCATATATGAGATCAGCGCTCTTTTGCCGAGCCACTTCGCCCTTGTGATCAAAGTGAGTGTTGTAAACGGTTATAACCTCATCGGTATAATGGTCCAAAAGTTCAACATAGGAACAAATTCTTCTGATATTTGCGTCCCAACCTCTACCGGGGCTTTCCGGATCTTCCCGCAGCCAAAATGTATCATAATCTAACAGTTCAAATCTGGACTTTCGGTAAAAAATTGGCGAACCTTCATCCACAACCATAATACGCAAGTTATTGAACAGGTGCGGCTCGGGATCGGTATCACTAATAATGCTGTCACCCCGTTCCCGGTTCAGGCCCGATCTGTATATACCATAATAGCCATATTCATCCCCTAAGTGTTTAATTAAGTATTCATACTGAGGATGAGTTACTTCCTGAAAACCTATAATATCGGCATTATAATTATCTAACAGGTTAATCATGGGTTCTTTACGGTTAGTCCAATAATGTTCTTCAATATCTTCCTTCGTAATCAGCCTAACATTGTATGAGATAACATCTATGTTTATTTCTTCATCATCGAGATTTTCGGGTACAAGTATGCTCTCCTGTCCCATTTCAGCTTCGCCCTGCAACGGAACACCCCTATGGATAACTCCATAGGTCGCCCCCGTTATTATTATTAATACAAGTAATAAAATGGCAGTTATTTTTAATATTTTTTTAAACATGGCAGCCCCCTTAGTATTATGCTTAAAGTTATTTTACCATCCATTATATTTGCTGTCTATTTATGTAAGCAAACAACGCTTAATAAACACCCCCCTATTCTAATAATATGATAAAAGTAACTTTATTAATCTCCACGTGATACCCTTAATAATGGTTTGATTTCCAACTTACACCTGTGATAATGTTATCAGAGGGTGATAGAAGTGTAGTAGGGCACACATTGCCGACAGCTTTTTATTAGAGTTAACTCATTAAAAAAAACAAGTTAATGGGTGTGAAATATCACTTATCCCAAGAGCACAGATATAGCTCGGGAAACACTGAAAATCATTAAGCAAGAATATTATATTAATTCTTATAAGAAGTGGAAGGACTTATAATGACTAAAAACGTATTTAGTGCTTTTTTTATTTTAAATGCCATCATTTTCTTTTTCCAGGCGATTACCAAAAATATTTATCCTCCTCTCCTTATCCCGGTCCAAGAAACATACGCTGTGGACAGCGGCCAGGCGGGATTGCTGGTAACCCTGGTGTTTTTTGGTTACGCGCTTGCCCGTTTCCCTTCCGGCATCATGGGAGACAGACTTGGCTACGCAAGGACAGTGCTAATAGGAACTTGGGCTATGGCCGCCGGTTTCCTTCTGGTAGGTATATCCCCTAATTATATAACCATGGCCATCTTTACTTTTATATTGGGTATTGCAAGCGGCGTTTATGTAACTGCCGGTTATACCCTGGCAGTTATCATTGGAACGCGGGGAAAGGCAGCTTTTGCCACAGCTTTTTTTGAAACATTCGGCAGTATAGCCTCGGTTTTATCCCCTCTAATCGTCAGTTATTTTGTCTTAAACCTGGAATGGCATCACCTTTTTCTATTAGTAGGTATTATTTTAATCGTGGTTGGTTTTATATTCTTTAGATATACCAGAATACGTGGTTTAGAAGAAAACCATAATCTTGAAGAGCATTCCCTTGAAATAGGAGAAAAAGATAAAAGCAGTAACTCTTCCTCTAATGGCTTCTGGCAGGTTATAAAGCAAGAAACTGCTGATTCACTTAATATATTCAGGGATCCAAAAATCCGGGAATTTATATTATGGAGTATTTTGGTCGGCGGCTTGAGCGCTTTTTCCTGGCTCGGTATTAATTCTTTCATTCCAACTTATTTGGTGCTGAGTAAAGGTTATGAATATGAGATAGCCAATTCCCTATTTGCCATCATTCCCTTTTCTACTCTTTTCACCAAGATAGGATTGGGATGGTTAAGTGATCGCCTGGGAACTATGAGAGTTATGCTTTTTTCTATAAGCATGGGCATTCTTTTCTATACTGCTCTCGTATTTTCAATAGCAACCTGGCAAATTATAATTATAATGGTTTTTTTAGGAGCTTTTTCCCTTAATTCCAATATGATGATCAATTCTTATGTGCTGCGTAATATGCCCGAAAAATACCAGGGCACCGGCTTTGGTTTTTTCTGTATGGCTTATACCGTTATATACAGCATAGGGCCATATTTTACCGGGTTTCTTTCTGAAAAAGCAAGTCTTGACGCCGCTGTTTTAAGCAGCTTGGCCGGAGCAGTGGCCGCTCTCTTGTTAGTCTTGGGAAGGCTGGTAAAAATGAGACAGCAGGTAGAATAAGTACAACCTCCATTTAAAAAAATAAATTGAAGGTTAAAAGGTGCCGGTTGCAGTGGAATTAACCAAACAAAATATATGCCAATAATCCGGCCAGTGTTGGCACTGCAATATATAAGCTAATTTTAAGGGCAACAAAACGCGGCCCTAAAAAAGTTAGTTCAAAAGGTATATGCCCCACATTAATCATTCCCCATGCAGTGATCATGGCTACAGCAGTCCCGATAGTTACGGCGCCCCTGAAAAGGGAATCAAACAGGGGGAAGAAAACAAAAGGTCCTCCCACTACCAGGGCACCAACTGCCGGACCGATAACCAGGCCTTTCCAACCGGCTCCTTCTCCCAACCAAGATTGCAAAGCCTCCTCAGGTAATAATAAACCGAGAAATCCCACTATTATAAAGGCAATAATTAAAAGCGGCAAAACATTTATAAACATGTTTTTTGCTTCTTTTAACCCTTCTATGATCCTACCCTGTCGGTAAGCCACATAAAAAAGCACTATTGCCATTAAAGATAGGGCTATGATTGCATCAATCAATTTCTTTACCCCCTTCCCTTGAATCTTTTTCTGCCTGAAGTTGATTCACATCTTCCTTGATTTTGGTAGCAAACCCCGGTAAAAAGATATTTACAGCCCCTCCTATCAATATAGGAATGGCAAAAGTAAGTAAAAATCTAATAGCAGTTATTTCTACGCCTACAAATGCAATTTCCACCGGGATGCGCGGAATATTCCACAGTGTCTTGGCAGCCACAAAACTAATCATGGTCCCCACATTAGCACCTGAAGCTATTAAAACTGCCATTAAGGGATAGAAAAAAAACGGCCCCCCGGGCACCAGGGCACCCAGCAATGACCCTATAAAAGGTCCTTTCCACCCGGCTTCTTTGCCCATCCAGCCGGAAACCATATCCTTGGGAATTAAAATGGAACTCAATCCAGCCACCACAAAAGCAATTATGATGATGGGAAAAAGAATTAACAGAGTTTGTCCACCTTCAAAAAATCCTTTGCCTACCAGGGAAAACCCCCCCTGGATGAAAGCTATTATGACTAAGAGGACAGCAACTATAGCCATTCCCAACACTGTCTTATTCATCCTCAGCAGCCCCTTAATTAGATATATATTGCGGTGAATTTTACTAAAATCATTTAAATTTATTATTACTATGGTTCTATTTTAACAAATATATCAAAGTTTGAATTGCTTTTTTAGTTATGATATTATTACAGCAATTATAGTCAAAATATTTCTAAAAAAAATGAAAGCGAGGTAATTGCTATGAATCACGAACTGCCTGCCTTACCCTATGATTATAACGCTCTGGAGCCTTATTATGAAGAACGGACCTTACGTTTACACCATGGGGCCCATCACAAGGCTTACGTTGACGGTCTCAACAAAGCCGAAAGCAAACTGGCTGAAGCCAGGCAAAACAGCGATTTCTCTCTGGTTAAACACTGGGAAAGAGAACTTGCTTTTCATGGTTCGGGACACATTTTGCACAGCATTTTTTGGGAAAATATGAAGTCCCATGGAGGTGGCCCCGCTGAAGGCGATATTGCCCCGCAAATTGATAAAGATTTTGGCGGATTTGAAGCTTTCAAAAAACATTTTACTGCTGCAGCCACCGCAGTAGAAGGTTCAGGCTGGGCTTTATTGTGCTGGTCCCCCATATTTAATAAGCTGGAAATCCTGACTACAGAAAAACATCAAAACCTTACGCAGTGGGGAGCATACCCGCTTTTAGTTATTGATCTTTGGGAACATGCATTCTACCTGCAATACCAGAACAAAAAAGCAGAGTTCATCGAAGCCTGGTGGAACCTGGTTAACTGGGAAAACGTTAATAAGCGGCTTAATGCTTGCAAGTAATACCGTTACCAACGCTCCCGAAGGATAAAAGTTAATCAATTAGGGGCCACAGGTTTGAGCTGATATGGGAAATAAAAAGCTTAATTTAAACTGATAATGCTGCTTTATACTCCTCGGGATAGTTAGCTTTTATATAAGCTGTTTGATATATCAAAAAGGCATAGGCAGTTGCTTGTGATTTATTATAAACATATGGGGCATGTATTTTCAAATACTGGAAAGTGTTTTCTCCCTCTTCGGGTGTACATCCTTTAGCGCTAGCTCCTTTTATAAATTGTTTTCTATAATGTCCAAGTTCTTCAGAATGATTACTACTCAAAGCTCTCTGCATTAAATGAGCCTGTCTCAAGTGAAAACCGGCAATTTCTGAAGCAATCTGCATAATTTGTTCCTGGAAAATAATTACGCCGTAAGTTTCTCGAAGAATTTTTACCACATCATCAGGAATATTTTTTAGAGAAAAGCTTCTATATTTAATTTTTGTGAAATCAGCAGTTTGATCATAGACCCCGGGACGGCAAAGAGCAACTGCTGCCGTTAATTCGGAAAAATTATTTGGTTTTAATTCCCGCAAAAAATTTTTTATATCTTCCTTTTCTAATAGGAATATTCCCTCAGTTTCCTCTCCCACAAGGTAATCATAAGTGTTTTTGTCATCTAAAGATATCATGTTTATGTTTATTTGTTTTCCCCGCCGATGTTTTATGTTTTTGAGGGCTTCTTCAATATACTTTAAAAATTTTAAACTTTGGATATCAAATTTAACAAGCCCCATATCTTTTAGTTTCTGCTCCGGGAATTGGGCTACTTTATTACCTGTATTTGATTTTTGTAAAGGCACGTGTTTAACTAAAGGTTCGCCGGCAACAACAACCCCCTTTCCTTGAGCAACGGCATTCCGAGGCAACCCCTCCAGAGCAAGGGATATATCCAGCAATTCCCTGTTTTCTTCATTCTCATAATAAGATTGGAGTTCCGGGCTGATCTCCAATGCTTTTCTAATGGTCACCCCCGGTTCATTGGGAATAAGCTCTATGATATGCTCCAGGTTTGCCGTGGGGACATTTAAAGCCCTTCCCACAGCTTTGACTGTCATTCGGCTTCTCATAACTCCAAAATGAATAATATGTGCTACCCTGTCTTCTCCATACTTTTTTTCCATATATTCGATAACCTCGTCCCGTCTTTTACCGTTTATATCTATAGTTACATCTGGCATGTTAACCAAAGTGGGATTAAAAAAACATTCAAAAACCAGATCATGTTTTATGGGATCTATCTCGGTAATACCAAGGCAGTAATTTACCAAACTTCCTACTGCCGATCCCCTGCCAGGGCCAATTTGAATATCCTTTTCACGGGCATAACGTACAATATCCCATAAAGTTAGGAAATAACCGGCGCAATCCATCTGCTCAATTATCTTTAATTCGTAATCCAACCTTTTCTGCAGAGAATTATTCGCCCACTTATAACGCCATGACAGTCCTTGAGTACAAATCTGTCGCAGAAACTCAATTTCTGTTTGCTCTGACGGTAAATTGATTCCTATCACGGAAGGAGAACTAACTTCTAAATTTAAACTGCAGTCTTCGGCAATCTCCATAGTGTTTTTTAATGCCTCGGAATAATTATTAAATATTTCCTGCATTTCTGACGGGCTTTTCAGGTAAAGTTCACATGAATTATAGCTTACGCTTTCTTTATCATTTATCACCTTTCCTTCCTTCAAACAAAGTAAAACATCATGAGCTTTATTATCTTCTTTTTCCAAATAATGAGCATTGTTGGTGGCTACCAAGGGAATTCCCCGCTTTTGGGAGATTTCTGCCAGTCCCTCGTTAATTTTCCCCTGGCCGGGTAATCCATGATCCTGCATTTCGAGATAGAAATAGTTATCTCCGAAAACAGAAGCATAAAAGGTAGCAATATTTTCCGCTTCTTCTAATTGGTCCTGTAATATAAGCCGGGGAATTTCCCCGGCCATACACCCACTCAAAGCCGTAATCCCGTCAGCATGGCTCTTCAATTTTTCATTGTTTACAAGAGGCGTATGGTTTTGGCCCTCACAAGATCCCAAAGTAACCAACTGCATAAGGTTTCGGTACCCCTCCATGGTTCTGGCCAGCAAAACCAGATGAGGCAAAGTATTTTCTTCATAATACCCATACAAGGAAGAAGCAGAAGAAACACACATTTCACAACCCACAATAGGTTTTACACCTGCCGTTAAGGCTTTTTGATAAAAATTAACAACCCCATACAACCCATGGTGATCCGTCAGGGCTACTGCCGGCATACCGAGTTCCGCAGTTTTAGAAGCAAGTTGTTGGAGCCTTATGGCCCCATCCAAAAGGCTATATTCCGACTGGACATGCAGGTGCACAAAAGAACTCATAGATTTACCTCCTTTAGATAGAATAATACCTATTATCCTTAATGCAAAAATTTACAATCCTTAATTTATTATTTTTAAAAAAAGACAAACCATAGCGACTTTGACCCCCCAAATATAAGAACAATCCTTTCATAAACCTTTTGTAACAAATAAAATAATTACAATTAACCATGCTTTATTCATGTTTTTCCATATTAAATGATATTTTAAATAATCTAAGTGACAAACTCATGTCACCTTTTTGTTGAATTCTTTTGACGCAGTGTAAAATTTATGTTAAAATTTTCTCACTTC
>CAZWVJ010000006.1:0-92764 GCA_964636865.1 uncultured Syntrophomonadaceae bacterium
GCCGCCTCTCATCCTCGGACTAAAGTCCGAGGTTTTCCCGGCGTAATTCTATAATAATTTATTATCGATTATCCCTTGCTTTTTCAATATTGGCGTTGTGTTCAGCCAGTGTTCGGGCAAAATAATGCTCGCCGCTGCCGTCTTGCTTGGAAACAAAATAAAAGTAATCCGTTTCTTTCGGATAAAGGACAGCCTCCAGGGAAGCTTCTCCCGGCGAAGATATCGGCCCCGGCGGAAGTCCGGGATTTCGGTAGGTGTTGTATGGGGATTCTACTTCCAAATCCGAGTATAAAAGACGTTCCTTATGCTCTTCTAAAGCATATTGAACCGTAGCGCAAGACTCAAGAAGCATACCGGTATCCAGGCGGTTATGGAAGACGGAAGCAACTTTTTCCCATTCCTGAGGTGAAGCCACTTCCCTTTTTATAATAGAAGCCAGCGTTACCACCTCGTGCATGCTAAAGCCTTTTTCTTCGGCGCGCCGGTATTTTTCTTCCGACAAAAAAACCTGGAAACGTTGAAGCATCAGGTTAATAATTTCTGCAGCATCTGTGGCGCCTTCGACTTCATAAGTCGCGGGAAAAAGATAGCCCTCTAACGCATAATGCACTTCATGGGGCACTTCTTTTAAAAAAGAATATTTTTCTTTCAAATCGGATGGAGGTTCCTGAGCTAACCGCAGAAATTCTTCTTCATCTACAAAACCTTCCCGGGCAAGGCGAGCAGATATATGCTCAACAGTGCTCCCTTCAGGAATCACAAACTTTCTGGTGTCGATAAAAACATCCCCCGATTTTATCCGGTTAATAATTTCATCAGGAGGCATTGACGGGCTTAATTTATAGTCACCGGCTATAAGGGAAACATCATCATATTCCCTCCAGATCATAAATCGAAGGGCCGGCTCACTGCGAATTAACCCTTCTTCTTCCAGCATCGCAGCTACATCAGCCAATGATGCGCCTTCGGGAACAGTGAAAATAACTTCTTCATCCACCGCGGCAGGCGCCGGCGGCTTTAAAAGTTCATTTACCATGTAAAATCCCGCAGCCACAACAATTAAAATGACCACAATAGCTGACAGGGCAATTTTAAAAGAAGTTTTCACCCATACACCTCCAATTTTATGAGCATCTTAGCATCGCTTTAACATGTAATCACCTAGAATTTCAATGTATTTAAACTCATTGGCTACAATCCCGGTGAGTCCGCAGAAATTTCCCCGCCCTGAAATATGATACATTCCTGCAGTGGGAACAACAGGTGCCCAAATAATTTTTGGTTGAAATCTCTATCTATTCTTCGGGTTGATCTTCCTGCTCTTCCATTTCTTGCAGGCGTGCTTCCCACGCTTCGGCTACCCGCTGCCATTCTTCTTCTGCTTCAATTTCTTCCAGGGCTTGCTCGCCATCCTTTTCAGCCAGGCGGAAAATGAATGCTTCTTCCTCACCCCCGCTTTCAGATTCTTCATCCTCGCCTTCTTCAGAAGCAAATGGCACTAACACCACATACTGATTTTCCTCCACGAGGAAAACATCTACCACAATAAATTGGTGTTCATTACCTTCTTCATCAATTAAAGATACTACATGGTCCTGCTCTTCCATAGCTCTACCTCTCTTTCTTGAATTTTCTGGCTCGGGTGTAATCTTAGCCGGGCCATTTTTTCCTTATTTTCTATGAATTCACTTCCGATTCCTGTTTAGCCCGGGCATCAGCTCTGCCGGTTGCGGGCTTTAAGAAAAGAATCCAGGATCAGGGAAGCAGCAATTTTGTCCTTGGCCTTCTTACGTTTGGAACGGCTCATGTCTCCTTCCAGCAAAGCTTTATCCGCATAAGATGTAGTTAGGCGTTCATCCCAAAGGTGAACGGTTAAACTCGATGCTTTTAAGATTTGCTCCCGGATATTTTCAGCTTCCTGCGCTGACTCACCGGCGGAACCGTTCATATTGAGGGGGTAGCCCAGAACAATTTCTTCTACATGGTATTCGGCGCACAATTCCTTGATTCGGCGTATATCATCCTTCAATTTAGTACGCCGCAGAACTAACAAAGGCTGAGCGGTTAGCCACATTTCATCACTAACTGCCACCCCGATATTTTTTTCGCCTAAATCCAGGCCCATTAAGCGTTTACCGGTCAGCGGGACATCTCCTCTCTTATATTTAAATAATCCGCAAGCAAAGACAGGGACAAGCAGCGCCGCAGTAGCCACACCACAAACACTTTTCTTCATCCACTACCGGTTTTCCCTGCCAGCTAAGCGCCCCCTGAGGGCAAGCTTCAATACAGCAAAGGCATTCCAAGCAGTCTTCTCCGGAATAATGCAAATGCCTTCGCTGCTGCTTTGTTTGGCGGCGTATACTTATAGGAACCTCTTCATCCCGGAAAAGACACAAAGCATAATCTACCTCCGCCACACTGCGCATCCCCAGAGCAATTGCATCTATAAAGGGAAGGCAGCGAGCGTAATTAATGGCTTCATCCACCTTTTCCTGAAGATGCCCCCCACCCAGGGGTTTCATGATGTAAACTCCCACTCCCTTATGGTGCGCATCTTCAATCGCCGCCTCCATTTCTTCACGGGTGCCATCCCTTATGCCTATTCCCTCTAAATTGAATAAGGGATGAATAACCTGTATTTGTGAAAATTCTAAAGCAGCTTTTACGGCCGCTGTGGTATGGCAAGAAATGCCAACAGCGCCAACTTTTCCTTCCCGCCGCGCTTCCTGGAAATATTCAAGGGCCGGTAGATGGCCTTCCAGGGTTAACCTTGACTCTTGCTCATGCAGCATGAAAATATCAATGCGGTCTCTGTTCATTTCCCGGCGGGCTTTTTCCAAACTTCGAGCAGCCTGCTCGCGAGTATAAGCATAAGTTTTGGTGGCTACCACCACTTCATCGGGAGTAATGTCTTTAAATTTCCTACACCCCGGGAGGTCATCACTTGCCAGCTTGGCCAGGGCCCTGCCGATATGCTCGTAATTGCCATAAATTTCTGCCGTATCAATAAAATTAACCCCTTTTGCTACTGCCCGGCAAATCAGGGAAGCGCCGTTTTCTACCGACATATTTGCCTGCAGTGGCCCCATGGTTAATGAACCAAAACATAAGCGTGAAACTTTTAAACCGCATTCCCCCAAATTACGATATTCCATTATTCACCACTTTTGGGTTTGTAAAAACTTTGAAATATAATCAAAAAATATGAAAAATGTCAAATGCTTTTTTGCCGTTTAAGCTTTCGGCCCCAAACATAATCGTAATTAAATATTATTTGTTACTTTTATTATTGAGGGAACTCATTATCCTTACCATTGCCGGTACTTGAATCTGCATCTGTATAGGCAGATAAATTTTCCTGTTCCACATTATAGATATATACCCTCACTAATTCCTCGATTAACTCGTCTCTGTCAACTTTCTTAATCAAACTGCGCGCATTTCGGTGGCTGGTAATATAAGCGGGTTCACCGGAGAGAAGGTAACCCACCAGCTGACTTATGGGATTATAACCTTTTTCTTTCAAAGCCCGGTATACTTCTATCAAAATAAGCTGGGCTTCACTTGCGCCTTCTTCTTTTAAAAAAGGAAAGCTTACCGTCCTATCCTTTTTCTCATCCATATATATTTTACCCCCCCCCTTATAAAACTAACAAATTAACCCCTTTTACTTTCCGTGGGCACCATTTCATATCAGCGCAAATTTACTTCACTTCCCGTTCCTTCTGCCCGTCTTTTTGTTCCTTTTCTTGCTTATTCCGCTGCTTCCGGACGAGGGGGACAACCATTCCCAGGGCTTCAGGCAAAAATTCCGGATTTTTGCCGCCGGC
Organism: uncultured Syntrophomonadaceae bacterium; assembly: GCA_964636865.1. Taxonomy (GTDB): domain Bacteria; phylum Bacillota; class Dethiobacteria; order DTU022; family PWGO01; genus B1SED10-75. The sequence continues at coordinate 3,834 of CAZWVJ010000006.1, forward strand.
CTGAGCCATATCAGGACGGCCGCCTCCCCCACCGCCAACTTTTCCGGCCACTTCTGCGATCAAATTTCCGGCGTGAGCACCTTCAGAAACCAGGTCGCGGGTTACCACCGCTACCAACATAACCTTACCTTCCCGTGAGGTTCCCAGAACTACCACACCACGGGAAAGCTTTGCTTTTATTCCATCGGCTACGGCGCGCAGATTCTCCATTCCACCGGCATCTACTTCTTTGCTAATTATCTGCAAATCATCTTCCTTTACTGCCTCGCCCATCAATTCTTCTACCTGGTAAGCAACTAAACGGTCTTGTAGCTCCCGGTAATCCTGCTGCAAACGGCGGTTATTTTCCATCCATTCCTTGAGCTTTTCTTCCACCTCCTCTGAAGAGGTCTTTAAAATTCCGGCAATGCTTTGGAGGCGGTTTTCCTGCTCAACAGAATAATTCCAGGCTTCCAATCCGGTAAGAGCTTCAATTCTTCTTATCCCGGCACCTATGCTTTCTTCACGGATTAAACGAATCGCGCCTATTTCCGCAGTGCTTTCCAGGTGGGTGCCCCCGCAGAGTTCAATGCCGTAATCCCCAATATTAATAATACGGACAGTGTCCCCGTATTTTTCATCAAAGAGAGCTACCGCGCCCATTTCTTGAGCTTCCTGCAGATCGGTATGATATACATGCACCGACAAATTCTCCAGGATAAGCCGGTTAAGCCTGGCTTCTATTTCTTGAAGTTCTTCCTCTGAAATCCCTTTAAAATGCGTAAAGTCCAAACGTAAGCGGTCAGGAACCACCAAAGAACCGGATTGATTGACATGTTCACCCAGGAACTCTCTCAATACTCGATGTAAAAGGTGGGTAGAGGTATGGCTGCGGCGGATGGATTGCCGGCGAGGTTTATCTACGCTGCACTGCACAAGTTCTCCCACCTGCAAGCTTCCAAAATCGATTCGGGCCAGATGGACAATTTGACCATAGGGATTAAAATAAGTATCTTCCACGGTAGCTATCAGCTCATTTTCTCCTTCGATAACACCTGTATCACCGATTTGTCCGCCGCTTTCCGCATAAAAAGGAGTCCGGTCTAAAAGCAGTTCACAGGTATCTCCTTTCTCTGCCTCCTCTACAGCAGAAGAATCTTTTTGATAAAGGGCCAACACCTGCGATTGAGTTTCTATTTTGTCATAACCCTCAAATATGGTGGAATAATGGCCGGTTTTAGCCCAACGCTGTTCTTCTGATTCTCTTTTTCTTCCACCGCTTTTTTGCGCCCGCCTTGCCTGTTCTTTTTGCTCTTCCAAAGCACGGTTAAAAGCTTCTTCGTCCACCACCAATCCCTTTTCGGCAACAATTTCCCGAGTCAAGTCCAGGGGAAAACCATATGTATCATAAAGCTTGAATGCTAAATCACCGGGAAACGCCTCACCCTTTTGAAAATCTCGATCTGCATATTTTTCTTCCAGATAAGCATTAAGAATTTCCATTCCCTGGTTAAGAGTGTCCCGGAACCTTTGCTCTTCTAATTCTACAATTTGGACAATATATTCTTTTCTTTCCTCCAATTCAGGATAGGCATTTTTCATAAGAGATATCACCAGCGGAACAGCCCTGTTCAGAAACGGTATTTCCATGCCCAAAAGGTGTCCATGACGGACAGCACGCCTTAAAAGACGGCGCAAAACGTAACCGCGGCCTTCGTTGGCGGGAAGGACTCCGTCGGCAACCATAAAAGTAATGCCCCGTAAATGTTCTACAATAATGCGCCGGGATAATTGGACATCCGTATGAAGAACATCCTCCTTGTCCGGAGATTCGGCAGTGATATGATCAATAAGAGGTTTTACCGTATCAAGCTCATAAATAGAATTAACTCCCTGCATCACCATTGCCAAACGTTCCAAACCCGCCCCTGTATCAATATTTTTATTCTCTAATGGAACCATGTCACCATTGGGTAATTTGTTAAACTGGGTAAAAACGAGATTCCATATTTCCAAAAAACGATCACAGTCGCACTCCACCCTGCAGTCGGATTGCCCACAACCGGCCTCGGGGCCGAGGTCATAATGCAGCTCCGAACATGGGCCACATGGGCCGGTGCCAATTTCCCAAAAATTATCTTCTTTTCCCATACGGACTATTCTATGGGAAGGCACTCCAATTTGGTCCCGCCATATGGTAAAGGCCTCTTCATCTTCCTCATAAATGCTCACCCACAGTTTATCAGGTGAAAGGTTTAATCTTTCAGTCACAAACTCCCAAGACCATGCTATAGCGTCTTCCTTAAAATAATCACCAAAAGAAAAATTACCCAACATCTCAAAAAAAGTAGCATGGCGTCCTGTCAAACCAACCAATTCAATATCGGGGGTACGGATGCATTTCTGGCAGGTAGCCACACGAGGATGGGGAGGAGTTTTTTCTCCGGTAAAATAAGGTTTCAAGGGCGCCATCCCTGCACCTATCAACAATAACGTGGGATCGTTTTGCGGAATTAAAGAAAAACTGGGCATTATCAGATGGTCTTTTTCGGCAAAAAAATCCAAAAATAACGAACGAATTTCACTGCTTTGCATACTTACCCCCCTTACTATTAAACCAATTATATTATCTCTGCCCACCAGTGTCAATTCATTCCCGCTCCTCAGACAAACTCTGAGCAAGCTTACTTTGCCTGAAAATTTAAGTGCTAAATCCCCGCAAAACTGTCCTTAATCAAGAAAGTGCGTCAAATATAATCCCACCGCCAAAGAGTTCGAATTCATCTAAATAGAAAACCACTGCCTGGCCGGGAGCAACCGCCTGTTGGGGTGTTTCAAATTCCAGGCAAGCTTTCCCGTTTGGATGGGGCGGGTAAAGCAGGGCAGGCACTTCCTCTGCCTGGTAACGAATGCGGGCTCGAACGGAAATAGGAGCTTCAGGTCCTTTCCCGCTAATAAAATTAAGTGAAGTTGCTACCAATCCCGAAGCATAAGTTTCTTCTTTGCCACCTACTATAATAGCATTATGGGCAGGCCTAATATCTACTACATAAAGAGGTTCGGCAGCAGTTATTCCCAGGCCCCTGCGCTGACCTATAGTGTAAAATGGAAGCCCCTGATGTTCTCCCAATTTATGCCCCCGGGTATCCAGAATAGGTCCGGGTTCAAATTCTCCAAGTTGATGCCGAAGAAATTCTCGATAATCGTTGCCGGGAATAAAGCATACTTCCTGGCTTTCATCTTTGGCAGCTACCGGTAATTCCAATTCTGAAGCTTTTTGGCGCACCTGCTTTTTTCCAAATTCCCCCAGGGGGAAAAAGCTGCGGGAAAGCTGTCTTTGAGTTAGATGATAAAGCATATACGACTGGTCTTTATTGGAGTCCAGGCCTTTTCGGAGATAGTAGCACCTGCGGGAAGCATCCCATCCGGAACGCACATAATGCCCGGTAGCCAATCCTGTAGCTCCCAGTTCAAGGCTTTTTTGGAGAAGGGCTCCAAACTTGATCCTTTGATTGCACACAATACAGGGGTTAGGAGTGCGTCCGCAGGAGTATTCAGCAACGAAATAGTCCACTACTTCCCGGCGGAATTTTTCTTTAAAATTCACGGAATAGTGCGCTATACCCAGTTTTTCAGCTACCCGGCGGGCATCGTTTATATCCTGCCATGAACAGCATTCCTGCCCCATTTGCTCCGCTTTCTCTTCAAAACGAGAATCTTTCCATAAGCGCATGGTCAAACCTATGACCTCGTAGCCCTCCTCCAAAAGCAAACTTGCAGCCACAGAACTGTCTACACCGCCGCTCATGGCTACGGCAATTTTGGTTTTTTCCATGGGATTAACAGCCTCCTTCTTTCTCCAAAACCGCCTGCCCTCGGGTGGCTGAATAAATACCTTCTGCAAATACATCTTTGTCTCCGGCGCGCAGGCATAAATCCACCTTTACCTCATCTCCATAATCAACGTGGAGAACTTCCCCCCGGGAAGAAGAAATGAAGTTCATTAATAACCCCAAACTTTCATAAGGAACGCGGGCCACAAGCCTGTAGAGACGTTCCTTGCGGATAACGCGGGTATTGTTTAACCCCTCCGCAGCTGCATCTCGATAGGCTCTGATGAGCCCGCCGACTCCATGCTTAACCCCGCCGAAATAACGGCTTACTACTATTACTATATTGCATACATCTGCCTTATGTATAACTCCCATTACAGGAGGACCACCAGTTCCGGGAGGTTCGTAATCATCTGAAGATCTTTCTAAAATTTCCTCTTCAGTAATCACACGATATGCATAAACATGATGAGAAGCATCGGGAAATTCTTCTCTTATCCGTTTAATGAAAGACTGAGCTTCATTTTCCGCTGCCGCCGGAGCTACAGAAACAATAAAACGACACTTGCCCACGGGTATCCGACACTTAGTTTCTTCAGCTACAGTTAAATAGCTGTCCGCATATTTATCCATCCGGATCATCTTTTCTACTTTTTCTCCGGGAACGCAGCCGTTCCAACCTTTCTTTAAGACGGGCTTCATACCCTATTTCACGGGGATTATAGAATGTCTTCGCTGACACACGGGGAGGGAGATATTCTTGCTCTACATATCCCCCGGGATGGTCGTGGGGATAAAGATAACCTTCACCGTGCCCCAGGCGTTCTGCCCCCCAATAATTACTGTCACGTAAATGCGGCGGAACTTCTTCTCGGGCAGAGCCTTGCCGGTCAATCTCCTTGAGGGCTTCTTCTCCGGCCAGATAAGCGGCATTGCTTTTCGGCGCCGTTGCCAGGTAAGTAACCGCTTGAGACAGAAGAATTCGCCCTTCGGGCATTCCCACTAATTGGAGGCCGTGAAACGCAGATACTGCTACCTGCAAAGCCCGGGGATCCGCATTCCCAATATCTTCAGAGGCGCTTATTATTATACGCCGGGCGATAAAAAGCGGGTCCTCGCCTCCCTTAATCATCCGTGCCATCCAATAAAGAGCGGCATCAGGGTCAGATCCCCTGATAGATTTAATAAAAGCGGAAGCTATATCATAATGATTGTCACCGTCGCGATCATAGGCATGAATTCTGGCAGCAAAAGCCTCTTCTACCGTCTCAACATGCAGATGACGTAGCCCTTTTTCATCAGGTTCTGTGGTATAAGCGGCTAATTCCAAAGCGTCAAGGGCTGAACGGGCATCACCGTTTGCTTTCTGAGCCAGGGCAGCCAGCGCCTCCTCGTCCACCCGGAGTTTCCATTTTCCCAATCCCCTTTCATCATCTTCCAAAGCCCGCTGCAATATGAGCATAATATCTTCTTCTTTCAGGGCATGGAACAAAAAAAGGCGCACGCGGGAAAGCAGTGGGGAGGTAAGATAAAAAAACGGATTCTCCGTAGTCGCGCCGATAAAGAACAATGTCCCTTCCTCTATAGAAGACAGAAGGGCATCCTGCTGGGATTTGTTAAAACGATGAATTTCGTCCAGAAATAATATGGTTCGTCTTTCTTCCGTAGTCCATCTCACCCGGGCTTCTTCAATGAGTTTACGCACCTCAGCCACATGGGCGGAAACAGCATTGAGCTGCACAAAATGAGCCCTCGTTTGAGCAGCAATGAGTCGCGCCAGGGTGGTTTTGCCTGTCCCGGGTGGACCATAAAAGATGCATGAAGTGAGACGATCTTGCTCTATGGCTTTTCTCAAAGGTGTATCTGCAGCCAATATTTCCTGCTGACCTACAAACTCATTCAGGTAGAGGGGGCGCATGCGGGCTGCCAGAGGGCCTTCTTCTTTAATTTTTTCCTGCCAGTTATAACTAAATAAGTCCATGCCCTTTTTCCTCCTCATGGCAGGGGTAAATTTACAAGAAACAGTTATGTAACCGGCGCTGAATTACCGGCTTTTAGGTAAAGAGCACATTCCAGTCTTTTTTTCTGCAGGGCACATTCCAACTTAGAAGGCCGGGTAAAGCTCCCGTTTATAATTTTTGCTGCCGCCCGGCAACCACCACCACAATGATAACGCGCCCAACAATGGCGGCATTGGTTATGCAAGGGACCCGCCGGCGGAAATGCTTTTTTCGAAGGTTGTTTAAACAAATGAGGTTTCTGAACATTGCCCAGCAGAAGTGTTTCATCTTCCACTAATTGATGACAGGGATAAAGATCTCCCGTGGGAGTTACAGCCAGGTATTCATCTCCGGCGCCGCACCCGGAAAGACGTTTATAAATACATGGTCCGCCTTCCAAATTCACTTCAAAGTGAAAAAAGGAAAATGGGTCTCCCTTTTTTTTCATTTCCAGGTAATAAGCAGCAAGCTTTTGGTATTCTTCCTCCAATACCGTCAAATCGTCTGTGGTCAAAGCACAATCATCTTCAAAAGAGGCTATCACCGGTTCCAGGGAGATGCGGCGGAATCCCAGGTCAACCAGGTGAGCCACATCGCGGGAAAAATCCCGATTATAGCGGGTAAAAGTGCCCCGCACATAATAACTGCCTTCCCATTCTTTCACAAACCTCTGCAAGCGCTCCTTAACCATAGCGTAACTGGGAGAACCGTCAGAGAAAACCCGCATCCGGTCATGGACATGCGGACGACCGTCCAGGCTAAGAATTACGCTAAAATCTTCTTCTCGTAAATAATTCTTTATATCTTCCCGGAGCAGTAAGCCATTAGTAGTCAAGGTAAAATGAAACTTTACCCCTTTTTTCTTCTCTTTCTGCCGGGCATAAGCGGTGATGTCTTTTATAGATTCCATATTTAAGAGCGGCTCCCCGCCAAAATAATCTATTTCCAGGTGCGTTTTCCCCTCTGCCTGCCTCAATAAAAAGTCAATGGCAGCCCGGCCTATTTCCGGGGGCATAAGCTTTTCCGGGGGATTTTTTCCATAACTTCCCTCACCGGCAAAACAGTAACGGCAGGAAAGATTGCAATCATGAGCTATATTGAGGCATAGTGCTTTTACCGGCGGTGCATTGTTAGTCTTATCGCCGGCAGAGTGAGGTTTTGCCCATAACAAACCATCTTGCTGTAAGGTTTGCACTTCTGCAATAGCTTCTTCAACGGTATTATCACCATAAATGCCTCCCAGAAGGTCAAATACCTCTTTCCGAGAAGCTCCTTGATCTAGATAATTAATTATTTCCCATCCCACTTCATCTACCCGGTGTAGGGCATCACTTTCTACATCTAAAACAAGCTTTTCCCCGTTAATTTCAAAACGATGCAGTTCACCGCTTTTCACTCCATGTGCCCTCCTTATAACGGCGGCAATCTTGATTCCCCACTGTACAGGAAGTTTTACAAGCCGACTGGCAGGAGGTAGGGCATTCCCGACAGCCTTTACCTTCCCGAACAAATGATCTGCCATAATTAACAGGACGAATGTGTTTCATTTTTTACCTCCCCATTCAAAAATTTTAAATATGGGCTTCCTCATAAAAAAGGACTTGCTGTGTTATTATAACATGCTTAATTTTTTTTATTAAATACTCCCCAAATTTACTCTTATTTCTCTTTCCAAAAAAAATATCCGCAGTTTTGAAGGCGACAATCTATAAAAAAGAGGGTGAACAAATTTACTCACCGCTCTTACAAAAACTTCTACTGGCTTCATAAAGAATGAAACTTATTTTTCCTGTGTATTGTTAAGCTTGAGCATACTCCGAATTATTTCCCAGTACATTTTAAAACGGGCAGCACTTCCTTTCCAAAGCCCCATTTTCTCTTCTTTCATCATATGAGAAAGATCTGCAAGCACAACTTCTTCCGTCCGCAGGTTTGATTCTTCAGCATAATTATGCAGAGCATATTCCACTCCGAAGCGAGTAATATCAAGATCTGAAATATCCTCAAGTATTTTTTTCTTCAGCGCCCGCTGACCCGACAAAAAAGGAGTAACTTTTTGAGCAAAATCAGTGGCCATGCGGCCTTTCTCAAAAAGCCCTACAGTCATATCCACCCTATCTTGCATCACAGGTTCAAGGAGCATGCGCACATGCTCAGGCGTAAGCCCCACCAGGTCGGCATCCAAGAACAAGAGAATATCGGTTTCGGTTATATCCAAGCCGGCTTTGATAGCGCCGCCTTTACCCCGGTTGGTTTCCAGATCTATAACTTCCACCCCCTGTTCTTTAGCTACTTCTACCGTGCCATCAGTGGAACCGTCACTGACTACAATAATACGGTGCACCTCAGAAGTCGTTTTCAAAGTTTCCAAAACAGGAGCGATGGTTTTTTCTTCGTTAAAAGCGGGAATTATAGCTGTAACACTAATTGTTCTCACCTCCAGAATTACCGGATAACTTGGTTAACTCTTCTTTGAATGCTTTCAGAAGACTTTCCCGGGGAACCCGGCGAATAATTTCTCCATGCTTAAATATTATACCCTCCCGAGAAGTTCCTGTCACACCTAAATCAGCCTCTCGCCCCTCTCCCGGACCATTAACTACACAGCCCATTACGGCGATTTTAAAAGGTTTCTCCATTTTTTCCATTATTTCCTCTACTTCGCCCGCCAACCCGGCAACATCAATTTCACACCGCCCGCAAGTGGGACAGGAAACCAGATCAGGGCCAAAATATCGTATTCCCGCCGCTTGGAGTATAAGGCGGGCAGCCTTGATTTCCTCAACAGGATCCGCAGTAAGGGAGACCCGTATAGTATCACCAACCCCGTTCATCAAAAGGGAACCAATGCCCACAGCAGACTTTACCATGCCCCGATAAAGCGGGCCTGCTTCGGTTACCCCTATATGAAAAGGGTAATTAACTTCCTGCGCCAGCAGCTGAAAGGCCTGAAATGTAGCAGCCGCATCAGCAGCCTTCACAGAAACAATTATGTCTAAAAATCCCACTCCTTCCAAAACACGAATATATTTTAAAGCGGACTCTACCAGCGCTTCCGGTGATGCTTCGCCTCTGAACTTATAGATTTTTCTTTCCAGAGAACCTGCGTTTACTCCTATTCGCAGAGGAACCCCTTTTTGCCCGGCTTTGTCTGCCACCTGCAGGAGCCTTTCGGTGCCTCCGAAGTTTCCGGGGTTTATACGCAGCTTGGCCACATTTTTATCCAGGGCTTTTAAGGCAAGCTCGTGCTTGAAATGAATATCAGCAATTACGGGTATAGGACTGGAAGCAACAATTACATCCAGGGCATTCAACGCTTCCTCGTCCGGAACCGCTACCCGGACAAGCTCACCTCCCGCCCGGTATATCTCGTTTATCTGGTCAATAGTTGATTTATAATCGGCTGTAAAGGTATTGGTCATAGACTGAATTGAAACCGGGGCCTCACCTCCTACTAAAACGTTACCAACAGCTACCTCCCTGGTCGCCCTGCGTTTTATCAATGAAAAACCTCCACATCTCCAGCCATTAATACCACTTTTAGCCAAAAATATCAAGGCGGAGCAGATCATGATAAGTAACAATTAAAATCAATGCAATAAGCACCGCAAATCCGATCATGTGAATTAAACCTTCTTTTTCCGGATCCATGGGCTTACCTCTTACACCTTCAATGCCTAAAAAGAGAAGCCGCCCCCCATCAAGCGCCGGAACAGGCAATATGTTAATAAGGCCCACACTAAAACTTATTAATGCTGTAAGCATGAGCAGATTGGCAAAACCGGTGGCAGCCGCTTCACCTACAAAATCTATAATCCCTACGGGCCCGGCGACATCCAGGGGAATCTGCCCACTAATAGTAAGGTACAATGATTCTAAAATCAGGTAAATATAACTAAAACTGGTCCCCAAAGCCCTGAAAAAAGAAAATCTTTCGGTAGGCGGACCTATTCCAATTATTCCCCGCACACCATCCAATTGCTCCTGATATGCAGGGACAAGGTTAAATGTTTTTTCTTCCCCGTCACGAACAACCGTCAAGTTTACTTCTTCGCCGGGCCTATTTTCTATAATGCTTACCAGTCCAGGCAAATCATCGACAGGTTTACCTTCCACGGCAACTATACGATCTCCTTCTTGTAACCCGGCTTCATCAGCCGGGAGCTCCGGTGCTAAATGTCCTATTTCCGCATTATCTTCCACGGCCATACCCAATAGAGATAAATCTACTACAGGAGTAAGGTTAAACGTTTTTTGTCTCCCGTTGCGTTCAACCGTTAAACTAATATTTTCACCATATTTACCTCCAATAATATGCGAGAGATCCTGCCATTCATTAACAGATTCCCCTTCCACCGCCAATATATGATCCCCTTCCTGCAGCCCGGCTTCGGCTGCCGGAAAATCGGGTGACACCTGACCTATTTCAGTAGTATCCTCCGCGGGCATTCCCAGCAAAAAGAAATAGACCACAAAAATAAGCAATATGGCCAGGACAAAATTCATGAGAGAACCAGCAGCTACTACACCAATACGGCTGCGCACAGGCTTTTCCATGAAATTGCCCGGCTTGTCCTGTTCATCTTCATCTTCGCCCAGCATACGGCAAAAACCGCCCAGAGGCACTGCTCTCAAAGAATAGTCAGTACCGTCCCGCGACCAACCCAGCAGACGGGGACCAAAACCTAAAGCAAGCTCAAGCACCTTAATGCCGGCACGGCGAGCTGCCAGGTAATGACCAAATTCATGCACAAAAATTATTAAACCAAAAACAAATATTGCCGCTACTAAAGTTAACACCGGTAACCTCCCATTTCCCCTAAATTTATAGCCCTATCCGCGGCCCATTCATGGGCAGCAAGGATATCTTCTTCTTCGGGATTGCTCACTGACTGATGCTCATCCATTATGGCTTCAATCATTTCCGCAATCGCCGTAAATTTTATCTTATTATCTAAAAACAGCTGTACCGCCACTTCATTAACTGCATTCATACAAGCCGGCATAGTTCCGCCAATTTCACCGGCCCGATAAGCCAGGCGCAGGCATGGGAAAGCCTGATTATCAGGATCCTCAAATACCAGGTTTTGCTTTCCCCATTCCACTCCCTTAATTACGGCCTTTTCACGTCTGGGGTAAGTAAGGGCGTATTGAATGGGAAGCCGCATATCGGGAACAGCCATTTGAGCTACCACAGAGCCGTCTACAAATTCTACCAGGGAATGCACCAGGCTCTGGGGATGGACCAACACTTCAATTTGATCCAATCCCAAACCGAAAAGCCAGCCGGCTTCCAATACTTCAAACCCTTTGTTCATTAATGTTGCCGAGTCGATAGTAATCTTGGCTCCCATTTGCCAGTTAGGATGCTTTAAGGCTTGAGCCGGCTTTACCTGTTCTAATTCATCATAATTCAAACCTCTAAAAGGACCGCCGGAAGCAGTTAATATTACCCGTTTTACTTCCCGCGCAGATTCACCCCTTAAACACTGAAATACGGCAGAATGTTCGCTATCTACAGGTATAATCATCTCCCGAAAGCGGGGAAATTTGCGTGAAAGCAATTCTCCACCGACTACCAGCGATTCTTTGTTAGCCAGGGCAACCCTTTTCCCTTCTTTTAAAGCCGCCAATGTAGGGCGAAAACCGCTGAACCCTACCAAAGCCATTAGGATAATATCGGCGCTTGCCCAGGTGGCAGCCTGCTCCAGCCCTTCTTCCCCCATAGCAAATTTCGGGTTTATATTATGGGTTTCCTTCTTAAGCTGTTCAATATTTCGGTCATCAGCCAAAACCAGTAATTCGGGGGTGAAGCGCCGGGCTTGTTCGGCCAGCAACGAATAATTGGTATGTGCGGTGAGAGCTACTACCCGGTAATCTTTCCCCAGAGATTCCAGCACTTCCAACGCTTGTTGCCCGATGGAACCGCTTGATCCCAATATGCTCACATTCGGCAGTTTGATTTTCCTCCTAACCATTCCGGGCATCCCCGGTAAAAAACATGATTTTTATTTTACCTGTGAAACCGGGACTTGCTTCAATAAATTACATCCCTTTAAAATGCCTGAAAAAGATACTTTAATTTTACCACATGAGTGCCTTTCCAATGGAAAGAGCCGATTTTACAAATAATTAATAAGGAAAATATAATAGTAAGCAAAAGGCGCTGCATACATCATACTATCAAACCTGTCCAAAATGCCTCCGTGACCGGGAATAAAACTGCCCGAATCCTTTACTTCCAATTTTCTCTTTAATGCAGATTCCACCAAATCGCCAATCTGGGCAAAAATAATAATTATAAAAACTAACCCTACCGTTAATACCAAGCTCAGCTGGTAAAAATCCGGAATAAGGAAATATAACAATATACTTAGTAGTATAGTACCCAGCAGCCCTCCCAATGATCCTTCAACACTTTTTGCAGGGCTCACCGCCGGCATTAGTTTTCTTTTTCCCCACGCATTTCCCACAAAATAAGCGAATGTATCATTTAACCATACGGCAGCTATTAAAATAACGGTAAACTCAAAAACAAATTCTTGCCTCAGCATCACCAGGTAACCTAATAAACCGCCTATATAAATTATACCCCAGAAAAACAATGAAGTTTCTTCCAGGGTAGAGCGGTTAAACCTGAACACCAGATTTAGGGCAATCCACAAAAACAGAAGCGTGATAACTACCAATACCGTTTCTAAACTTCCCAGGTGTACCGCCGCCAAAAGAGCAGTTAGACCTACAAAACCACTAAAGAACAATACTTTATCGCTCAAGCGCATCATCTGAAAATACTCGCGCAACCCTATCACTGCTATTAACCATACAATAAGAGTATACCATATATCCCCTAAATAAATAAAATATAATAAGAGGGGAATTCCCACTAACGCAGAAAGGACCCTTTTTAACAGCATCCCTACTCTTCCTCCAATCCCCCGTAACGGCGTTGCCTCTTTTGATAATCATAAATGGCTTCCAACAAATGCACGCGCCTAAAGTCCGGCCAGTATATAGAAGTGAAGTATAGTTCGGCATATGCTATTTGCCACAAAAGAAAATTGCTCACTCTTAATTCTCCGCTGGTTCTGATCACCAGTTCGGGATCAGGCAATCCCGCAGTTTGAAGATGATTAGCCAAAATATTTTCATCGATGTCTTCTTCTTTAATTTGCCCCTCCCGCACTTTAAAGGCTATCTTCCGAGCAGCCTGCACAATATCAGGGCGACCGCCATAGTTAATGGCCATGTTAAAAATCATCCCGTTATTATTTGCCGTTTGGGCCAGCGCATCGTTAATGGCTCCGCGAGCTTTTGCCGGCAGGGCTTCTGTTTCACCGCTAACCCGAAGTTTTATATTATTATCCATTAAGGACTGCAGGTCTTCTTGTAAATACTTATAAGGCAATTCCAATAAAAAATTAACTTCCCAATCCGGCCTTTTCCAGTTTTCCGTTGAAAAAGCGTAAATGGTCAAAACATTAACTTCAAAATGACAGCACGCTTTTACAATATCCCGCACCGTATTTACCCCTTGCCTGTGCCCTTCAATACGGGGCAAACCTCTTTGTGCAGCCCAACGGCCATTTCCATCCATGATGATGGCTATATGCGAAGGAAAATTATTCCACTGAATGGAATGAGCCAGCTCCTTTTCATAAGCGTCAAAATTATATTTGTCATGCCAAGCCATCGCAACATTCCTTCTTAAAAAACCCGTCTATGTATATTAAAAAAGAAATAGAGATGTTTTTACTAACCTCATTCTCATTTCCCTTAATTTAAAAATAGCCCCCTCCTCGCCTGGAGGGGGCGCGTAAATATTAGTCCTCAATGATTGCGTCATTAGGGCATTCATCAAGGCAGGTACCGCAGCTGTCACATTTCTCGGGGTCAATTTCGAAATAATCATCACCCTCACTTATAGCTTCAGTGGGGCATACGTCCATGCACAGGCCACAAGCCGTACATTCTTCAGGATCGATACGAAATGCCATCTATTTCACCCCCTTTTCCTGGATCAATTGTTACGGTTAATTCTACAACTTTACCGGCTCTGAGTGACTGCCTTATTACTCTATATGCAGCATCAGGCGGCTCTTGATACTTTGGAGGCAGTGTTTTTATTATTTCTACCTCATATCCTGCTTCATTTAATCTTTCTACTGCCACCTGCAATGGATAAGCAATTAACAGGGGAAGTTGCCTATCTTCCACACTACTAATCCTCCATTATTTCTTTTTCCTTGGCTTCCGCAATTTTATCTAACTCATTTATATGTTCATCGGTCATTTTCTGAATTTTTTCCTGGGCGCTGTAATACATATCTTCCGATATTTCGCTTTCTTTCTCCATTTTTTTAAGCCTGTCATTTACATCCCGTCGCAAGTTTCTAACAGCTACGCGTCCTTCTTCGGCTTTCTTGCGCACAAATTTTACCAATTCCTGCCGGCGTTCTTCGGTAAGAGGTGGAATGTTTAAGCGTATTACACTTCCATCATTGTTAGGGGTTAATGAAAGTTCAGATTTTAATATGGCTTTTTCCACATCTTTTATACAGCTTTTATCCCACGGTTGAATAACAATTAAACGCGGTTCAGGAACGCTTATGCTTGCTAACTGCTTTAAAGGAGTGGGGGTTCCATAATATTCCACTTCTAACCCTTCCACCATTGAAGGGTTGGCTCTTCCCGCTCGCAAAGATGCAAACTCACGCTTCATTGCGGCTACAGTTTTTTTAACTTTATCCTCAAATTCGAGATAAATTTCTTCTAATTCTTCCATATAAGGTGTCCCCCCTTTTCGAGGAAATTTTGAACATTTTAACTTACCGTAGTCCCGATATCTTCACCCATGATCACTTTTTTGATATTACCAAAATGCCTGAGCCCAAATACAATGATTTTGATTTTGTTATCCATACAAAGGGAAGTCGCCGTGGCATCCATCACTCCCAATCCCCGGTTGAGGACTTCGAGATAACTTAACTCGGAAAACTTAATAGCATCAGGGTTTTTCCGAGGATCTTCTTCATAAACAGCGTCTACCTGCCCCTTGGCCAATAAAATTACCCTGGCATTAATTTCTGCCGCTCTAAGTGCCGCACATGTATCTGTAGAAAAATAGGGATTGCCAGTACCACCGGCAAATATAACTACTCTTCCTTTTTCCAGATGCCTCAGAGCCCGCCTGCGAATATAAGGCTCAGCCACTTCTTTCATTTCTATAGCCGATTGGACGCGGGTATCAACTGATTGATGTTCCAGGGCATCCTGCAGGGCAAGGGCATTTATTGCCGTAGCCAACATACCCATATAATCGGCTGTAGCGCGATCCATACCCTTGTTGTCAGCATGCGAGCCTCTCCAAAGATTACCTCCGCCTACCACTATGGCAATATTTACATTACTCTCTACAATCTCTTTTATTTGAACCGCAATATCATGTAAAAACTCTTGATTAATGCCATACTCTTTCTCTCCCGCCAGAGCCTCGCCGCTAAGCTTTAATATGACCCTGTCATAAACAGGCACGCTCATTTGCCACCGTTACCTCCCTTAATTCACTGTTAATTTTCCTACTATGTATTATATAACAAAAAAATAACCCTTTTAGAAGGGTCAAACATAAAAAATTATTTTAAGATTGATTTTCCTCAGTTCCGGAGGCGGAATCTTCTACCATTTCACCTACTTCAAACCGGGCAAAACGGCGAACAATAATATTTTCCCCCAGGCGAGCTACCATATCTATAATCAGGTCATTAATGGTCTTTTCTTCGTCTTTAACATATAGTTGTTGTAAAAGACAGTTTTCCTGGTAAAACTTTTTTATCCGACCTTCGATTATTTTTTCTACCACATGCTCAGGCTTGCCTTCATTAACTGCCTGCCGCCTTAAAAATTCTTTTTCTTCTTCTACAATTTCTGCCGGCACGTCCTCTTCTCTTAAATAAGAGGGGTTGGCAGCAGCAATTTGTAAACAAAGATTACGAGCTAATTCCCGGAATTCTTCATTTTTTGCCACAAAATCTGTCTCACAATTAAGTTCCAGCAGCACCCCAACTTTGTCACCCTGATGTATGTATGAGTCAATTATTCCTTCAGAAGCTGTGCGATCAGCTTTTTTAGCCGCCACCGCAAGGCCTCTTTCTCTCAGATACACAAGGGCTTTTTCCTCATCTCCTTCTGATTCCTGGAGAGCTTTTTTGCAATCCATCATACCCACACCTGTTTTTTCCCGCAGTCTTTTTACCTGTTGAGCATCTATGTGCATATCCCCATCAATCCTCCTCTATAATTACTTTGATGTATTCTTCATAAGAATTCGTAGTTTTATTCCGGTGTTTTCTCTTCTTCACTGTCTACTCCGTCTTTATCTTCAGCTTCTTCCTCTTCTTCTCTTTCTTTCTCTTCTTCCTGATTTTGTTTCTCATTTTCTTCCGGTGAGTCATCCACAGATGTCCCAGACTGCTTTAAAGTTACATTTTCCAGATCTTCCGCTGCAGGTACATTTTCTTTAACATCGTCACCGCCGATTTCTGCCTTTTCCAAATCTTTATCTAGGGGCTTTTCCAACGGTTCTTCTTCATCATCTCCAAAAATTTCTTCTATTTCTTCATCAGAAATTCCCGGTTTTTCAACAGGCTCTTCTTCTGCCTCTGCCAAAGCTTCCACTGCTTCTTCTTCCTCCTCGGCTTCGTCCTGACGATAGGTGTCTAATACCCGTTTCCCTTCTATAACTCCATTGGCGATTACCGAAGTAATTAATTTAACTGCCCTGATAGCGTCATCGTTACCGGGAATAGGATAATCAATTTCATCCGGATCACAGTTGGTATCTATTATGGCAATAATAGGTATTCCCAATTTACGGGCTTCAGCTACTGCTATTCTTTCTTTACGCGGATCAACAATATAAACTGCATCCGGCAGACTTTTCATATCTCTGATACCGCCCAGGAATTTTAGCAATTTGTCCTTTTCTCTGTTTAAAGACATTACCTCTTTTTTGGTGAGGACATCAAATACTCCTTCCCTTTCCATACGTTCCAATTCGTCAAGTCTGGCAATACGCGTGGAAATGGTTTTAAAATTGGTCATCATGCCGCCTAACCACCTCTGATTCACATAAAACATGCCACATCTTTCTGCTTCAGTTTTTATGGAATCCATAGCTTGTTTCTTGGTGCCTACAAATAGAATAGTCCCTCCGTTAGCAACCAGATCCCTCACAAATTTGTAATGTTGATCAAGTAACCTCACAGTCTTCTGCAGGTCAATAATATAGATGCCGTTTCTTTCCGTAAAAATGTACTTTTTCATTTTAGGGTTCCAACGCCTGGTTTGATGGCCAAAATGAACCCCCGCTTCAAGCAACTGCTTCATAGTAGCTACTGCCATTAAACAATACTCCTTTCAAATTGGTTTTTACCTCCACCCCGTCATCTTTTATCCAATTTTTCCGTTCACAGAAAAAAACCATGGATAAAATCAGTAAGTGTGCGTATTCAAAAACAACATGGGTAGTATAGCATAGTTTTGGGGCAATGGCAACATTAACTAAAATGTCACCAGGCCTTTGTTACCACACGCTTTCACTACCACAAAAATAGAGTAATACGGCGATTACTCTATTTTTGACAGCTAACTGATTATTCCGTAGTTTTATGTCAAAGACCATCTTCCGCGTCTCTGCAGAAGATTATTTTCTTTCATTTTCTTTCAACTTCGATATTCCCTTATAAGCTGGAACTACCTTGACCCAGTAGTTGTTCCAGCAGATAGGGATTAAGGACCTTTATATAAGTGCCTTTCATCCCCAGGGAACGAGACTCAATAACTCCTGCGCTTTCAAATTTCCGCAGGGCATTTACTATAACCGAACGAGTTATGCCCAGTTGATCGGCAATTTTACTGGCTACCAACAGCCCTTCGGTACTTCCTAACTCCTGGAAAATATGTTCTACGGCTTCAAGTTCGGAATAAGATAAGGTAGCAATGGCCAGTTGGACTATTGCTTTGCTGCGAGCTTCTTCTTCAATTTTCTCCGACCGGGAACGGAGGATCTCCATCCCAACAACAGTAGCTCCGGTTTCTGCAAGAATCAAGTCTTCATCTTCAAATAGTTCGTTAAAACGAGCCAGTAATAAAGTACCTAACCGCTTGCCTCCACCTATAATGGGAATAATGGAAGTGGTTTTTCCGGTAAATTGACAGGTTTCCGTATCAGTAAATACACAATGTCCCGATTTTTGCTGCAAATTTACGCGAGATTCTTCATTCTTCAACAAAAATTCGTTGTAACTTTCAGGAAAAGCCCCGTCATTAAACACATGTTTTACCATGACCTCACATTCAAAATCATCTACCAGGGAATAGCCAAGAATTTTCCCTTCGCTGTTCGCAATATAAATGTTAGCATCAATCTCATTTTTCAACACACCTGCTACTTCGTTAAAGTCTACCCTCTGACCGGCCGTCTTTTGCATAATCGTATTAATACGCCTGGTCTTCTCCAATAATGGTGATTCAATCATTTTTTTTTCACTCCTTTATTATTTTTCTTTATTTTTAGCTCCTATATCTAATATCACCTGTATTAATGAATATATAAGCTAATTACAATATATATTTACTTAAATCTTTGTCTTGCACAATATCCTGCAATTTATTTTCTACATAAGGAGCATCAATAATTATTTTTTCTCCTTTTTTTTCGGGAGCCTCAAAAGATATCTCCTCCAAAAGTTTTTCCATGATGGTGTGTAAACGCCTGGCTCCTATGTTTTCCATCTCTTCATTTACCCGTGTAGCTATGCGAGAAATTTCTGATATACCTTCATCTGTAAATTCAATTTCCAGCCCTTCCGTTTGCAATAAAGCCGTATATTGCTTAAGTAAAGCATTTTGCGGCTCCTTGAGTATGCGGACGAAATCCTCCATACTCAGATTTTCCAGTTCTACCCTAATAGGAAACCTCCCCTGCAATTCCGGAATAAGATCGGCAGGCTGGGAAATATTAAATGCCCCGGCAGCTATAAATAACATATGGTCGGTCTGAACCGGCCCATATTTAGTAACCACTGTAGAGCCTTCCACTATGGGCAGGATGTCTCGCTGAACCCCTTCGCGGGAAACATCGGCGCCTCCGCCATACTCCTTTCCAGCTATCTTATCTATTTCATCCAGAAATATAATACCCAACTGTTCCGCTCTTTCTATAGCTTCATTGTTAACAGCATCCATATCTATCATTTTTTGCGCTTCTTCAGTTTTAAGAATCTGCCGGGCATCTTTTACCGGCACTTTCTTTTTTTTCTTCTTCGAGGGCAACAAATTTCCAAAAATATCCTGCAAGTTTATACCCATTTCATCCGCACCCTGACCGGAAAAAACTTCAAGCATGGGAGAGCTTTTGTCATCTACCTCTATTTCTACCAGCCGTTCTTCTAATTCTTGCCTTTTAAGCTTTTCCCTAATTATTTCCCTTTCTTCCTCGGCTCTACGAACTCTTTCCTGGTAATGGGTATCCTCACTTTCTACATCACTTTCTTTATTATCATCAGATTCTCCTGAACCGGAAAATAAAAAACCTAAAGGATTGGTGTTTTTTTCCCTCTTTTTCGGCATAGGTACTAAAATTTCTACCAATCTATCTTCCGCGCTGTTGGCAGCTTTTTGATCAACTTCCTGCATGCGCTCGTTTTGCACTATCCGAATGGAAGTCTCCACAAGGTCTCGGATCATAGACTCAACATCACGGCCAACATACCCCACCTCTGTGAATTTGGTGGCCTCCACTTTTACAAATGGAGCACTAACAAGGTTGGCCATCCGTCGGGCAATCTCTGTTTTTCCAACCCCGGTGGGACCAATCATGATGATATTTTTAGGTGTGATTTCATCCTGCATGGAGGAAGACAATAATTTCCGCCGATAACGGTTGCGCAGAGCCACAGCTACGCAT
Source organism: uncultured Syntrophomonadaceae bacterium (assembly GCA_964636865.1). Taxonomy (GTDB): domain Bacteria; phylum Bacillota; class Dethiobacteria; order DTU022; family PWGO01; genus B1SED10-75. The sequence continues at coordinate 23,615 of CAZWVJ010000006.1, forward strand.
CTCTTGGCCTCCCTTTGCCCAATAATATATCTATCAAGTTCTCCAACAATTTCTCTGGGGGTAAGCCCTTCATTTTGCAAAATTAGCCCAACTCCTCAATTATAATTTCATCATTTGTGTATACACATATATCTGCAGCTATCCGCATAGCTTCAAAAGCAATTTCCGAAGACGAAAGGTCGGTATGTTTAACTAAGGCACGGGCAGCAGCAGTAGCATACGAGGCTCCCGAACCGACCGCGGCAATTCCGTCATCGGGTTCTATAACTTCGCCGGTGCCGGAAATAATAATTAAATCTTCAGAACTGGCAGCAATCAAAAGCGCCTCTAACCTTCGCAATACACGATCGGTCCGCCACTCCTTAGCCAGTTCCACCGCAGCTCGTTTAATATTACCGCCATAATTTTCAAGGTTCCTTTCAAATTTTTCAAAAAGAGTAAAGGCATCAGCCACCGACCCGGCAAACCCTGCCAATATGCTACCCTCATACAAACGCCTCACCTTGCTGGCGCTCTTTTTAATAATGGTATTATCACCAAAAGTAACCTGGCCATCACCGGCAAGGGCTACCGAGTTATCTTTTTTTACCGCTACTATAGTCGTTGATTTTATCAAATTTCCTTGCTCCCTTAAGGAATATTAACTTCAACATTTATTTCTTAATCAAACTGATTATTATATTAAATTTAAGTATTTAGCTTCTTAAAAAGAAAAGCTTAAGTTAAGCTCTGGGATGAGCAGAATTATAAACCTCATGTAACCTTTCTCTGGTAATATGAGTATATAATTGAGTCGTGGATATACTCACATGCCCCAACAACTCTTGAACCATCCTTAGGTCAGCTCCCCTTTCCAACAGGTGAGTTGCAAACGAATGTCTTAAAGAATGAGGGCTAATCCCTTCTTTCAAACTTGCTTTATGAATATACTTATCAAAAATGTAACGTACGCCACGTTCACCTAAAGGCTGGCCAAACCTATTTAAAAAAAGAGCATTTGTTGCTGATTCGTTTTGAACCGCTTTTTTCCCTTCAGCAAATAGCAGCTGCTCCCGGGGACCGGAAAGATAAGTAAGCAGGGTTTCAATAGCTTTGCCGCCCACAGGGATTATTCTTTCCTTGCCTCCCTTTCCGCCAACTTTGATCAGCCTTTGAGCAAAATCTACTGAATTTAAAGTTGTTTTAACAATTTCCCCTACCCGAATTCCGCTGCTATAAATTAATTCCATTAAAGCCCTATCACGGCATCCCAATGCAGTTTTCATATCAGGCAAAGATAACAGGGTTTCTACTTCATGGTAATATAAAAAGGTGGGCAGGTTGCGAGGCTGCCTCGGTGTGGAAACATTTGCCCACTTACCTTCTTTCATTACTCCCTCTCTTTGCAAATACCTAAAAAAAGAACGCACGGAAGAAAGTTTGCGGGCAATAGTCTTACGGTTGTAACCCTTATCCATAAGGTAAGCTAAAAAATGTCGCAAGATCCACTGCCGTTCTACATAATCAGTACTTCCGTATCTCTCCTCCATAAATGCAAGCAGTTGCTCTACGTCCATACGGTAACTCTTTATAGTCATGGATGAAAAGTTTTTTTCCATCTGCATATAATTTATAAAATCCCGAAGGTATTTGTACACAATCCATCTCCTTTCTGTTAAATATTAGCATATTAAAAATTGTTATGCAAGCAAGCTTTGACAGACTATTCGAAATTTTTTCAGGGCATCAAGAGAACGATTTACCAGGTAATCACGCCGCTGCTTTTTGGGAATACGCTCTCCGGGGGGTTGAAACATGCCAAAGTTTACATTCATGGGTTGAAAATGCCGCGGATCAGCAGTAGTAATGTATCGGCTCAGAGCACCGATAGCTGTTTCCGGCGGAAAATCTAAACAAGATTTACCACGGGCAGCAGCTACAGCATTAAGCCCGGCAACCAAACCGGAAGCAGTGGACTCCACATAACCTTCCACTCCGCTTAATTGACCGGCAATGAAAACTTTTTCCGCCTGCTTTAATTCATAGGTGCTCTTCAGAAGGCGGGGGGCATTTAGAAAAGTATTGCGATGCATCATGCCATAGCGGGCAAATTCGGCCTCTTCAAGCCCCGGAATCATGCGAAATATACGTCTTTGCTCGGGCCATTTCAATTGTGTTTGGAATCCCACCATATTATAAAGGGTAGCTTCAAGATTATCCTGCCGCAATTGAACCACCGCATATGGCTGTTCTCCCGTTCGTGGATCCGTCAAACCTACCGGCTTCATCGGGCCAAATAAAAGGGTATCTCTTCCTCTTACCGCCATTTCTTCCACGGGCATACACCCTTCAAAAAACTTTCTTTCTTCGGTTAGATGGGGGATATACTTTTCCCCCGTTACCAGCGCCTCCCAAAAATCATCATACTCCTTTTTGCTCAAAGGGCAGTTAATATAATCCGTCACCTCTTTTTCATAGCGCGATGCTTGAAAGACGCGATCAAAATTGATGGAGTCCGCCGTTACTATGGGGGCAGCGGCATCATAGAAGTATAAATAATCTTCGCCGATTACAGCATAAAGTGAACGCGCCAAAGCTTCAGAAGTTAACGGTCCGGTAGCAATTATAAGGGGACGTTCAGAAGGAATAGAATGCACATGTTCCCGCACCACTTTGATATGGGGGTGCTCTTCTATCCACCGGGTAATAAGGTTGGCAAATGCCTGGCGATCTACCGCTAAAGCTCCTCCTGCAGGAACTTCCGTTTCCAACGCAGCTTTGATAATCAATGAGTCCATGCGGCGCAGCTCTTCCTTTAAAAGCCCGGCGGCATTGTGCAAGGATCGCGCCCGTAAAGAATTGCTGCATACCAACTCCGCCAAATAATCTGTATAATGGGCGGATGTAAACTCCCGCGGCCTCATCTCGTAAAGAAGAATTGAAGCTCCTTTTTCTGCTGCCTGCCAAGCAGCTTCTGCGCCGGCTAAACCGCCCCCGATTATGATTATATCAGGTGTCATATTTTACTTTTCCACCTCGGTTTTATACTTAATATTACTTTCACACGAAGGATCACCGCAGGCTATAACATTCTTGTTTTGCTGCACCATAAAATAACCACAGTGAGGACATTTTTGGGGCAGAGGCTTTTTCCATAAGGAGAAAGTGCAATCAGGATAATTATCACAGCCGTAAAAAGTACGACCCTTGCGGCTGCGTTTTAGTACTATTTCACCCCCGTCTACCGGGCATTTTACCCCGGTTTCCGCATCTACATTTCGGGTGAATCGACATTCAGGAAAGCCGGGACAGGCTAAAAATCGTCCAAAACGGCCGTAACGATATACAAGATTACGTTCACATTTTGGACAGGTTTCTTCGCTGTACTCCGGTTCCAGTTCCACATTTTCCATCTGTTTTTCAGCTGCTTCTACCCTTTGCCGAAAAGGCTCATAAAATTCATTTAAAACATCCTGGCTGTTGAGCTCTCCCTCCTCAATATCATCGAGTTTATCTTCCATTTTGGCCGTGAACTCAACATCAATTATTTCCGGGAAATAATTCTGCAGTAAATCTATCACTACCTTGCCTAATTCGGTAGGGATAAACGCCTTATTTTCTATGATCACATAACCGCGGCTGCGTATGGTTTCAATAATGGGAGAATAAGTACTGGGGCGCCCAATTCCCTTTTCTTCAAGCATTTTTACCAGGGACGCTTCGTTATAGCGGGGCGGAGGTTGAGTAAAATGCTGCTCCGGCATGAGATTTTTTAATCCCAAATTTTCACCTTCGGATAAAGAGGGTAATAACTTATCAACTTCTTCCTGGTCTTTATCCTTACGGTAGAGGTACAGATAACCGGAAAATATGATATTACTCCCATTGGCTCTAAATTTATATTCACCGGCGCTAATATCCACCCTTAACTTGTGTAAAAGGGCCGCCGCTGTTTGACTGGCTAAGAACCGGGTCCAAATTAATTTGTATAATTTTAGCTGATCTTTGTTCAAATGCGCTTTTAATTGTTCCGGATCCCGGTTTACATCCGTAGGGCGTATGGATTCATGGGCTTCCTGGGCTTTTTTGGACGATTTGAACTTATGGGGTTGGGAGGGAACATAGTCAGAGCCCAGATGATATTTAATGTATTCCCGAGTTTGTTTGGCAGCCTCTTCAGAAACTTTTACCGAATCAGTGCGGATATAAGTTACCAGGCCTGTCATTCCGCTTTCACCTGTATTCACCCCTTCATAAAGCTGCTGGGCCAATTGCATGGTTTTCCGCGTAGAAAATCCTAATTTTTGAGAAGCCTCTTGCTGCAAACTGCTGGTAGTAAAAGGAGGTGCAGGTTTTTTCTCCTCCTGGCGGGAAGTGATTTTTTCCACCCGGAAGTTTTCGTTTTGTAAATCCTGCACTATTTTTTCTGCTTCCTCTTTATTGTCTATTTTAATTTTTTGTTTGCCCCGCCAACGAAGCTCCGCATTAAAAGGGGTGGAATCTTTACGCCCGGTCAGGACCGCCTCGATGGTCCAGTACTCTTCGGGAACAAAGGCTTCGATTTCTTTTTCCCTTTCACAAATAAGGTGAACAGCCACTGATTGGACCCGGCCGGCACTGAGGCCTTTTTTGACATTTTTCCAAAGTAAAGGGCTGATCTGATAGCCAACTAAACGGTCCAATATCCGGCGGGCTTGCTGTGCTTCCACCCGGTAATTATCAATAAAGCGAGGTTCTTTAAGCGCTTTTTTTACTGCTTCGTTGGTTATTTCGTTAAATTCCACCCGATTAGGTTCTTCCGGGTCAAGGTCCAGAGCTCTACCCAGGTGCCAACATATAGCCTCTCCTTCACGGTCAGGGTCGGGGGCAAGCAAGACCCGGTCTACTTTTTTACTGGCAGATTTGAGTTTTTTCAGGATTTCTCCCCGCCCCCGGATAGTAATGTATTGAGGTTGAAAGTTATTTTCCACATCGATGCCTAATTTACTTTTGGGCAAATCAATCAAATGACCGTTAGATGCTTCTACCTTATAATTGGAACCTAAAAATTTTTTTATGGTTTTGGCTTTGGTCTGAGATTCTACGATTAAAAGTGTTTTTTTCTTCAATATTTCCCTGCCTCCTCAAACATTAACCGGATTTAAGATTAAAACGTAATCCCACCCGGGAGTTCTAGAGCAATCTAATTCTCTTCCTTTAAATTACATTATTTAATATAACATAATATAATATAATATAATACATTAAATAATATTTATTCAAGCATATACTAAATTCGCATAAAATATTTTCCCGGCAACTGCCGCACAAAGCCCTTCATTTCCAAGTTCAAAATTAGCTCGCTGAATTTTGACGGCGAAAGATCACCCTCCCGAATTATTTCATCGGCATGGGTGGGTTGAAAAGATACCAGATTAAGCAAATCTTCTTCCTCTTTTTCTAAAAAGCTCATCTGCCCTGTTTCTTTATGTTCCCCATCTTCATTCTTGCTGCCCCCGCTTTCAGTTATGGCCAGCCCCACCTCTTCTAAAATATCATCCAAGGCATCCAAAACCTTGGCGCCCTGTTTAATTAAACGATTGCATCCCCGGCTGTATGGACTGTTGATATTGCCCGGCACGGCAAATACTTCTCTCCCCTGTTCAAGGGCAAAATCTGCCGTAATCAAAGCACCGCTTTTTTCCATGGCTTCTACTACCACTGTTCCCATAGATAAGCCACTGATAATGCGATTTCGACGGGGAAAATGCTGGGGGATAGGTTTAGTGCCAACGGGAAATTCACTAATTACAGCTCCGCTTGTACCGATTTGGTGTTTCAAAAATCGATTTTGAGGAGGATAACACACATCCGCGCCCGAGCCCAACACCGCTATAGTCCGGCCACCACCTTCCAGGGCCCCCTTGTGCGCCCAACTATCAATCCCCAAAGCCATTCCGCTTACTACGGTAACTCCTAAATATGCCAGTTCCCGGGCAAATTTCAAGGCAATTTCCTTACCATAAGCAGTTGCCTTGCGACTGCCCACTATGGCTATTGTTATTTCTCCATTCTTTAGTTCCCCTTCTCCGTAAATAAGCAGGGGCGGATAAAATATTTCCTGCAGTAAATCCGGATACTGCGGATCTTCTTCCGTTAAAACCCATATTCCACTGTTTTGTAATTTGTCCCATTCATATTTAACATCGATGCGGGACCTTTCCCCGGCAAATTTTTGGGCAAGGGAACCCCAACCATCAACTTTTTGAAGAAAGCTCACAGGAGCTTTCCAAGCCTCAGCAGGATCCGGTATATACCGCAGCAGGGACTTTATCCTCCGAGGACCCAAATAAGGCACCATGTTAAAAGCATTCAAATATGCTGTTTTCTCCATTTATCCCTTCCGCTTACTACTCTGTTTATTTTAATAGCGGTTTTTATATTCCATGATATGATTTTCCCATGTCCGCAAACATACTTTCTCATCATAAAAATTCACCAGATAATTAGGAAGTATGGGGGTTTTCCCATAACCTCCAGGACTGTTTAAAATATAAGTAGGAATAGCCAACCCGGAAGTATATCCCCGCAGTTGCTCCATGATTTCAATTCCTTCTTCAACCCTGGTGCGGAAATGTGAAGTTCCCTTTACTTCTTTCGCATGAAATATATAATAAGGGCGGACCATTATCCGCAAAAGCTCCTGGTTCAGTTTGCGCATCACATAAGGATTATCATTTACCCCCCTCAGCAAAACAGCCTGGTTGCCCAGCGCAGCCCCTGCCCTGGTCATTTTCATACAAGCCTCTCCGGCATCGGGGGTAACCTCCAGAGGGTGGTTAAACTGGGTATTCACATAAAGAGGCATGTGCCGGGACAATATTTCACACAGCTCATCATCCACCCGATAAGGAAGTGTAACCGGCGATCTTGTCCCCAATCGTTTAATCTCCACGTGAGGAATATTTTCCAACTCGGTAAGAAGCCAATCAATGGTATCGTTTTCCAGCATAAACGCATCACCGCCGGTTAGCAAAACATCCCGTATTTCTTCATTGTGGCGGATATAATCGAGGGCTGCTTTCAAAGTCTCTTCAGTTGCATTGGTATCCGTCTCCCCAATATCACGCCTTCGCTGGCAGTGACGACAAAACATGGCACACTTGTTGGTTACATTTATGATTAACCGGTCGGGATATCTGCGGGTAATTGCCGGAGCAGGAGAGGTATTTTCCTCATCCATGGGATCCATTTCACCAAGGGTATCATAATACTCCATGGCAGTGGGTATGGATTGGCGACGCACCGGATCTGCCGGATCATCTTGATCAATAAGGCTCAAATAATACGGAGAGACAGCCCAACGATACCTGGAACCGGTGGTATTAATATCAACCGCCTCTTCCTCATCAATATTCAGCAGTTCCCGCAATTTATCCGTATCAACGACTCTATTTGCCAGCTGCCACCTCCAATCAAACCACTCTGTAGAAGAGACACCAAAGGCGGACTGTATTTCTGCCTGGTTCTTTTTTATTCGTTCCCAATCTTTATATCCGGAAGGTATCTCCTGCGAAACTTCCAGGTAGTCTTTTATGTTTTCTTTCAGTTGAGCCGCTCTTGCTAAAGACTTTTCCCTTCTTTGCTTTTCTTGATCTTGCGCCTCCATATTAATACCTCCAAAATATATTATTTCTATGTATTAAGCACAATCAAAAATTTAACTTGTTTATCCCTTAAAACCTGTGCATTGTGCATTAAGTTTTTTTAACACTCTTTTACCACCTAAACAAAGCGTACTCTCATTAGCTTTTCTAATCTCTGTCAGAATGAGAAGAGTGTAACATAAGCTTTCAAAGTTGTGAACCTTACCTTAGAATCTATGAAAGAAAAAGAAAATATAGCGACCCAAAATTTTTCAGAGTCTAAATCAATTGCCGTCTTAAATATTAATTAATAAATTATGTGCATATGTGTAAAAAAGAACATCTGATTAACAGCATTTCATCCCGTTGCAAATATTATTCTTCGGTGGTTTTTATTCTAACATTAAGTGCCTGAGCTTGTTGCAAAACTTCTCGTAAAAAAATATTATAAACAATTAAAATAATATTTCCTTCCGGCACTACATGTAATTATAAAAACACCGTATTGGCATTACAGAGAAAATTCGGTAAAAGCTGTTTCTTCCTTAATTTCTTTAATCCGGTTGAGATGATCAACAAAGACTACCCGCGGCTTGAAATTTTTTAACTCCTCACCTGTCATGCCCGCATAACTTATAATAATTACTTGATCACCGGGCTGAACCAGGCGAGCTGCAGCTCCATTTAGGCAAACGTCTCCTTCGCCGGCTGGGCCGGCAATAACGTAAGTCTCTAACCGGGAGCCGTTATTATTGTTGACCACCTGCACCTTTTCATAAGGTAAAATGTCTGCCGCTTCCATGAGGGAAGAATCAATTGTAATACTGCCCACATAGTTTAAATTAGCCCCTGTTACCGTGGCCACGTGAATTTTTGATTTACACATGAACCTTAACACTCCATCACACCTCCACTAGTAAATTGTCAATAAGCCTGGCCTGACCAAATTTTACCGCCAACGCCAGCAAAACCGGCTCTTGAATTTGATCTACTTTTTGCAATTTCTTTTTATCCACTATTTCAACATAATCGGGAGCAGCTAACGGTTCTTGAGACAAGTTTTGCCACATAAACTTGCGTAGAACCTCGGCATTTCTTTCCCCGGCAATGATTTTTTCCCGGGCAGCAAGGAGAGTTGAATAAATAATCCGGGCAGCTTTCCTTTCTTCCGGATGCAAGTACTTATTGCGAGAACTCATAGCCACTCCATCATCTTCCCTTACTGTAGGGCAAACGACTATTTCTACATTCATATTAAGATCTTCAGTCATTTTTTTTATCACCAACGCCTGCTGGGCATCTTTCTGCCCAAAGTATGCTTTGTCGGGCTCAACCAGGTTAAACAGCTTGTTTACCACCGTGGTAACCCCCCTAAAATGAACGGGCCTGGAAGCGCCGCACAAAACTTCCGTAATTTCTTCTACATTAACATAGGTGAGATAATCCGGAGGGTACATAGCCCTCACCTCCGGATAAAAAATGAGATCGCACCCTTCCTCTGCCGCTTTTTTCCGGTCACCCTCTAAATCTTGCGGATAATCCTCATAATCTTCTCCCCGCCCAAATTGAATTGGGTTTACAAATATGCTCATTACCACATAATCTGTTTGTTTTCTCGCCTCCCGCAGGAGAGAAAGATGCCCTTCGTGTAAAAACCCCATAGTAGGGACTAAACCTATGCTTTGGCCTTCTGATTTTACCCCCTTTACTTCATTTTTTAGTTCTGTTAAATCCCGTATTAACTTCATCTCCACTATATCACCCAAAAATTTCAATTATCATATTTTGTGATGAAAAGCTATTCCTTCAGCGCTTCTTTAATTTTTTCAAAAATATCTTCCGGCATTTCAAAGCGGTGTTCTTCAGCCGGAAATTTGCCTTCTTTTACTTCTTGAATATAACTCTGAATTCCTTTTTCCATTTCCGCCCGGGCATTGGCATATTCCTTAACAAACTTCGGGCGTTTGCCGGTAGTCAAGCCCATCACATCATGATAAACTAAAACCTGCCCGTCACACTGTTCTCCTGCTCCGATGCCTATGGTGGGAATGCCGATAGAACGGGTAATCAACCCCGCCAACAACCAGGGGACACATTCCAATACAACTCCGAAAGCACCCGCTTCTTCCAGCTTCCTGGCGTCATCAACCATTTTTAAAGCCGTTTGAATGTCTTTTCCCTGAACCTTGAATCCCCCCATTTGCCCCACAGATTGGGGGGTCAATCCCAGATGTCCCAGCACGGGTATTCCGGCTTCGGTTATTCCCCGGACCGCATCAATTATTTCCACACCACCTTCTAATTTGACAGCATCCGCGCCGGTCTCCTGGATTGCTTTTTTCACATTTTCCATTGCCTTTTCTCTGGTAATCTGGTAAGTCATAAAAGGCATATCAATAATGACCATGGCCTTCTCAACTCCACGCACTACAGCTCGTCCGTGATGAATCATATCTTCCAGGGTTACCGCCAATGTATTCTGGTAACCCAAAACTACCATGCCCAGCGAATCACCTACCAGAATTATATCTACATCCGCCTGATCAACCAGTTCGGCAGTGGGATAATCATACGCCGTAAGCATGGTGATTTTTTCCCCGCTGCTTTTCTTCTCTTTGAGGTCTAAAATCGAAGTTTTACTTTCAGGCATTTGGTTACCCTCCCCATTTAGGTTAAATAAATACTACTCTGTTTCTAAAGCTTTCGTTATCTTATGCCTGCCTTCTGCCGATAAAGTTCCTTTTTCATTGGCCACTAAAGCTGTATAATTTCCCAACCGGCGATAAACTTCCAGTAATTGGGGCATTTCCTTTTTAATCCGTTCTATATGACTGCCAATTGTATCTGCATCTCCCCGGTCAATAGGGCCGGTCAATGCCCGGGGCACTCCTACCCTTTTAACATTAGCAAGGGTTCCCTCGATAAGAGGCATTAACGCCGACAAAGCTTCATCGCGCGGCACCCCGGAAGTCTCCATCATTTTTAACCCCATATCCAGGAGAGCAACAAAATAATTACAAGACACACACGCTGCAGCATGATACAACGGCTTCATCTCCGTAGAAATAGTCAGGGCATTACCTTCAAGGGCAACCACAAGCTTTTGCCCCACCTGCAGGGCTTCTTCATCCCCTTCCATGGTAAAATATGTGCCGGGAAGGTTTTGTAAGCCCGTCTCTGCACTGGGAAATGTCTGTAAGGGATGCATGGAAAGGACATATGCCCCGGCTTCCCGGGCACTTTCCAAAAGGTGAGAGGTATGCGCCCCGCTGGTGTGTAAAACAACCTGTCCTTTGGAAAAGCCCTCCCTTGAAGCAATTTGTTGACAAACTTCCTCTATAAAACTGTCCGGGGTAGTAATAAATATTATGTCTGCCCGGCGAGTAATTTCAACCGGATCAGTAAATTGCTCGGTGGCAAGTTTTGCAGCAGAATGTTGGGCAGATTCCTTAGTCCGACAGCAAAGGCCTGTGAGAGTATAACCATTGCGTTTCAGGGCCAGGGCCAAAGCCACCCCTACATTTCCCGCGCCTACAATACCAATACGCTCCATTACCATGCGCCCAAACCTCTCTTCACAGCGGCGGCTCTTGCCGATTGCCCCTGTTGTTCCTTAAAGTAAAAATACCTTACCCCAGGGGCAAGGTACACTTTGTTAGAAAAAATAACTTTAATCATTTCAGTACCCTCCGTCCCGGTCCAAATATGGTTCCAAGCAGAGTAAGTTTTTTAAGTCTGTACTTGTTCAACGCTTACCAGCTGCCGACAGTAACATTTTAACTTAATTTTTCCACCCCCGTCAATAATTTTCATTTACTTTTTTTACCTAAATTTTATGAGCCGGAAAACATACTCCTCATTTACTGTCTCATTGAAGTCCATTCGGGGGAGAGACAAACTTTTTCCATAAGGTTCACACCATTCTCCACATCGCCGCCATCAACCATTTCAGAAGCTGTATGAACATAACGGCAGGGGATGGACATTACTCCGGAAGGCACTCCTTCACGGCTTATGTGTATAGAACCGGCATCCGTACCGCCCCTTTCTAAAACTTCTAACTGGTAATCTATTTTATTCTTTTCCGCCGTTTCTATCATCAGACGCCGCACCCGGGGATGACAAATTACTGAAGAATCTTTTACTTTAACCGCAGGTCCTTTTCCTAAAGATACATCCATGCGCGGCGCTTCCGGCATATCCCCTACCCGGGTAACATCCACAGCCACAGCATAATGAGGAGCCAAACTGTAAGCTGCACTTTTGGCGCCTCTTAACCCCACTTCTTCTTGCACGGTGAAAACGAAAACCAGTTCCCGGGAAACTTTTTGCCCGTAGAGACGTTTTAACAATTCCACCAGGACAACACATCCAATACGATTGTCCATGGCCTTGGCAAGGTATCTTTTACCCAGATCTACAAAGGAATGGTGAAAAACAGCCATATCACCCAGAGAAACTTTCGCCGCAGCTTCCTCTTTGCTGGAAGCTCCAATATCCAGGTATAGTTTTGACCAGGTTAACTCCTTAAAACTATCTACCTTCTCATGGTACACTGTTCCTACAGTTCCGTTTGCAAATATAAATCGCTGGCCTATCAACTGATAAAAAGCTACGCCCCCTACCGAGGATATGCGCAAAAAACCTTTTTCATCAATATGGGTGATGATCAAACCAATTTCATCCATATGGGCTGCCAACATTAGGCGGGGATCTTTCCCTTTCCTTACTGCCACCAGGTTGCCTAATGGATCTGTAAATACTTCATCGGCATAGTCTTTAACTTCTTCATAAATAACTCGGCGGATATCATCTTCAAGACCGGAAGGCCCAAAGGTTCCCGTAAATTTACTAATTAATTTTTGCATGGCTAAGAAACAGACTCCTTCCAATTTATATTTTTAAGCCTATATTTTTTAAGCCAGCCACTTAGTTTCTTTCAAACTACGAAAGATTTGAGGAATGCGCGGACGAGCTCCAGGGTATGCCGATAATCACTTTCTTTAAGAATAGAAAAGGGTGAATGAATATACCGGCAGGGAACTGATATCACGGCAGTGCGTGTTCCTTCCCGGGCTAAAGATATGGCCCCGGCATCGGTAAAACCACCGGTAAACCTGCGAAACTGAAAGGGAATTTTGTTTTGCTCCGCCGTCTTCACCAGTTTTTGCATAAGCTCTCGATCCACCATCACCGATTGATCCATGAAGGTGATAGCGGGACCCTGCCCTAAAGTAGTAGAATACTCGTGATCTTTTGATTCCGGCACATCGGAAGCCGCCGTTCCTTCAATTACAAGGGCTATTTCAGGGTTTAACGCATAAGCGGCTGTCCTGGCCCCCCGAAAGCCTACCTCTTCCTGCACAGTGAAAGCCGCCTGAAAAGGGGGAAGGCCTTTCTGATGATCATGCAGCAGTTCCAACAGGATAGCACAACCCACCCGATCGTCAAAAGCTTTACCCATGTAGCAATTATCGCCCAAACTTGTAAAAGCAGACTCGAAAGAAACATAATCCCCGATTTGTACCAATTTTTCCGCTTCTTCTTTTCCTTTGGCTCCGATATCTATAAAGAGGTTTTTAACTTCATAAGGTCGCTTGCGTTCATCCTCTCTCTGCAGATGAACAGCTTTAGCGCCGATAACACCCGGCACACGACCTTTTCCCACCAGGACGTTTTTGGCCACCAACACTCTATCATCAATACCCCCTACTTTTTTAAAGCGTAGATGCCCTGTTTTTTCTATGGAGCTGATCAAAAGTCCTACTTCATCCATATGAGCAGCCAGCATGATACGGGGGATTTTTGCAGGGGGAGCAGAACGATTTCCCTTGAAGCCCTTGCCTGCCAGCAAATTGCCCATATAGTCAGTATCTGCCTTAACTCGAGAAGGTAGAGCTTCCCGAATATATTTTCTAACCTCATTTTCATTACCGGAAACTCCGGGAATACCTGAAAGCTCTTCTAAAAACATCTTACCTGGCCTCCCGATTATTCGATATAGCCACCGCCATATCTAAACAGATTTCTTTTCTGCAAGTGCTCTCCAACAAATAATAGGAACATCCCTTACTTCCGCCACGCTTTTCCAAAGAAATTAATCACTCATAACTGCAAACTTCCCCGAGGAAATTTTCATTAACTTCGGTAATAAAATAAGCCAGCAAGCTTCCCGCCAAATAAATATCTTGAGCATGCACCATTTCTACCGGCGTATGCATATATCGCAACGGAATAGAAAGCAGGGCGCAGGGAACGCCTTCCCTGCTTACCTGTATAGAACGGGCATCGGTAGGGGTAGCTCCGGGCGAGGGTTCCAAAACATAAGGAATACGAGATTCTTCGGCGAGTTTTTGTAATTTATCACTCAATACCTGATGGATATTAGGGCCCACTGCAATAGCAGGGCCTTTACCTAATTCCGCAGTATCTTCCTGGTCTACGCCGGGCATGTTCCCATGGCAAACATCCACTGCCACCCCAATATCAGGCATAATTTCATAAGTTGAAGTAACTGCCCCCCTGGCTCCTACTTCTTCCTGCACCGTTCCCACAAAATAAACATCCGCCTGGTGGACAAGGCGTTGAAGTTCGCTGGCAGCATAAATTAAGCACATCACACCTGCCCGATCATCCAAAGCCTTACCGGTTAGACAAGAAGAATCTTTCATCTGTCTCAAATTGCGGTGAATAGAAATAATATCGCCTACACGCACGATTTCTCGAGTTTGTTCCACCGGCAGTGCTACATCAACATGCATGTCTTCTATGCGCATTTCTTTTTGTATTTCTGTAGAAGTTACCAGGTGGGGTGATTTGGGTCCGATAACACCAATTAAATCTTTTTTCCCATGTACTATCACCGTCTGCCCCCACAAAGTTCGCGGGTCAAATCCACCGATAGGGGTAAACCTTATAAACCCGTGTTCACTTATTTCATTTACCATGAGGCCGATTTCATCCAGGTGCGCAGAAACAAAAACTTTTTGCCTTTTACGGGATGAGCGGCGAGAAGCTCCTTTTTTATAGGCTACCAGGTTGCCTAACAAATCTCTTTTAATCTGGTGGACATAAGGTTCTATATGTTTCGCAGCCACCTCCGCCGCTGAGTTCTCTGCACCGGCAACTCCACTGGCTTCCGTCAACTCCTTGAGTATTGCATCCACTTCCATAGAAGTCACCCTTTCTCCCGTTTAACCGGAATTACAGGTTTTGCTCTACCTCCCGCAACAAACGGTATACTTTCTCCGCCTGAGCTTCCGTAAGAGTACCCGCGCCGCAACTTGGCGTAACCATTAACTGCTCTTCCAACAACCGGCGCTCCACGCCATGCGAAACCAGTGTGTCTATGCCCTCTCTCAATTTAGCCATAAGTGATTCCGCATTTTCTTCCTCAATTTCTTGCGAAGTAGGGACTATTCCCCAGGAAAGGATACCGCCTCTCTGCAGGAAATCTTTCAATTGATCAGTGTAGACAAGCATGGAAGAAAAATAGCCATAAGCGTCAAAATTAACCACATCCAAAGGCAAATCAAACAATAAAGACCAGTCTACTCCGGCACAGCAATGCACACCGGACACCCCCCCGGCATTTTTTATCCCGGTCACCATCTCCTGCACGCTTTGCTGGATAAATTCCCTGCTTAATCCTACATAAGTGGAAGTTCCATAGCCATAAATAGCAGGATCATCAATAAAAATAAGAACCGGCTTTTGAAAAGCAGCCAACTTCTGCAGTTGCCAGCAAGATTGGTAAGTAAGGGTTTTAACCAGTATTTCCCGCAGCTGATCATTATAAAAAGCGGCACTTCCGGCAGGGTCTGTTACCTGTAAGCCTATTACCAAAGGCCCGCTTACTTGCCCCTTAATTACTTCCACTTCCGAGGCTTCCCAGTTTTCCTGCAAAAAAGCATAAAAACCTTCCGCCGTATCAGCGGGAAAAGCAAACATTTCACCAACGTTTGACTCTGTAAAATTGTTTTCTTCCACCTCTACCAGCGTCTCATAATAATTAAGCACCCGTTCATCCCAGTCGGGGGCATCTGTACGAAAGTAAGGCTTCCCGTCATCTTCCTCTTCCGAAGTAACTAACCCTGCCTGGACAAGGGGAGCAAGATACTGCCTCACAATGCCCTCGCGAGGGTTTCTGCGGGGCAGTTGAGGCCAGTGGGGAATATACTGCAGATTTTCTTTAATTAAATTTATGCCTTCGTCTACAGATTGGTGGGGTAAACTTCCGATACCGGTTGCCCTGTGCATTAGTTTCGTGTGCAAAATAAGACCTCCCTATCCTAAACTAAAGTTAGTTCCTTTTGTTTCCTTAATTAACACCAATAGTTTTTTATTCTTTATATATTGGGGGTTCAAGTTTTATTCACTCCCAAATATTTCCAGATTATTTAGCACCTCTTTAATTTATTCTAAGATTCTTCTTTAATTAAATTTAGGATTTTGTTATTTTTAAAAACTGACGGCATTTCTTTACAAAGCAAACCATATTCAATACTGTCCACCAATGCCATCCAACTTGCTTCAATTATATTTGCGGAAACACCCACCGTACTCCAGGCTATTTCATCGTTCTTAGACTCCAATAAAACTCTTACCTGAGCACCGGTGCCATCTCGCGCTTCCAAAACCCTTACTTTGTAGTCCACAAGTTTGATGTTCTTCATTTCCGGGTATACTTCCTCCATTGCTTTGCGCAGGGCATGGTCCAGAGCATTAACAGGCCCGTTGCCTTCGGCGGCAGTGTGAATTTTCTTATCACCCACAGAAACTTTGATGGTAGCTTCACAAAGAGCTTCCCCATCTCCGTTTTTCTCTACAATAACCCTAAAACCTTCCAAGTTAAACAAGCTCCGGTATGCATTCATAACCTTCCAGACCATAAGCTCAAAGGAACCTTCTGCTGCTTCAAATTGGTACCCCTGGTGCTCCATTTCCTTAATTCTCTCTACAATCCTTTGGGTTTCCGGAGTTTCTTTCAAAAGCTCAATGTTATTTTGGCGTGCTTTGAAAAGAACATTACTTTTGCCCCCAAGCTCTGATACAAGTATACGCCGGCGGTTTCCAATTAATTCAGGCTTAAGGTGCTCATAAGTTTCAGGAGCTTTACTTACAGCGTCTACATGCACACCACCCTTGTGGGCAAAAGCATTAAAGCCCACATAAGGCTGGTCTTCAGAAGGTATCATGTTACATAATTCCGCCACATAATGAGAAATGTCGGTTAGTTTTTTGAGTTTGCTCTTGGAAAGCACATTCATTTTAAGCTTGAACTTCAGGGTAGGGATGATAGTGCATAAATTAGCATTGCCGCATCTTTCCCCATAGCCATTGATAGTACCCTGCACATGCCTTATTCCCTCACGCACCGCCATGGTAGAATTAGCCACAGCCATTCCTCCGTCATTATGGACATGAATCCCCAAAGGGGAAGTGATTGTTTTTTTAACTTCCTTAACGATGCTCTGCATTTCCCAGGGCATGATTCCTCCATTGGTATCACACAGCACTATGAGGTCGGCTCCGTTTTCTGCAGCCACTTCAAGGGTTTTCAGGGCATATTCGGGATTTTGTTTGTAACCGTCAAAAAAATGTTCAGCATCAAATATTACCTGCTTATCCAGTCCCTTGAAATATTCTATGGTATCACCGATCATCTCCAGGTTTTCATTCAGATCGGTTTCCAGGGCATTAGTAACCTGGAAATCCCAGCTCTTCCCAAAGATCGTCACTGTGGCTGTATCAGCTGCCGCGATAGCAGCTATATTTTTATCTTCATCAACTTTAATGCCAGGTTTGCGGGTACTGCCAAAAGCAGTAATCCGGCAGTTTTCAAATTTCATTTCTTTTACCGCTTCAAAAAATTCTATATCCTTGGGATTGGAACCCGGCCAGCCCCCTTCAATATAATCGACCCCCAATTCATCAAGTTTTTCCGCAATTTTAAGCTTATCTTTAACTGAAAGGGATATACCTTCCCGTTGGGCACCATCCCGCAATGTGGTATCATACAACTCCACTTTTTTCCGTGCTGTAGCCATAACTACACCTCCTTTACATCTCCATGGCATCTGCTATTTAAGCCATTTTTATATTTTTCTTTTTTATTTTTCAAGTCTTATCCCGGTTCGATTAGTTACTCTTTATTTTACTAACATAATCAGTAGTATACCGTACTGCCTGTCTCTATACAAGGATATTGGAAAGTTTCCCTTTTTTTTCTTTCATTTTTGTATTTTCCTGATAATAACCAACAAATTTTACCATGTTTCCCTAAATGGTTTGAAATTATTTATAGTTAATCCATAATGCAGTTATACTTTAGAGAAGCTCAAATTAATTTTTGACCACGCCTGAAATTTTACATTTTCTTACGCTTTAATTCCACAGCATTATGTGGGCAGACCTCCTGGCAACAATAACAGCGGATACACGAAGAATGATCTATAAATAAAAGTTCCTGCCCTGCATCGTTTCCATTTTTATTTGCCCTGTCTTTTAAATTTTTGGAATCTTCCATGCAGGTGGAAGCGGGTTGACTAATTATACACCCCACGGGGCAATGATCCAGGCAGGTTTTACAATGAGTGCACCGACTGCCAATATGAGGCCAGGGGCGATACAATTCGCGTATTTCCCGCAGGCGGGCGGGCATATATCTCCACAGAAAAGACCAACCACGCCCGGAAGCGCCCTTATCAAAATCCTGCAAGCGCAGTTCCTGAAACGGGCCGGATATTTCTACATCAGAAAGATCCTTCTTTAAATATCCCCGTTTTACTGCCGCTTCCAAAACCGAAACTTCACCCGGAACATAACCGACCATACGGGCACAAGCAGCATCAAGCGCCAGGGCATCCGGTGAAGCCAGAAGAGCACCTAAAGTACGAGGACGCCCGCTTCGCGGCCCTAAGCCTTCCATAGCCACCACTGCATCTACAAGGGAAAGGGAGGGTTTTATATTCAGGTATAAATCAAGGAGCATATGGCCAAAATCACCAACCCCGGGATGACGGAGATGATAATACCTCTTATAATTACCCGCAATCAGGCCATAACAATTTTTCACTGCAGCTGTCAGCCCGGTGAGGGTGTGGGTCTTTAGTTTGGCTATATTGATAATAAGATCCATTTCCATGGCTTCCGCTGAAACGGCAAATGTAGGACAGGTATGCGCTCCTTCCCAGGTAAGGAATTTTTTTTCTATCAGAGGCATCATTTCAGCTCCCGTATTTTGAACTACCTCCGTTATACCGCTTACTTCTGCCACTTTTTGTAAACTGCCGTGCATAGAGCTATCGCCTATGTAAGCTTTTCCTCCTGCATTCTGCACAGCTTCAATTACTGCTTGTACCACCGCCGGGTGAGTGGTCACAGCATCTGCAGAGGGAGCGGGAGCCAATAAGTTAGGCTTAATAAGAACCCGGGAACCAGGGCTTACATAATTTTCAATCCCTCCATAATAATGTAATGTTTCCTTTAAAGCCTCATCCACAGTATTTTGCTCATAATTTCTGCAATGTGATATGCTTGCATAGCGAGGTCCCGATTCAAGATTTTCTTTTTCCTTGTTCATCCTGTTTTAAGCGAAGATACTCCCACTTTTAAGCGATAGCATAAGTGGAAGAGGAATCGCCACTCCTCCTTTCTTTCTACCAAGCTTCTAAATTATGAATAAGTTAACAAGTTAACACACAGCGTACCATTAAATATAGCAGGATGGCATAGATTTGACAAAACTACCAATAAAAATTAAACTTAAGCTGAAATGAGCGGCTGTAATAATATGGAGGCTTAAGTCAAAAATTAATAAAAATTAATTTTTGGTTTTTTATATTTGGAAAGGACAAAAAATATGCCTCCAGGATGGATGGTATATTAATGTTTACTGCAAAAAATGAACAGAAAGAATCTGAAAATCACCACAACAAAAACAGCGGCCGCTGTAACCACTGCGGAAAAGAATTAATAGAAACAGAAGCACATTCCAAAGTGGTTCGAGATGGCATTTCCACAGATTACATGGCATTACCTTTTATTTATCGCCGCAAGCAGCTGTGTGAAGTCTGTTTCAAATTTTTTAGCAAGAAAGAACGTTTGGATAGGGTTTTAGCTATTATTGGGCTTATCATAGTGATAACCCTGATTTTCTCGGTAATGCTTCCCGCATTTTTTTAATAAAACGGTTGCCGGTAATTTGCCCGGTTCTATTACTTCCCTCTCTCATTTAGGAGTCTGCGCCAGAGTGCTTTATTTTTTTACCCTAAGTCAGCTTGTTTATCCCTTTAATTAGAAATTAAACAAGGTAAAACCAGAGTTCAGCAGCGATTGGGTATAAGAGTGCTCGGGTTGATGAATTATCCTGGAAGGGGTAGTTTCTTCAACAATGCGGCCGGCCTGCATTACACCGACTCGATCTCCGGCTCTGGCGGCCAATGCCAGGTCATGAGTAATCAGGAAAAGGGCAAAACCTCTTTCGTTCTGCAGATGCAACAGAAGCTTAATCACTTTGGCCTGAACACTTGCATCCAGTGAAGCGCTGGGCTCATCAGCAACGAGCAAGCGGGGCTCCAAAACCAAAGCCCGGGCTAATGCTACCCGCTGTAATTCTCCCCCACTCAGGTGATGGGGATATTCATTTAGAAAGTGGTCATTAGTAGGCAATTCCACCCATTCCAAAGAGCGGCAAACAGCTTCCCGCCGGCTTTGTTCATCTCCTATTTTTTGAATAATCAGGGGTTCAGCTACCAACTCTGATACCGTCAAACGGTGACTTAGAGCTTCGCCGGCATTCTGAAAGAGCATTTGCAAATCCCGGCTTAATTCTTTCTTTGCTCTGCCCTTGAAGCGCCGGAGTTCTGTCCCCTGAAAAAACACTTCCCCTCGAAAAGGGGGATCTACACCGGCCAGGATACGCCCCAGAGTACTTTTCCCAGATCCGCTTTCTCCCACCAGGGCATAAACTTCTCCTTCTCTTAAATTTATATTTACACCGCTCACCGCCTCCAGATAAGACGATCCGCCGCTTTCGGATACGCCGTTATAACCATTCAGGCTGTATCGCTGGATTAACCCCTTCCCGCGAAGAATCTCAATCACCCCTCCCCGGTGGCAAGACAGATACCACCCGGAATTAACTTCAGCAGGAGCAGGTTGAGGGTGTTCCCGAACACAAACTTCTAAAGACTGAGTACAGCGAGGATGAAAAGGGCATCCGCCCGGACGTTCGCTTAAAGAAGGAAATTCTCCGCGAATACCCTGCAATTCCCTGGGGCCATCAAGAGTCGGATAGGCACGCACCAGGGAACGGGTATAGGGATGAAGAGGGGTTTGCAAAAAAGAACTAGTAGGCGCTTGTTCCAGGATAGAACCGCAATAAAGGACCGCAGTCTGAGAAGCCAGCCTGGCCACAGCTGATAGATCATGAGAAATGACCAGCACTGTCCTTTCCTCGCTTAATTCTTCCAATAAATCGAGAATTTCCGACTTGGTAAGGGCATCCAGGGAGGATACGGGTTCGTCAAGAATAAGAAGTTCCGGATCCGTAACCAGGGCCATAGCCAACAAGGCTTTTTGTACTTCACCTCCGCTGAGGGTGAAGGGATATCGATAAAAGAATGATTCCCCCAACCCAACACGGCTTAAAAGCCGGGCAGCTCTCTGATAAGCTTCTTCTTTTTGGTGGGGAAGTTCTTTCAGGGAAGGTTCCATAACCTGATCAATCAGGGGAATCATAGGAGTGAGCATCTCTCCGGACTGCTGCCTGACCATGGAAATGGAAGATCCCCGCACCTTTTCCCACTCCCGTGATGATTTATGCAATAACTCTTCACCCCTGAATTTAACCGAGCCTGTCACTCTGCCTGCAGACATTCCCATAACTGTAAGCGCCAGGGTGCTTTTTCCCGAACCGGATTCGCCCACTATCCCCCATCTCTCGCCTTTCTTCACGGACAAGTTCACCCCGTTCAAAACAGGCAAGTTTCCATGAGAGGTGGGAACTTTTACGGTTAAGTCACTAATCTCCAGCATAAGTCGGCCTCCTCAAACGCGGATCCAGAGCAGATTCCAAAGCGTAACCCACCAGGGCAAAAGCAATAATAGTAAAAGATATAGCCAGCGCCGGCGGTAGTAACCACCACAACCAGGCCTCGGTAAACATAAATTCCCGGGCATAATGCAACATCAGCCCCCAGCTTTTCTGAGTAGGATCAAATATACCCAAAAAAGCCATTCCGGCCTCCATAAATACAGCCCGGCGCACCATCTGGACAAAATTAACCGCCAAAAGGGGGTAAAGCTCGGGGACCAGGTGACGGGCAGCCACATAACTATTGCCGGCGCCAAAATGCCGGGCAGCGGCTATATGCCCCTGTCCTCTTAAAGTAAGAACCTGCGCCCATATTATGCGGGCACCCGGGGGCCAAAACAGGAGGGAAAACAATGCTACCAAGGTAAATTCCCCCGGTTGCACATACGCCGCCACCAAAAGCACTACCAGGAATATGGGAATTACCAGCATGACATCCACCAGGCGCAGGATCAAACGCTCTGCCCAGCCCCGGAAAATACCGGCTATTAACCCTATACAAAGACTGATCAGGGTAGCAAATAAAGCAGACAGGGTGCCCACCATTAAAGTGGTGCGAGCACCGTAAAGCAGTTCGCTAAAAATGTCCTGCCCTACTTCATTAGTGCCCAGCAAGTGAGATAAAGAGGGAGAACTCAACGGCTCAGCAACGTAAGCAAAAGGATCATAGGGTGCCAGCCAGGCAGCACCAACAGCTGCTACTGCCAGCAAACCGATCATATAGAGGCCTTTGCGGCCCATGCAGTCTTTCTTAAGTTCGTTCCAATAATTGACGTGCATCTTTTTCCCTCAATCTGGGATCAATTTTTTGAGAACCCCAATCAGCCAAAAAGTTAAAAAGTAACACACAGACGGTGATCAAGAGCAAACAACCATGTATGGTAGGATAATCATGATACTGCACAGCCACGTAAAACAGGTGCCCTAATCCGGGATAAGCAAAAACAATTTCTACAAAGAGCACCCCGGTAAACAACAACCCCACACTCATTCCCAAACGGGTAATAACCGGAGACAAAGCCCCTCTAGCTGCATGCCTGTAGCGAACCAAGCGGTCTCTTAAGCCTTTGCTCCTGGCTGTAAAAACATAAGGTTTCCCTTTTACATTAATGAGGGCACTCCTCATAAGCAAAAAATTCCGCGGCAGCTGCCCCAGGGTTAAAGTTAAAGCAGGTAAAAAAAGGTGCCGGGAAATATCCGCCAGGCGGGCCAATCCGGTATAATCCATGTGCGGGGAAGCTCCCCCGGAGATAGGAAATAAAGGCAGAAAAAAACCCAATAATAGCAAGAGCAAAATGCCCAATACAAATCCCGGCATACCGTTTAGTAACATAACCAGCACCATGGAAACCCGATCAAATTTCAATCCCCGCCTCCAGGCAGATTCCACTCCCCAAATGATGCCCAGCACCCCCGAAACTAAAAGGGAAGTAACAACCAGCATAAGCGTCCAGGGCAGAGCACCTAAGAGCACCTGGGAAACAGGAGCGCGGAAATAGTAGGAATAACCCAAATCTCCTTGGAAAAGGTTTGAAAAGTAAACCACAAATTGTTCCCCTATTGGCTTATCCAGGCCGTATCTTTCCAGCAGGTAAGATTCCATCTGCGGAGTCATCTCCACCAGCGCGCCTCCGTACATAGCCGAAAGGGGATCCCCGGGCATGAGACGGGGAATAATAAAGTTCAATATGAGTATAATTAGCAGAGCCAGGGCATAATCTCCGATACGTCTTCTCAACTCCGCAAATCTCCTTTCTTCCGAGGTCTACCGGTTATTCAGCTTTTATTTATTTTTCCGGAATTTAACTGTAATTTAAAGCTTCTACCCCTCATCTACCAAAGCCATCTTATTCAAGGGGAGGGGGGTGCCCACACCTATTCCGTCCCTGGTAAAAAACCAATCCACCGTCTCGTCATAAGCAAAATACCAGGTAGGGTAATGTAAGGTGTAGGAAGGTATTTCTTCGGCAAAAATGCGCTGCATCTCTTCTGCAAGTTCTTTCCTTTTTGATAAATCCATCTCCCTGGCCTGGCTTTGCAGCGCTTCTTTAAGGGGAGGATAATCATAACGGGTATTCAAATGGGGAGAAGCTTTCCCTAACATAAACCTCCAAAATATTTCCGGATCTCCTCCCAGGCCGCCATGAGCAGTAATAGCCATGTCATAATTCCAATCCCTTATACGATTATCAACCACGTTTCTTTCGGCACTCCTGGTTTCTATCTTAAGCCCTAACTCTTCCAGTTGCCCGGCCACTATTTCGGCTTCCCGGGAATAATCCGCCGCAGTTAAAAGCTCCAAGGACAAGGGCTCTCCATCTTCATCTTCGAATTCTTCACCCCGGAAGGAATAGCCCATTTCTTCAATCATACGGCGAGCTTTTTCCATATTTTGCTCATAGTCCGGAAGAGCATCTTCACCGGCAAACCAATAGCTGTCAGGGGAAATCATGCCCGGGCTTCCGGGAATTCCGTGGCCACGCAAAGCTCTTTCCACCAGGTTCTCCAGGTCTATTGCCCGCGCTACCGCCTGTCGAAATTCTAATTGGTCAAAAGGCTCCCGGGTATGGTTAAACATAAGTTTCAGGTTAAAGTCGTGCTCCCCCTGGACCACTTCATAACCTGCATTTTCCAGAGTTTCTTTTGCTTCAGCTTCTACCATTGCATAATTTACATCGCCCCGCTGCAATGCCAAATGAGGATCGCTTACTTTAATGAACATTAATTGCTCTACCAGAGGCTCACCCAGATAATACTCCGGATTTGCCTCGTAACGATAAAGTCCCTCTTCTCTCCGGTATTTTTCCAGTTCGTAGGGTCCTGTACCTATCGCTGCTTCCGCAGTAGTAAATTCTTCCGGTTCATCCACTTCTTCCCATATATGGCGCGGCAGAATAGGCATTACTCCCGCCACATTATTCAAAAAAGGTGCATAAGGTTCTTCCAGGTATATTTTAACTGTGTGCTCATCCAATTTTTCAATATCTTTAATTTTCTCTATTTGCGCCCAATGCGAGGGATGCTTCTCATAATACTCGTAGGTAAAAACCACATCTGCGGCAGAAAAAGATTCCCCATCATGCCAATTTACTCCTTCCCTAAGACTAAAGGTATAGCTAAGTTCATCTTCCGCAAAAGACCAATCTTTGGCCAGGGCCTCAGTAAAACCCTCGCTGTCTTTCCATACCAGTGTATCAAATAGGTAAGACAGGCGAAGATATCCCGGACCCCGGGGATAAGAAGTATAAGGCGTAGGGTAACCCCAATCACCGTCTTCATCGCCGATAATATAGGTTTCGGCAGAAGTATCTTCCGCAGGCGAACTTGAACAGGATATTCCTGTAACTGCCAGAACAACAATTAATAATGTGGCCAGGCCGATTACAAGTTTGTTTTTCATTATAAACTTCACTCCTTCATAGTTTGTTCAAGGGGATCCGGCAGCCTCAAAATCCCGGTAACTTAAAAAAATCTAAATGCAGTCCGGGCAAGCAAATTTGCCCTGCTTAACCCTTGCCCTTGGTTCCATAACTCCTTCTCCACAAAAAGCACACTGAATAGTTTCAAAAATGCGTGCTTTGGGAGGTATATCCAGCGGAACTGTTTGCACTTCCATAATATTTTCCAGGGGTTCCTGAAGCATTTTATCAGTGAGCTGTTGGTGCAGTTCCTGAAACCGGCGTTTCTCTTCCGGTGAAACCTCCTCCGTAAAAACTATTTTCCTTAATTCCGCCCACTCCGGTGGCGCTAAATTATTAAGGGCATCATACTTTAAAACACACCGTATCCCTTTATCCCGGCTTCTTACTCCA
This sequence comes from uncultured Syntrophomonadaceae bacterium, assembly GCA_964636865.1. Taxonomy (GTDB): domain Bacteria; phylum Bacillota; class Dethiobacteria; order DTU022; family PWGO01; genus B1SED10-75. Next base: position 49,129 of record CAZWVJ010000006.1, read on the forward strand.
AAAGTAAAAGCTTGTTTTCCCAAGTCACGGTAAATAAAATTACCTTTGCCAAAAGTACAACCGGTGAGCACTTGCACAGCATCAGCACCGCAAGCATCAGTTTCTACTATGGCCACCAATTCCTCGTCTTCTGATCTTTCTTGGTCCAAGCGCTTAAGGGCTTCCTGGGCAGCTCGGTAACCCATGGCTAATCCCGGGCATGTGTGCCCATGAAAATCTACAACTTTTTCCCACGGAGACATTTCATTACACAAGTCGATTCCTCCTTATCAATTAACAATTGTTTAAGCAACTAATTAGTGTTACTTTTCTTTAATATCGTAACACATATTGAGCAAAAACAAAAGTTTTTTATCATTTTTTTATTAACTTTTTTATTAACGAAAAAGATTTTGCTCACAGCGATATATTTTTCAGCACCAAACACAAAAATCCCCTTTATTAATACGTAATAAAGGGGATTTTTGCACATTTTTTGCAAATATTATCCTAAATTTTAAGCCTTATTTTCGCAGCCTAAAACATTAATAATTTTATGTTTTACTACCTCACTAATAGCCTCTCGAGCGGGGCGAAGATACTTTCGCGGGTCAAAGTCGCCGGGATTTTCACCCATATGCTCTCTGATCTTGGCCGTAAATGCAAGCCGTAGATCGGTATCAATATTTATTTTGCAAACAGCCATCTGCGACGCTTTTCTCAACATATCCTCCGGAACCCCTTGAGCGCCGGATATATTGCCGCCATATTTGTTTATCTTCTCCACATACTCAGGCATTACCGAAGAAGCGCCATGTAACACTATAGGGAAGCCCGGCACTCTTTTCTGAATTTCCTCCAGAATATCGAACCGAAGTGTTGGTTCTCCCTTAAATTTATAAGCCCCGTGACTGGTACCTATAGCTATGGCCAGGGAATCTACCCCGGTTCTTTCCACAAATTCTTGCACTTCATCAGGGTCAGTAAATAAAGCATCTTCTTCAGAAACATTAACCGCATCTTCAATACCGGCCAGGCGCCCCAGCTCTCCTTCCACTACTACACCCCTTTCATGGGCATAGTCTACTACCCTTTTGGTTATTTCAATATTTTCTTCAAACGAATAATGTGAACCATCGATCATGACAGAGGAAAAACCGCCATCAATAACCGCTTTGCATATCTCGAAACTTTCTCCGTGATCCAGATGTAAGCATACAGGCAAGTTCGTTTCTTCCAGGGCTGCTTCCACCAGCTTCATCAAATAAGTGTGGTTGGCATACTTCCTAGCTCCCGCCGAAACTTGCAAAATTAACGGCGCATTTAATTCCTTGGCCGACTCGGTGATACCCTGGATAATTTCCATGTTATTCACATTAAATGCTCCAATAGCGTAACCACCATCATAAGCCTTTTTGAACATTTCTTCTGAATTAACAATGGGCATGATTATCAGCTCCTTTTAATATAATATCTTCATATTCAAAACTATAATGTAAAATTTTGACCTCTTTTTCTTCTTTTCATACTTTAATCATAAGTACTGGCTGTTTAATTTTCAACCATTTCTCACAATCTGTCCGTAAGCCTACAATTTATTAACCCTGACACTGCAATCGCTATTATATATTCCAATTTCAAAAGGAGAGGATTCCATGTTATATTTTTGATAATTGGCCTTCTGAAATTAATATTAACTCATTTAAGTTAATCTTTAACGGTTTATATTTCTTTTAATATCTTTTACTTCATAGTAAATATAAAATAATAACAAGATAATTTCCAGGTATATTCTAAAAAGAATTATAACGATGAGAGCGCCAAGAGGAGCAAATATCAAGGCAGCAATAAAATTTCCCCAGTTGCCATAAGGGCCAAGGGCAGCACCCAGGGCACTTATAATTATAGCCAGAGCCGCAAGTCCAATGCCCACAACCCCCAGGATGAAAACCACCCGGATTACATTGGGGGTAACCATTTCCTTTATGTCAAAATCAAACAAGGAAGTAAAAAATTTTTTGCTTCCCGGCTCTGAAGCCGAGAATTCACCCGGTTTACTATCAGAAACGCCGCAAGTCGGACAAAAAGTTTCATCCGGAAACTCTTCATTACATTTACTGCAGTAAGCCACTGTCAAACCTCCCCTTAAATTCTATTATCGTTTCTTTTATTTCCCCGAGCAATTATAGTTATGAAAAAAATTATTTTTCCATCAGTTATAGATTTTTTAATATCTTATCAGTTGATTCCTCTTCTCTGTGTTATTATACAAACCCTTTTTCTTCTAATAAATTAAGACATGAAAAATAACAATTATTACTATACTACTGGAAAAGCTGCCAGATGGATATTTATATGTCAAGACGACACCAATGGGAAAATGAAGTAAAAGACTACCAAATACTAAAATACTATATGCTAACCCCGCATTTGAATCCATCATAGGGCTAAAAAAAGAAGAACTCGTGGACAAAAGTTTTTCGGAAATAATAGTAGAAGAACAACTACAAACAAATAAAATAAGTATTAATGGAGAGGATAAAAAGGCATACCTTTGGTGTTTCCAAAATACTGGAACATTTTGGTACTTCCACAATCATTGCATACAACGTTTAGCCCTTTTTCTTTTTCTGCAACAGTCGCCCTTACCTCTTTTGTTTGGCGGCAATCCTCACAAATAAAATCATAAACAGGCATACAACAACCTCCTTTGATTTTAATAATTATCCACGAACCAAACATTTTAAAAAGCAGCGCTTGTTACTTCTCTTCCATTTGCTTCATAATCTCTTCCCCTATAGCGTTTGCGCCACCAAATATAAATACATGGGGAAGTAAATCTGATGATAATGAATTCAGATAATCAACCACTGACAGGGGCATATCTGTAGGTCCGGCAAGCAACATCGGAGCTTCAAGGGTAGCCGCATAGGCTCCACCGCTTAAAGCGTCGGGAAAATCTAAACCACTGGCAATGGTAACATTAGAAGGCCCCTCAAAAAACCTTTCCGCTAAATTCACCGCAGTCTCCCACCGATTATTCCCCGCAATACGCTCACCGGCACCGGATTCTTCATATACTTCCTCACTGAGAACAGAGGCGCCTCCCACAACATAGACCTCCTCTAAATCATCCTTATAGCTTCTCAAAAATTCCTCCGTCTTTACATCCAAAGAGGAAGAAGGAGACAGCAAAGTTATACCTCCCCCGCTGGCAGCCACACTGGAGACAGCTAACGCATCAGGAAAATTCTCTCCCGTAGCCATAAAAACAGGAAAATTGCCTTCCTCCTTTTTCAAAAACTTTTTCCCTACCTTCACCGCAGTTTCATAACGATCGTTCCCGGCAAGCCTTTTCACTTCATAATCATAGTTTTCTTCTATCTCATATTGAACCTCCGCAGAAATAGCTGCATCACCGCCTAAAATATAAACAGTGCCATCAGACCGTAGTACACGTTCTATTTCTGCAGCAGTATCATCATGCAACCTATCCGCAGGGGTAAGCAAAAGAGGGCCATTGCTGTGATAAGCAAAGGGGCTCCCCGCCAAAGCATCGGAAAATTCATCTCCCCGTGCCAAAACCACCGCATCCGCCGATTGAGAATTGGGAAACGCTTCCCGGCTTATCTCCATCGCCGTCCGGTAGCGCGATTCTCCGAAAATACGATTCTTTGATTTAACAGATACAAGGACCTCCGTTCTTAATAACCCCCGGAGAAAATCATTAACAATACTTTCTCCATAAGTTGAAGACGGAGCCCATCTACCTCCGAGTTCTTCTACATATTTAATTGTCCCGGCCCAACTGGTAGTCAATACTACATAATATCTTCCATGGGGTTCACCCACAGGGTCAATATCTACATAAGCTCCAATATGATTAAAATGGCCACGGACGCCATCTTCCGGAGTGTCGAATTTTTCATGAGCGTCAGGGCAATCACAGGGCCCTCCCTCTGCTGTTTTGATGCCGGCCCAATTGTTAAAACAAGGCTCCACGACGCCGCCATATCTACCAAAAGCTGTTTCCTTGGCTGACTGCGCATAGAGAACTTCCGGCCTGATACCCATTAACCTGCCATACTCCCAGTAAGTTGGCGCAATATCTATAAACCTCTGGTGAGCATCCCTGCTTTGAGCCCATTTTTGCGCTTGAGAAACAGAAATTTCCGGTTCACCTATTATAGGAGTTTTAGAAGAACAAACATTAATTTCTTCAGTCCATAAAACCTCATGCCCTAAAGCCAGGGAAAAAAATAGGGCTACCACACAAATAATTAAAGTGTAACTTATTTTTTTTACCATAAGAAAGCTCCTTGTATTTTGATTTTTAATACAATACTCTTACCAATTTAGCATAAATTATGTCTAAAACACTTTCCCTTATAGCATTTGAACCACCATATATATTTACTGCGGGTAAATTCGGATTTTTTGTTTCTAAATGAGCCATAACGGCTTCGGAAAGATTATCAAGCCCGGTAAGCACCACCGGAGCTTCAAGAGTAGCCGCATGGGCTCCACCGCTTAAAGCATCGGGAAAATCTAAACCACTGGCAAAGGTAACATCGGAAGGTTCCTCAAAGAACCTTTCCGCCAACTTCACCGCAGTTTCCCACCGATTATTCCCCGCAATACGCTCACCGGCTCCGCATTGTTCATATACTCTCTCACTGAGGGCAGAGGTACCTCCCACAACATAGACCTCTTCTAAATCATCCTCATAGCTTACCAAAAATTCTGCTGCCTTCACCTCCAGTGACGAAGAAGAGGAAAGCAATATTATGCCCCCCCGACTGGCAGCAGCACTGGCCACAGCTAATGCATCAGGGAAATTCTCTCCCGTGGCCATAAAAACAGGAAAACTGCCTTCCTTATCTTCCAAAAACTTTTCCGCTATCTTAACAGCAGTTTCACAACGATCATCACCGGCAAGCCTTTTAACTTCATGATTAAAGTTTTCTTCTATCTCATCTTGAACTTCCGCAGAAATAGCAGCATCACCGCCTAAAATATAAACAGTACCATCAGACTGCAGAACACGTTCTATCTCATCAGCAGTATCATTATGCAATCTATCCTCAGGGGTAAGCAAAAGTGGGCCATTACTGTGATAAGCAAACGGACTACCCGCCAGAGCATCGGGAAAGTCATCTCCCCGCGCCAATACCACCACCTCTGCCGATTGAGAATTAGAAAAAGCTTCCCGGCTTATTTCCACTGCAGTCCGGTAACGATTATCTCCATGAATACGTGAAACATCCGCAGTTTTAATAAAATGTTCCATTAAATGTTCCACACCATCTCTTATTTCAGAAAATTTATCATACAAATTATTCCCCGGGCAGCTTGTATTGCCTACATCTCTATGACCGCATATGCGAGGAACATTATTTTTACCTCCTATGCTGGCTGAACCCAGTGGAGTTAGTGAATACTGGCTAAAACGCCAGGCAATTAATTTTTCCAGGCTGGACAAAGCCTCACCGGTGGGGTAGCCGGAATCAATCGCACTATAACCCGGTTGAAACTGCCCTATTAATGAAATCCCAACACTGGCCTGATTATTCCCCGAGCCGGCATGCGCTCCCTGCACATCCTGAAATTCCAGGTTATAATTTTCCCGGCCTTCATAAATGTTACCTTCATGGTCTATAAGAAAGTTATAACCGATATCCCACCAGTCTCTATTAATCGCATGATGATACCAAATATTTCTGACAACCTGCTCGGGGTTAGAAGGCTCGTTTTCAGTAGCAGTATGATGGATCACAGCATGAGATACGTCTATAATGGGATATTCGGAAGGATCTCTGTAATTACCATCATCTTCATCTTTGCTTAAATCTCCTCCCCACTCTTCTCTCCTGATAATATTAGGCATATTATTATAAGAAGTAGATAAGGGAAACAGCAAAGGCCTGATAGAACTCGCCAGAGTGGCATCATTCAAAGATAACTCTTCATCCTTTGTATTGCTTTTAGGTTTGTCATCTTTTTCTAAAGAGCCATCGGCTACTGAAACCTTTATATGATCAATTTCTTCATTTGCAGGAAGCTTAAACAATATTTCAAAAGAAGTATGAGGAGTATCTCCTTTTGTTAAATATAAATCAGACCAGCGCAAACCGGATGGGTTTTCCTCCGTCCGGCTATCCAAAACTAACTCATGCCATTTTCCATACTGCCCGTTATTTTCTTTAGTGCGCACCTTGATCATATATTCTTCGAGGTTTAAAGATTCATCTACGGTGGAATCTGAGGAAGACTCCCCTCCTATTCCTATGCTTAAACCTGTAAAGGGAATCTCTGATTTACGTTCAAATCTATATGGCTTATCTTTCTCATATCCTTCCTGTAAAAACCATTTAAAATCCGCAGAAGGCATACCTGTTTTTTCTTCATTCAATTCAACCAAAGGATCACCGGCTTCTTGATATCCATCTGTATGCTTGCTAGCAGCTTCCACCGGTTCTATAATAATTATAATTAATAAAACTAAAGCTATACAATAACAAAACTTGAATTTTTTTAGGTAATTCAAGCCAAGCTCCTCCTTTTTCATTAACCTTACTATAAATAAACTTCCTGACTATAGCTTAACCATGCATCTTTTACTTTCTTTCAAATAATCCAAATATATTCCCTCCGGGTGGAAACCCCTACATCAATCACTTACAAATATACCATTTTAAAAAGCTGGAAGCTTAGCTATTAAAGCTTCCAGCCTGGTGCGAGCGAAGGGACTTGAACCCCCACGGGCGAATGCCCACTAGGTCCTGAACCTAGCGCGTCTGCCGATTCCGCCACGCTCGCCCAATGTTATTATATTCTATAGCTTAGCTTTTTCGTACAGTATACATCATACTTTCCATAAATGCAATAAACAGTCTTACTTCCTTCCCTAACCTAATATTATCATTTAAATAATTCACCTACAAATATTACACTCATAGATGGGTAATTAATCTATCTTTTCCTGAGATAACCCCCTGGATAACAACACAATCAAACATTTTTTTAGTATTATTATTTTGACATGCCCAGGTATTTATAAGGAAATTTTATATTATACGGTGAAACTATTTTCAAAGCTTTTTCCATTACCTGAAATTTTAAAGGAAATTTTTCCATGTTTTTGGTTTCACCGTCAATTTGTACGGGCATGGTATCATCTTCACAATTGATAACCAATTCTTTTGCCTTATCTAGATGAATGCCGTTCATCCAGGTAAATTTTCTGGCAAATGTTAGTACTCCCATAACAACTTTCCGCGGGTTGCTAATGGGATCTACAATTTCAAAGTCCAATAACCCATCATCAATTTTTGCCTGGGGGGCAATGCAAAGCTGCCCTCCATAAAAACGTCCGTTTGCCACTACCGTTAAAAAAGTTTCTTTGGTTTGCACTTCTCTATTGTCCAATCGATATGATACAGCCCGGGGAGGAAAATTAATGTGCTGGAAACAAGCAGAAACATAGCCCGGATAGCCCTTTAACCAATAATTATCGTCAGTGGCCGTTTGAGAGACCTGCGCATCAAAACCAACTCCAACCGCATTTAAAAATATGTTGTCGTTAACCTTGCCCAGGTCCATCTCTATCACCGGCCAATAAAACAAGCCTTTCAAAGCAAGTATGGCATTATGAGGCACCCTCACCGAACGGCGGAAACCGTTTGCCGTCCCCCCTGCGATAAGTCCAAGGATATTTTTTTCCAGGTCTATGCCATTAACTGCTTCTTTCAAAGTGCCGTCTCCGCCAACGACTACAATGAGTTCCGCTCCGTCTCTACTTGCCCGCGCTGCCGTTTTAGTTACATCTCCCTCATCATCACCGCTAAAATAAACTTCGTAGTTAACACCTTTTTCACGCAAGTAAGATTCTATAGTATTCCACGTCTTCCCACCTCTTCCTCCTCCGGAATGAGGGTTCACCACAAAAGAAGTCTTATATGGAAAACTTTTGGTTTTCATTTTTCCCCTCCCTCCTATTCTTTGGCTCAGGAAAAAATTAACAATTACCTTTCGTCTTCATCCGATTCTTCGTCCGATTCGATATTATTTTGACTGCCGAGGTCTATGTTACCAAGATCTTCACTGCCTCCGTTCAAAATTTCACCAACTGAGCTACCCGGAGAAGATATTCCTCCCAATAAATGTTTAAACTCCATGGGCAGGGGAAAAGCAATTAAGTTTCCTTGCTGAGAAGCTACTTCCGGCAAAGACCGTAGTAAGCGGACAAACATACCCCCTTCTTGGGAAGAAAGTATCTTAGCTGCTTCTGTTAATCTTTGCGAAGCTTGCTTTTCTCCCTCGGCTTGAATTACTATAGCCCGCCTTTCCCGTTCTGCAGAAGCTTGCCTGGAAATGGCCTTTTGCAAGGCTTCCGGTATAACCACGTCTTTTATTTCCACTGCTGTAACTTTAATACCCCAATTGTCGGTGGCTTCGTCCAAAATCTGCTGGATTTTCTGATTAAGTTTATCCCTTTCACTTAACAATTCATCTAATTCTGCCTGTCCAGCTACGCTCCGAAGCGTAGTTTGGGACATTTGGGCAGTAGCTACACGAAATTCTTCTACATTAACTACGGACCTGTTAGGATCTACCACCCGATAATAAACTACTGCATTAACACTGCAAGTAACATTATCGCGGGTAATAACTTCCTGGGTAGGCACATCAAGGGTAACGATGCGTAGAGATACCCGGACTACCTTGTCTAATATGGGAATTACGATAACCACACCGGGACCTTTCTGCGCTATGAGGTGACCCAGCCTAAAAATAACCAACCTTTCATACTCCTTCACAACTTTAATAGCTGATGCCAGAAACACAAGAATAATAATTACTACAATCAAACTGACTTCCATTAATAATCAACCTCCTTTTTGCCAGATATTTGACTTGCCCGACCTTTTTATAGAAGATTTCCAAGGCCCATTTTAAAGTAACATGAATTAGCTTTGATATTTTGACGCGCCGATTACAAATATTACTGCTCAGAAACATTATCAGTAGAAGATTTAACCAGTAAAATTAATCCTTCTTTGCCAACTACCTCAACTTCCTGGCCGCCGGGCAAACTCACTTCCCCCACATTCCGGGCGTTCCAAAGTTCCCCCTTAACTTTCACCATACCCGATTCTGAAGGGGGAATTTCATCCACCACCTTGCCTTTTTCCGGGCCATAGAAAAATTTAGCTTCCTCGCGCCGATTTCTGCGCGAACTAATAACCCGCTGGACCACTACCAACATAATGATGGAAATTCCGATTACAACTCCAATTACCGTTATTCGAAAAGCTTCCACCCAATCAGGAGCCATCAGGGGTTCCAGGGGAAGCAAAATGGATCCCACTAAAAGCGAAATAGCTCCTCCTATGCCCAATATACCAAAACCAGCAGTAAATATCTCTCCTACAATTAATCCCACTCCCAGGACCATAAGAACTATACCGGTGGTATTGGTATCAAAAAGCCCCATACCATAAATACCAATAACCAGCATTATTCCTCCCAAAATTTCCGGCACAAAAGTCCCCGGCATGCTAAGCCCGGTGTAAACACCCATAATGCCCAGCATAAGAAGAATAAAGGCTATCTGGGGATTACCTACCCAATCTTGAAAATTTTCCCTGGGATTCATACTGACATTACGGAGAGGGACTCCCTCTGTTTCCAGGGTTATAGTTTGGCCTCTTTTTTCCACTTCCATGCCTTCTAAATCTATCATAAGCTCCTGCAGAGATGCAGATACCAAATCGGCTATTCCTTTCTCCACTGCTTCATCGTTATCCAATACCAGGTTCTCCGTAACAAATCTTTCCGCCACATCTTCGGGGCGACCGCTTTCCCTGGCAATACTGCGGATATGACCGGCTAAAAGCTGCGCAGTCTTATCATCTGCAGGCTCACCTTCTCCTTCGGGAGCCATGGAAACCGGCTCAGCTGCTCCCACAGTAGTTCCCGGTGACATGGCCGCCACATCACCGCTTAAAAGTAAAAATGCTCCGGCAGAAGCCGCAATGGCACCGGAAGGCGCCACATAAACTATTACCGGAACATCTGTACCGCGCATAACTTTATTTAACTCCAGGGTAGCATCTACCAACCCACCGGGGGTATCCAAAACTATAATTACAGCATTTGCTCCTTCCCGGGCAGCTTCCTCAATTTGACGGCGCACGAATGAAGCAGTACCGGCAGTGATCATGGCGTGATCTTCTATAGGGATGACATAAACCACTTCTTCTCCAGGTTCATTCGTATCAACAGTATCTGCGTATAGGGCATTGTCTCCCGGAATTGCCTGAAAAGCAATTAACGCAAGCATCAATACTACCCATGAAATGGCAAAAATTGCTCGCAGCCGCATAAAACCTACTCCCATTCTTATACATATGAGTTTATATAGGTGCGCTTATAAACTCTATGTTGATTACCCCTCTCCTCTTAGGCCGGATACAATCATTTTATTACTTTTTTTAATTTAAAACAACTACAATAAGCTTGCCTCAATAACCCAACCACTTAGCAGACATCTGCTCGTATTCATAAATTTCTTCCTGATGAAAGAAAAGGTCAAGTTCACGTTGAGCGCTCTCGGGGCTGTCAGAGCCATGCACCAGGTTATTGCTTACAAATAAAGCCAGGTCTCCTCGAATTGTCCCCGGCGCCGCCTTTTGGGGGTCGGTTGGCCCCATTAGATTACGGACCCCGCTAATTACGTTTTCCCCCTGCCAGGCCATAGCCACCAGGGGCCCTGAAGTTATAAATTCTTCCAAGGAGGGATAAAAATCTTTATCGCGATGCTCTGCATAATGCCTTGCAGCCATATCTTCATCCATCCAGAGCATCTTTAAACCTACCATCTGGAATCCTTTTTTTTCAAGCCTGGATATCACATCCCCAACCAATCCACGCTGTACCCCGTCCGGTTTAATTAATACCAGTGTCTTTTCCGTCATTTATGCATATACCTCCTTTAGCTTTACATCCACATTCAATTAAAGAACATGAATTTTGATCCATCCATTAGTTAGCTATGAGTCAAATTGAGAATCTACTTGTTTTTTTATTCTAATAAATTATAACCGGGTTATCATCTTCTATGATTCTATGTTCCTCTTCCAAGGCCCGCCGTATATTTTTAGGTATGGAAAACATGCTCAGGTGAGTTTCCCCATCATAATATTTCAACTCTAATCCATTTTTTTCTAGATGCTTGTCAACTTCTGCCGGGACTACCTCACCGGGATCCCTATCCTGCGAGGCCAAGATGAACCCCCAGGAAGAATCAAATGAAGGAATAAAAGTATGATAGGTATGTACAAAATTAAAACAACATTCCAGGGTATTTTTTACTGCTGCATGGGAACTCAAAAGGGGCAAACTTAAAGAACCGGATTGCAAGGACAATGCTCCTCCCGGATTTAACCTTTTAATTAGTATGTTATAAAATTCTCGGGTAAAAAGAAGATAAGAAGGCCCTTCGTCAACCGGCTCTGTTAAGTCACTTATAATAACATCAAAGCAGCGATCATTTTCCTCAAGGTATTGACGGGCGTCCATGTGTAGCAGTTCCACTCTTTTATCGCTAAAACTGTTTTCATGCCAGGCGGGAAGATTTTCACGGCAGATATCTACTACTTCTTTATCTAGATCCACCATTACAATGCTTTCGATAGAAGGATACTTTAACAATTCACGCAAAACAGCCCCCTCGCCACCTCCCATAATCAAAGCTTCCTTTGGAAGTGTAGGGTGTATTAGTATAGCAGGATGAACCAAAATTTCGTGATAAACATATTCATCCAATTCCGATGATTGAATCTTTCCATCCAAAACAAGACATCTGCCAAATGCATAAGTGTCTACTATATCTACTCTCTGAAAAGCAGTACTGCCACTGTAAATATGTTGTTTGACTCCATACATATACCCGTGATATGGACTGGCATAATCTATGAGCCAATTCCATTCCGGTATTCCCACATCCCAACCCCCTTGTTTAGCAGCTGATAAAAAAATATATTTAATATAAATAAAAATGATACTACTTTAATATCATTTTTATTTAGTCATGACCACTGATTTTCTTCATTAATTATACTTAATTATATCTATATTAGGAATTATAAGCAACCATTACAATTTCTTCCTTCAATTGGAAGCACGTAAAAAATTTTCTTTTTTTAGTATAAAAAAATGGCTTTTCCCCTGGTAAATACCTTCCATGCTAGCAAACTGCAAAGCAAGAAATTACCCCTGTGTATAAGATAGCGGCCATAACTGACCACTAGGCAGCCTTCAATCAATAACCTGCCGCAGTTTTATGTTCTACATTATAATCAAAAATGCCGCGCTTAATTTCCCTGGCCGTCATATTTTCAGCGGAAAACCGATGTTTGAGGTAATTACAAGAAACCCAGGGATCCACAGTTTCGCCGCAGGTAAATATATCTACGGCTGCATAACCGAGCTCCGGCCAGGTATGAATGGTAAGATGGGATTCCGATATAACAACTACGCCGCTTAATCCCTGGGGCGAAAATTCATGAAACACAGCCTCACGAACTTCTGCGCCGGCTTCTTTTGCAGCCCGCACCATATTATTCTTGACACCGGCTACATCATCCAGCACATTTTCGGGGCATCCATAAAATTCTACCAAAACATGACGGCCCAAAGCGCTCATTTTAATACCTCCTTTATGAGAAATTTAACTTTAAACGAAGATGCAAATTTTAGGAAGCAACAATCTATATTTTAACAAACTCAACCAAAAATTCAATAATCTGCAAAAAGACAGTTTAAAAATATCATCTTTCATCTTTTCAAAGATATTTTGGCAATAATTAGGCTTTGGGAAAAGATTTGCAAAGAAAAACTGGACAAAATAAAAGAATAGCTGTATAAATGCAAGTAATTTCACGGTATGGTAAAATGTATTGCAAAACATTAAAAAAAATCTTGAAAGGCAATAATCAGTATCCCGGGAATGAACACAAAACGGCCTTTTAATTGGAGTGATTGAAATGTTTCCCAAAGAAAAAACAAATGTCCATTCCTTTTTTTCTTTCTCGTTAGCCGGGTGCGATTTTCCCGGCTGGAACCCCGGTTTATTCAATACAGTTGCAGCGATAATAAGGGTAACAACTATAGCAATAGTAATTATTGCCGTATTAACAGCTATTAGCAGCAATTCTATCTCACGGGCTATAGCCTCTGAGCCGGAAGATAAACAAATACACTTTAGCATTTTACACACTAATGACGAACATTCGGCATTAATCCCTCACGGAACGGCTATCGACCATCACCCGGAAAAAGAAAATCCTGCCAGGGGAGGCATGGCGCGCCTGGCTTATAAAGTCAACCGGATCAAAGAAGAAAAAGAAGCCATAGATGAAGAAGTTATGCTGGTTAATGCCGGTGACTTTATGGGAGGAACTATTTACAACTGGCTCGTCTTTGATGGCTATGCTCCTGAACTGGATTTGTTGCAGCAGATAGGTTTTGACCTCGTAGCCATTGGCAACCACGAATTTGATCACGGGCCGGACTTGCTGGCAGATTACCTCAAAACCGCCGGCCACCCCGATGCGGGGGAAAATACTACCTTGCTTGCCACTAACACCGTCATACCCGATGATCACCCCCTGGAGAATGTAGGCATAGAAAAAACACACGTAAAAAAACTTGACCCGGGACCTAAGATAGGTTTTTTCAGTTTGATGGGCTATGATGCCATGAGGGTAATAGTGGAATCAGGACCGGTAGATTTTATGGATCCGCATAAATCCGCGCGGGAAGCTATTTCCTTTTTAAGGGAAGAAAAAGAAGTTGACCTGGTAGTAGCCGTTAATCATTCAGGCATAACAGAAGATCGGGAACTGGCAGAAGACGTATCTGGAATTGATATTATAGTAGGCGGCCACAGCCATACCGCTATGGAAAAACCCGAAATTATAGAAGATACCCTAATTGTGCAAGCCGGAGCACATCTGGAATATCTGGGAATTTTGGAGCTTACCTATAATCCGGAAAGTGGGGAAGTAAGACCTCGTAATGAGGTCACGGGAACACCTTACTTGATCCCTCTAGATCATACGGTACCGCAGGATCCGGAAATAGCCTCTTCTGTGGATAAGTTTACAGAAAAATTAGAACGGATGATTTACGAACTTACCGGCGGAAACTTCAAAGACATACTTGAACCTTTTGCTACATCGGAATTTAAACTGCCCAACCAGCCTTATAACTCTGAAAATCAACTCGGTAACCTTGTTACCGATGCAATGCGCCTGGTAGTGGAAGAAAAAACAGGCGAGGAAGTAGATTTTGCTTTTCAGGGCAGCGGCATTATTCGCAGTGAATTAGTTCCCGGCTCTGCCGATCACTCTCGGGACCTTATTTCTATTTATGACGTTACAGAGGCTGTAGCTATAGGAAGCGGGCCGGCAGGAACTCCCGGATTTCCTTTGGCCTCAGCCTATCTTACGGGGGAAGAAATTAAAGATATCCTGGAAATCTCACCCCTTGCCAGTCAATATATGGGGGATAACTATTTCCTCCAGGTTTCGGGTTTGCGCTACGCTTATTACCCCGAGCGATTAATCCTTTTTCATATTCCCGGCATCGATTTGCCTTTTCCTTCATTTCAAGCCGTTAGTAATGTGGAAAAATACACCGAAGAAGGGCCTCAAACCGCCAAAGATGAGGATTTTGCCTCCCTGGAAATAGATGATGAAAAGTTGTATCACATTGTCACTGATTACATCCTTTTGGAAAGAGCCGTTCCGGAAGCCAATTCCCTAATACCGTGGCTTTCCATAGAACCAAAAGACAGCGATGGCAAACCCATAGAAAACTTTGAAGATTGCATTGTCCGGGTAGACGGAGAAGATTTTAAAGTTTGGGAAACTGTGCTGGAATACATAGACGCCCAACCTCAAACGGATAATTCTTCCGAATTACCGCAGATAGATCCTTATTATGAAGAGACCATGGGGCGCATAAATACCGAGAGCAACACCGGTCCGCTAACATGGATAGGGGTTTATCTGGCAACTTTGTACACAATTTCCCCCTGGTTATACTTACTCCCTGCTGCTATCATTTTCGGCATTGTATTTAAATTAACACGACGGCGTATCCGCAAACAAAGCCATAAAAACAATTAATAATACCGGAAGAAGTTTGGTAGGAGCTTATTAATCCAAATTTAACTATTTATTTCAGAGAAGCCACCTGGCGCCGGAGCCCATACCGCAAATCCACCCGGGGATCAAACCCCAGTAACTTCCGGGCAGAGGAAGTATCAGCAAAAGTGTGGCGAGGATCGCCTTTTTGGGGTTGTTGGAATTCAACCCTGGCCTTTCGTTCCGTGAGCTCTTCCAGTATGGCAATAACTTGATTCACCGTTACCTGAGATCCTCCACCAACATTAAAAATTTTACCTTCTACACCTGTAACATCAGCCGCCGCAAGGTTGGCATCTACTGCGTCGTCAATATATGTAAAATCGCGGGTCTGCTCCCCATCACCGTAAACATAAAGGGGACGATTTTCCAAAAGGGAGCGAATAAATATATTAAAAGCCATATCAGGCCTCTGGCCGGGCCCGTATACTGTAAAATAACGCAGCGACACAACAGGAACATTATAATTGTAATAATAGAGGTTTCCCAAGTGCTCACCGGCTAACTTGGAAACACCATAAGGAGACACCGGTTGAGGATATGCGTTTTCCGAAACCGGAAGTTCCGCCACTTCCCCATAAATCGAGGAAGAGGAAGCATATACAAACTTTTCTAACGGAATGAACCTGCATACTTCCAACAGCTTCTGCGTAGCCAGAATATTATTATGAGTGTAAGCATCAAAACTTTTTCCCCAGCTTTTCCTTACTCCTGCCTGGGCTGCCTGGTGAAAAACAACCCCTACCCCTTCCAATTCTCTTTCGGAAAGCTCAGCAACATCCATATCTAAAAGGGTAAAATTACTGTAATTCCGTAAATCCTTAATATTGGCCTCCTTCAATCTACGGTCATAATAGTCGGTAAAATTATCTACGCCGATAACCCGGCTTTCCCCGTGCAAAAGAGCCCTGGCCAGATGAGAACCAATAAAGCCAGCTGCGCCGGTAACCAAGTATTTCACTATTCGTCCTCCCTTAAAAAGCAGTTATTTCCCTCGTTTTTATTCACAGATAAAGAACTTCCCCCTTAAGAACTCCATTTTCTTGCCAAAGGCGCCCACAAGAGGGATAATTCCTGCCCCGCGGTTGTACCGGAGAACCGGGATTAAACAATAAAACTCCTTTTAAGTATTCATGAATAGGGAAATGAGTATGACCAAAGATAACGCCGCTTAACGGGTAATGTGCAGATGCAAATGCCTCATAAGCTTGTTTGGAGGCCTCTCTACTTCTGCCCCGACCGTGCATCAACCCTATGTATATACCGCCTGCCGAAACAATTTTCATATTTCCCAGTTTTTGGTACAAACGCATAGAATCCATATTACCGGCAACCGCTTCCACCGGAGCAATAGCCTTTAATTCATCTATAATCTTTTCCTCTTCCAGATCACCCGCATGTAAAATAAAGTCGGCTCCCTCCAAAAGGCGAAAAATCTTTGGGGGCAAAGAACGGGCACGAGCGGGCACGTGAGTATCGGAAATTACGCCAATCCATCCTCCCGCAGATAAGGTGTGTTCCACTACCACAAAATCTTCCATACCGGCTATCACCCTTTAAACAGATAATAAAAACTCACTCAATAGAAGGAGACCTCTTCATAGTTATAAAGAACCATAAAGATTCAAAAATTTGGTCGCTCTGTTTAAAAATAAGGTTTTTCCCACTCATCAAGGTAAACCATCTCTTCAAGTTCCATGCGAGGGCGGGGCTGTGGTTCCTTAGCGGGAAAGCCCACCGGCGTCATAGCTACAACTTTATATTCCGGAGGAACATTACAGGCACTTCGAGCTGTGCCCTCATCAAACATAGCCACCCAACAGGTCCCGAGGCCGTGCGCATGTGCAGCCAACATTAACTGCTGCATAGCCAGACCGGTGTCCAGTAAATAATATTCTTTACCATCAAGCTTTCCGGAAGCATCGGGATCACCGCAAACCACTATCGCCACCGGAGCATCTACCAAAGCTTTCACCGCCGGATTACCCTCATATAAAGATTCCGCCAATTTCTTTTTCTTTTCCGAATCACGCACTACGATAAAGCGCCAGCACTGCAGATTTTTCCACGAAGGCGCCTGACGTGCTGCTTCAAGCAGATCATTTATAAGATCCGATGAAACCTCCTTGTTAGTATCATACTTACGTACACTCCGCCTATTTTCCAGAGCCGTCCGAATATCCATACTTACCCCTCCTGTCTCCTGTTTTCTTAAATCACAGCGGCAAATAAACTTCCTTAATTTAGCCGGAAAGTGAAATACTTTCTTAACAAACATACTAATACATTAAGCCCTACCCGTAAAGTAATAAAGAAATATTGCTGTTAACTGCCATCCTAAGCTAATTTATAAAGCAAGAAGTTGAACATTTTGAAGAAATTATAAAAAAAATTTGCTATATATGTAGAAATATTGATCAAATTATGTTAAAATCTATAAACAATTTAATATCTAAAAAAATTCTTTATATAATCCAAATACATAGTAACACATAGTAGCAAATTAAAAGCACTGTCAGAAAAAATTCCGGCATGTTTTGCAATCGTTAATCTTGGCAAAACTCTTTTTTAAAAAGGAGGAGAGCTTAGAAAAAATGATAAAGAAGAAGCAAATACCTTTAAATTTTGCCATTCTTGTTTATGTTTTTTTGATTTTAGCTTTCCTGTTTATCCTTGGTCATAATGAGATTATAGGGAATAAAATAGCAAGCACCGCATCCACAGCAAATATACACACTGAAATTCAGGAGAAGCTGGATAAAGGCAAAGATTCAGTAGAGGCTATAATATTACTCGAAGAAAAAGCCAATACCGCAAAAGTATCGCAAGCAGTAAGGGAGCATGTCCGCCCCTTTGCCAGTGGAGAACAAATTAAAACCATGAGTTGCCGGGCAGTAGTAACTTCTCTTCAAAACACCGCAAAGAAAACCCAAGAACCCCTTTTGGATTACTTGCAAAGTGAAAAGGAAGAAAATAAGGTAGATAAAATTAAAGAGTTTTTTATAGTAAACGCCATTTATGTGAAAGCCGATTCTACAGTAATAGAAGCACTTTCCCATGATTCGGCAGTAGATAAAATTATACCCAACTTAACTTTTAAGCTTCAGCAGGAAGAAATCTCGACAGATAAAACTTCTCCCACTGACGTCCAACCTTCCGAAGATAACCTGGAATGGGGTATTGAAAGAATAAATGCCCACCGGGTTTGGAATGAATTTGATATAGACGGGGAAGGAATCGTGATAGGTATTTTGGATACAGGGGTGAATTGGGAACACGAAGCCTTGAAAGAGAAATGGCGGGGATATTGCCCTGACGGCAACCATGATCCAACATACAGCTGGTATGATGCCAAATATGGTAAAAATATGCCGGTAGATGTAAGTGAGCACGGTACCCACGTTGCGGGCACTGCCGTAGGTGCTGATCCGGATGGCAAAAATAAAATTGGTGTGGCACCCGGCTCACAGTGGATAGCGGCAAATGCTTTTAATAACAATGAGAGTGCTGAGTACAGTGACCTCATAGAAGCTGGAGAGTACCTTCTTGCTCCAGATGGCAACCCGGATAAGTCTCCGGATATCATTACCAATGCCTGGGGAGGACCTTGGCGTGACAACCCGATTTTCAGGGAAGTGATCCAGAGATGGCGGGATGCCGGGATTTTCCCGGTAGTAGCTGCCGGTAACACCCGCAATGGAGCACACAAAGGCTCCATCTTACTTCCGGGTATTTACCCGGAAAGTATAACCGTGGGGGCCACTAACAGCAATGATCGGCGAGCGGATTGGTCCAACCGGGGTCCGGCAAAGTATTATCCCGAAGAATTAAAACCCAACATTTCCGCCCCGGGGAATAATATTCGTTCAGCAACAAAAGGCATCGCCGGCTACGATTATAAAAGCGGCACTTCAATGGCTACCCCTCATGTTGCGGGAGCAGCAGCCTTGTTACTTTCCTACGACCAAGGCTTATCTGTGGAAAAAGTAGAAGAAACTCTCTTCTCTACCGCTACTCCCCGGACAGATGAGGATTACGATGACTATCCCAATTACGGCTATGGGTACGGCATTGTTAACGCTGCAGCAGCAATAGATTCCTTGCACTACGAAGTCACTATCGAGGATGATGGACTGGAAGAAGTTATACGCCAAAAGTTGGACAAAGAAAACAATGAAGACTATCTGGAATACGTTTTAACCAGAATAGACATGGAGCAGTTGGAAGAACTGGACCTCAGCGGAAAAACTATTGAAAGCCTGGCAGGGCTGGAATATGCTATAAACTTGGAAAATCTTTACCTGGGGAAAGATAAACCTGTTCCTGTCATAATGACCTACTTAGAAATTGCTTCTAATAATATATTTGTCAGTACCAATGAAACCGACAAAGAAGAAATAATTAAACTCAATGTAATTCCCGGCAACGCTGACATACATGATATTACGTGGACATCAAATGATCCTTTTATGGCCGAAGTTGCAAATTTTGAAGAAGATAATAAATCTACAATTTATCCTCGGGCAACAGGCTCTACGGAAATTATTAATAAAGTTAAAAGTGTAACCCTTGAGGGAAAAGAAAGTATTCATGAAACTACCTGCAAAATAGAAGTTATTAAGTATGGAGATGTAACTGGAGACGGTAACATAAAAGTAGCTGATTCCATTAATATTTTAAGACATGTTGTAGAAATTAAAAAACTTGAGGGGTGTTATAAAGAAGCCGCTCTGGTAGCAGATAATAACAATGAGAATGTCTCCTCTAAAGATGCTTTAACTATCTTGCGATACCTCGTTGGACGTCAGGAAGAACTTCCGGTTGGGGTAAATTAAAAAATCAGTATCAAAATAATCTATGTGGAAACTTACTCTTCTTCATTTTCTTCCTCATCTTCTACTTGGTCATCTTTTTCCGAAGCATCCTCTTCCTCGTCTCCATAACCATTCTCACTGCCATTTTCGGCATCATCTTCTTCTGCTTCTTCACCTTCAAATTCTTCATCCACCGAATTGTTTTCGTTTTCTTCTACCTCTAATTCTCCTTCCGGCTCAGGTTCCGGTTCAGGCGGGGGATCATACTCAACTTCAGGTTCACTCTCTTCTTCTACCGGTGGAACTTCTTCTTGCGGTGTAACTCTTTGACCGGGGAGAGGTTTCTGCGGTCTCTTCTCTACTGCTACCCCAAAAACATCTTCAATCAATTCTACTCTTTTTTCTTCATCCACTACCAGGTACCAAATACCGCGTGCATCATGCTGACCACTTCCTTCAAAAGTGTAGGCATCAATTTCGGAAGTATCTATTTCCATCCCATACAGCGCTAACGCCCCCATCTGGGAAACCGAAAGGTTTGTGTCCACATGTTCCTGCAAAGATCTATATATCTCGGGAACTTGTTTTAGCTTGCCCCTATCTTTCATTTGTTCAAAAGCTTCTATCATTATATTTTGCTGTCTCTCCATTCTGGCAAAGTCATGATCCATATGTCGGGCCCGAAGATACTCCATAAATTTATCTCCGTCCAATTTCTGAAATCCCTCGTGGACGACTATCTCGCCCCGGCCGGCATGAGAGCGCACCGTAACATCAACATCATAATATATGCCGCCCACGGTATCGATAATTTCTACCACACCATCCATATCCAGAACTACATAATAATGCATGGGCACTCCACCCAGGAAATTTTGGATGGTTCTCACAGTGGTTTTAATCCCGTTTAAATGAGGATCTTGAGCTCCCGGGTTCCGATAGCCGTACCCATACGCATGGTTAATTTTGTCATGTCCATCTTGACCATAAATTTCCACATAAGTATCTCGCTGAATACTAATTATAGAAACATCTTTAGTTTCAAAATTAATAGAGAGCACCATGATAGTGTCCGGACGATAAGCTCCATTTCCGTACTCATCATCACGGGAAGCTTTCCGGTCAAAACCCAAAAGGGCAAAATTAATAATATTTTTGTCAAAGTTACGGGCAACTTCGCTTTCCCAATCTACCATGGAATCTCCATTTTCCTGAGGTTGTAAAATCCTGAGTGTATCCTGCATGTGGTTATAAACCGTAGCCCCGGCTAGTATAAGAACCACTGCACAAGCCACTACAATTAAAATAATTCTTATTATTTTCTGTTTCCGAGTTCTTTTTCGTTTCATTTACTTCTGCCCCCCATCTTTGCCTATTAAATCATAAGTCTGGCAATGTAAGGTTGATAGGGCCATTATGTAACAAATAGGTAATATAAAATTATAGCTATTATCATTATTCTTGTTTTTCATATTATCTTCCCTTACTCTTAAACAAAATAATTATTAACTAAATACTTCCCCAATAGATATTACGGAAATTTTTATTATTTTCTTTTTACTTAAAGACTTTAAAGGCTTATAATCCTCACTTAACTCTTTCTTAATTTGTTCCTTATGATTAAAAATATCATTAAAAAAATCTTATCTTCAAATAAAAAGGTTAATATATAATGTTATATAGTTTAATCTACAATATGGATTAATCCTGCATATTTCATCTTAAAATATCATAACATATAAACCTATATCTACACTTATATGTTAAAAAAGTTTAATGCTGGCAGCTTATTCTTTAGCAGCCTATGCCCAGGTAAGTAAATCCGCAATTCTGCATCTCTTCGCCGGAAAGATAATTACGCCCATCAATAAATATCGCCTGGCGCATAGTTTCCGCCAGATCCTGCCAGGGCACATGCAAAAAATGCTCCCAGTCAGTTAAAAGAACCAATGCATCACTTTCCCGAGCTGTTTCTTCCACCGTGGAAGCATAAGTTATATCTTGATGGGGAAAATTCTGACGGTAGTTTTCCAATGCTACCGGATCATAAACCTTAATACTGGCACCCATCTCCAATAATTCAGCAATAATTTCAATAGCCGGGGATTCCCGAATATCATCGGTATTGGGTTTGAAAGCCAGGCCTAAAATACCTATAGTACTGCCGCGAATTACCTTTAAAGAAGCCTGTAGTTTCTCTACAATCCTTTTGCGCTGTTTATGATTTATCTCTACAGCCGCTGAAGTAATAGGCATATCCACTCCATACTGTTTACCGGTAAAGAGAATTGACCGCGTATCCTTGGGAAAACAACTACCACCCCAACCTACACCGGCATTTAAAAACCCCGACCCAATCCGCTTATCCAGGCCTATCCCTTTGGCCACTTCTCGAATATCCGCTCCCACACGCTCGGCAATGCCGGAAAATTCATTGATAAATGAAATCTTCATGGCTAAAAAGGCATTGGAAGCATATTTAATGAGTTCCGCGCTGGTAGGTGCTGTAGTGACAAAAGCAGGCATTCCGTAGCTTTCCGGGCGAGGAACTAGCCGGGGCGGCGTAAAAGTTTGCTCCAATATGGGAGCATACATCTGGCGTAGCACATTTACCGCTTGCAGCTCATCTGCTCCTATCACAATCCGATCCGGATAAAAAGTATCATGCAGAGCCGCGCCTTCACGCAAAAATTCAGGATTGGAAGCTACACTGTAATTACCTTCAAGCCCTCTCTTCCTTAGCTCTTCTTTGATTACCGTATCTACACGGCTGGCCGTGCCAATGGGAACCGTAGACTTGTTTACCACCACCAGGAATTTTTCCGGCGCTATAGTGTCTCCTATTTCCCTGGCTACATTTTCTACATAAGTAAGGTCGGTATCTCCGTTATACTTGGCAGGAGTACCCACTGCAATAACCACTACATCAGAATCCGGCAAACTATCCGGCAGGTTTCCGGAAAAAGATAAATTTGCAGCAGCTTCGACTAAAAGCTCTTCCACACCCGGCTCATAAATAGTAGCTGTACCATTTTTTAGTTTTTCAACCACTTCCGGATTTTTATCTACACAGGTAACACGGTGCCCCAAATAAGCAAGCGCCACGCCGGTAGTTAGGCCCACATACCCGGTGCCCACAATGGTTATGGCAAGTTTTTCGCTTTTCATAGTCATGGAATATTAATACTCCTTTCCAAAAATTCTAAATTTCTGTATTCTATTATAATTTCCGTAATGATTATTTACAACCTCCTGCCTTTCTGCGAGAAATACGGCTTAAATATCTGCCTGAGTTCATTTTTTATTTCTTGCCTTAAGTTTACCTAATAAAATTACCCACTTCTTTTTTTACCCAAAGGAAACTGTATCTTTTTTATCTATCGCAAACGCCGGTACCCCCATTCTTTAACAAAAAAAGGCATGAGTCGGAAAGCTAAGGTAGAAAATTTAAGCACATTTAAGCGAGGTGACCATGTATTGTACTTATAACGAGCCCTCAGCTGACGTATTAAATTATCTTTTTCTGAAGATCGACTGACAGTTTCGCCGGTACGAAAATATTGCAGAGGTTCGGTAAGATTGTTGATAACCACATTTTCCCGCAATGCCCGCGCCCAGAGTTCTATATCCTGCTGGGTAAAAAAATGCACATTATATAAACCAATACGAGCAAAGACAGAGCGGCGAAATATTACAGAAGAATGCACCAGGGGGCTGCGATAATGAAAAAAAGCTTCTATGTGGGGTTTATCTGCAGGCATTTTGCGCAAAAAACAATTCTCATTCGAAGGGTCTTTTTTGAATTCCCAGGCAGAGGTACCCAAAATATCTACTTCCGGATGCTTTTCCATAAATGTTAATTGCTTCTCAAGCCTTTCAGGATGCGCAATATCATCAGCATCCATCCTGGCATAATAAGGAGTTGTCGTATAAAGGATTGAGTAGTTAAGCGCATAAGGAAGCCCTTCATTTTGGGGAATTCTCAAAAGCTGAATATTTTCATTACCCCGCACATAACTTTCGACCAGGCGGGCAAGATTATCACTAATGGGGCCGTCCTGGATAAGATGGATACTTTCAGGCAACAAAGTTTGCTTGAGAATAGAATCTACAGCTTCCTGAAATTGCTCGGTATTGCTTCCCCTATAAAAAGGTATCCCTACCGTTATTCCCGAGCGATTAACGGCAAAATTTCTCTTCATAAACTACCTCTCTTTCCCATTCCGCCAACTTAATTTAACTAAAATTTAAGTAAGAATTCTCTCACCTCTAAGCAGAACTTAGTTAGGAGATGAATTGCCAGTTGTTAACTAATTTTTTTACTCTCCATCTTCCCCGTCAAATATCCTACATCATCTACAAGAGCTATTTCTATAACGACAGCCAAAACCCTCTTAATAAGACACTTCTTAATTTTTTACTCCCGTATTATTTTGCAAGGAAGCTTTTGGATCGTTATATTAGGCAAAGCATTTAGAAAGCTTTTGCCGATTGACTTATAATGCTAATTTATGCTATTATTTTAGGGGTTTAAATGAGTTATATTAAAAAAAGAAAAAATTAAAATAAAAGGAGGAAAATATGAGTCAGTATAAAGAAAACTCAATTGCAGCGGTTTTTCAGAACAATGCTCAAAAGCTTAAAGGCAAAACTTATGCTTCTTATCGTAAAAACGGAGAGTACACGGATATTTCCTGGAACGAAATGAACAAAATGGTTAAAAATCTTTCTTATTACCTTATTTCCAAAGGCATTGCCAAAGGGGATAAGGTTTCTATTTTTGCGGCCAACCGTTACGAATGGCATATGGCAGCTCTTGCTATAACCTCCATAGGCGCAGTGGATGTCCCTATTTACTCTACCAATTCCTCAGAAGAAGCAGAATATGTGCTTGAACATTCAGACGCCAAGATGTGTTTGGTGGGCAATAACGATCAATTGGAACGAGTCCTTAAAGTTAGGGACAACCTTCCATTGGTGGAAGAATATATTGTATTTGATGAATATAAAGGCAGTGCGGAAGGTGTGAAAACGCTGGGTCAGGTTTTAAAAGAAGGTGAAGCCAACCCGGCTGAAGAAGAGTTTGATTCCAGGTTAAAATCCATCGAGCCCAACGATCTTTCTACCCTCATTTACACTTCGGGAACTACAGGAAAACCCAAAGGAGTTATGCTTACACACAATAAT
This sequence comes from uncultured Syntrophomonadaceae bacterium, assembly GCA_964636865.1. Classification (GTDB taxonomy): domain Bacteria; phylum Bacillota; class Dethiobacteria; order DTU022; family PWGO01; genus B1SED10-75. Next base: position 74,324 of record CAZWVJ010000006.1, read on the forward strand.
CTTTATTCCAATGTGGCAAACACATTCTACGAAATGAGAGACCGCAATACCGGCGAATATCTAATTACCGAAAACGACGTTTTTCTTTCTTTTCTGCCCCTTTCTCACTCATTGGAAAGAACAGCAGGTTTTCACGGGGCGGTATATGCCGGCGCTAAAACAGCTTTTGCCTGGGATATAAACACAATTATGGATGACCTGGCAGAAGTAAGACCTACTATCATTATTTGCGTGCCCCGCATTTATGAGAAAATCCACGCCGGCATTTACGCGAAGCTGGATGACGCCTCGAACTTGAAGAAAAAAATGTTTACTTTCGCATCCGGACAAGCCAAAAAGAATCTCGAGAAAGTATGCCGCAACCAGGAAATAACCAGCTTTAGATACAAGCTTGCCGATAAATTGGTGTTTAGCAAATTAAAGGAAACCCTGGGCATGGATCGCTTAAGATATGCCATTTCCGGCGGTGCTCCTCTTGCGCCTAGTGACGCAGAATTTTTTATCGGGATGGGACTCAAAATTCTTGAAGGATTCGGGCTTACCGAGACTTCTCCTATCCTCACTTTCAATCGTCCGTGGTATATAAAGGTTGGCACTGTGGGACAGCCAATTAAAGATACCGAAATTAAAATCGGCGATGACGGGGAAGTCATGGCAAGGGGACCACAAATTATGGCCGGCTACTATAAAAACGAGGCTGCCACAAAAGAAGCAATAACACCCGAAGGTTTTTATTGCACCGGCGATGTTGGAGCCATTGATGAAGAAGGCTTTTTGAAAATCACCGGCCGCATAAAAGATATTATTGTCACTGCCGGCGGAAAAAATATCTCCCCGCAAAATATTGAAAACAATATCAAAGAATCTCGTTATGTAGAGCAACTAGCCATCATCGGAGATAAGCGCAAGTTCCTCTCTGCTCTCATAGTGCCGGCTTTCCCTGAACTTGAGTCCTGGGCCAAGCAACAAGGAATCTCTTACTCGAACACGAATGAACTGCTACAAAACCCACAGGTTCAAGATCTATACCGAAAAGAAATTGATGAAAAGACAAAAGAATTTGCCCGGGTAGAGCAGATACGTAAATTTACCCTGATCAATGCCGAGTGGACGCAGGAAACGGGAGAACTTACTCCTACCCAGAAGGTGAAAAGAAAAGTCATCCAGGAAAAATACCACGACTTGATCGAGAAAATGTACGCCGAAGAATAATCAAGCTTCACTCATATAAAAAAAGGTGTTAAAGGGGACGGTTCCTTTTGACACCTTTTTTTTGGGTTCTTTCGGGATGAGAGTGACAGTGGGGACGGGGCAATTTTGTCACAAAGTTGCTCTCTGCCAAAGGGAACGGTTCCTTTTGGCAGCTTTTTTGGGGTACCAAATGCAACCGCCCCCTTTGCTGCCTATTTTTTCTTATTCTTATTTTTACTCTTTTTCTTATTCTTATTACCGGAGTTGTTTTTTGATTTCGCTTTTTGCTGAGAGTTATTATTGGAAGTGCCGGAGCTATTTTTCATAGTATTGCTGTTGTTCTGTTTCTGCTTTTTCTTCTGCTGGTTTTCCAAGGCCCTCTTCTGCTGTCTGGTGAGATTTTTCTCCTTGGTACGGTTGTTATAAACCTTGTAGCCGGCAGCTCCAACGGCCAGTCCCCCTGCTAACACCAAAAAGGGCCAAGCAGCCATCATATCCGTTTCTGCTTCTGTCTCATATTGGGGTTCATCTGGCTCAGGAGTTTCTGTGTCTTCGGATTCTTCCACAGTCCCCGGATCAGGTATTATTCCATCCTCACCTTCTTCTAAGCATGCCGCACAAGCCATTAATACTCCCGCAGCGAAAATTAAAGCCACCGTAATGAGGCAACGTTCCCAGATTTTCAACTTTCGAGGATTTTCTTTCATTATTACTTATCCTCCAGTTCAAAGAAATAATATAGACCTCGAAAACCTTCTACAAGTAATCTCTTTGAAATTAATCCATTCTGGCCATCTCATTGGACCACTCAAAATACTCATCCCAAAGAGCTATTACATCTTCCCTGTATGCAGAAAGGTTTTCTTCTTCTCCTTCCTCCATGAGTTCATTGATTTCTTCTGCCAGTTCTTTTACTTCTTTTAATATCCCCAAAAGAGGCTCAAAAGAATCTACTCCATACCCTTCCACTTGATTGATAAGGGCTTCTATTTCACCTATGTCTATCTGTTCCATCTCCTCTTCGGGCGTTTCCTCGGCGGTATAGGCTTGCATTTCGTTCATGACTCCCAGAAATTCCATCCCCACTCCATCTGCAGTGAGCATAGCATATTCCTGCAGCGACTGGGGCATTTCATCTTTATCCGCAACCTTCAGGTCATTCACATGTATACGGAAAGGGGTAGTGTAACCGAATTCATCGGTTTTTTCCTCTACTTCCAACTCGCCGCTAACAGTCACCGGTTCTTCGGTAAATTCAATAGAATCACCCGCCGGAGCCATGGCAGGTATGGCAGAAACCGGAATGTCGGTACCAGGTATGCAGTAAGGACACTCTACCATGGGAGCGTTGGTCAAGTAAATAAAACTACCGTCCAGCGGTGACTGCATAGCCATAAAACCGGTCATGGATACATTATCTCCATCCAGTTCCTTTACCCTCTGTGAAATGTTAAAGTCTTCATCCCACAGCTCGGCAAATTGGAGGTGGGCGCTCTCCCCCGGTTCTCCCTCACATCCTGCTGCAAGCAATAAAACAATTGTAGTGAGAATTATCAGTATTTTTTTCATATTCAACTCTATTCTACCTCCAAGGGGTCATGTTTGTAAACAGGAAAAATAGAAATTATCGCTGAAATTACAATAATCGCAAAAACAAGGAGCACCAGGATAAATTCTCCCGGGTAATGTTTAGCCGGGTCTATCATTATGCCCATTCTGTCTGCCGTAAAATTATTGATCAAGTAAAGCCCTCCGTAGCTTATCAAAAACGAGATGACGATACTCACCACGGAAATAATTACCGTCTGCAGGACAAACAGGGAAAAAATGGTTTTCCTTTTTATGCCCAGCAAGCGCATGATCAAAATATCTTTTTTGCTGTCCTCCACAAATGAGGCCGTGGTCACGTAAATTACTACTGCTGCCATAAACACTATAATAGCGGCTAGAGCAATCAATACATCCCGCCCCAGGTTAAGGTTGTCCATTAGATCCCTTAAAACAGTGGTCGGATTGACCGCTTGCACGCCGGGCTTTTCATCAAACTGAGACTTCAGCTCCATATGAGCAGCAAGCCCTTCTGTGTTCACAATTACCGATACCAGGTCGCCGGTAACTTTTTCATCGTGGTCGTGGTTATGAGCGTGGTCATCATCATGGCTGTGATCATCATGGTCATTGTGGTCATGGCCGTGCTCATCATCGTGGGTATGTTCGTCTGCATCGTTGTGGTCATCATCGTGATCATGGTCGTGTCCGTTGTGGTAATGGTCATCGTGGTCATGGTGATCATCATGGTCATGATCGTTGTGTTCATCGTCGTGTTCGTGGTCTTCATGCTCGTGTTCGTCATGCTCTTCATGGTCGTGGTCATGATCGTCATGCTCATGTTCGTGGTCGTCATTACAATCGTCGTGGTCATGGTCGTGAATTACCCAAACGCTTTCGGCAGTCGTAAAGATAACATTGTCCGAAGCCGTCCCGCTCCGGTCAAGAATCCCTACTACTTCGTATTCAAACTCGTCATGAACATGTCCGTTTTCTCCAAAACCATGCACTCCTACAAAAATTTCGCCTATCTCTAAAACTCCCGCATCAGCCACATTGTAGCCGATTACAGCTTCTTCGGTCTCCTCAAACATTTCGCCTGCCTTCAACCCATAATCCTGCAGGTATCCCGGGACTGTGCCAATAATGGGAATCCCCTGATAGGAATCTCCGGCAGCCATGGGATAGGCTTCCCTTACTGAGGGATTGGCTTTTAGTTCTTCATAGTATTTGTAAGGAATCGTCCCCAGCGGACTTTCCGTGAAAAACATGCTGGAAAAAACTAGTTCCAAGGGGCTACCTTCGGGACCCACAATGGTATCATAGTATCCCGCCGTTGAAATAATGCCTTCCTCTACTTGATGAGCAGTATTATAAGTGATCAACGCAATGGTGGTACACAATATAACCGCTATGCAAGCAAGCAATGCCCGGGTGAACCTGGTCCGAAGATTTTTTAGCGCAAATTTAATCATTATTTCCCCACCTCGCTTAATTCAGCATTCAGTTCCGACATCTCTATAAAGACGTCAAAATGATCTTTCATATCATAATCATGGGAAACGGTTATTACCGGTATATCAAATTTCTGCGCGTAACCTGCCGTCAAGGACATGATCTCATCGGCTATCTTCTTATTCAGGTTACCGGTGGGTTCATCCGCCAGTAATACAAGGGGATCTTTGATGAGAGCCCTGGCAATAGCCACACGCTGTTTTTCTCCCACCGAAAGGGTGGTAACTTTCTTTTTCTTTTTAGGCAAAATCCCCATGATTTCAAGCATTTTATCAATATCCAGTGTTTTCCTTAATTCCAATTCCAGAAGCTTCAAGTTATCTTCTACGGTCATCTGGTCAAGCAGACGGAAGTCCTGGAAAACGTACCCCACGGAACTCAGGCGGTACTCATCCCGCTTTACGGGCGTCCACCCGGTAATATCTCTCCCATTGACCACAACTTCCCCGGCATCAGCAGGAATCACGCCGGCAATAATGTTTAGCAGGGTAGATTTTCCACATCCCGAAGGACCAAAAACGAGGTAGCTTACCCCCTTTTCAAATGTGTATTCGGGAATGTCAATAATTTTTTCATTGTCATAGCTTTTTTGCAGGTTTTTGATATAGATCATGATTTACCCCCTTTTTTACCTTCCTAAAGTTATTTGTTGCAACTCTTAAAAGGAAAGAATCAAATAGAACATTGCTCAACATTGATCACGTTTCTTACCTTTAGAGCCTTCTTTTACTTACGTCTTAACTTTTCTTATTTTTCTTCCAAATAATAACAAAAGGTGTCAAAAGGAACCGTCCCCTCGGTACCTTTTGGGGTAATGAAATTAGCCAAGGGCTTCCTCCAATTTCATGGTGTTATATAAAAGAAGTTCTATATAGGAATTTCTATTTTCCAGGTCTTCTCCGCCTAAAGGATCAAGGTAAGCGACCTCGCCCCCGATTTCTTCCGCCAACTGCTTAGCTACTGCCGGGTTAAGCTGGGGTTCGCAAAAAATCACGCAGGCGCCGATTTCCTCTGCGACACCAACCAGTTCAGCCATCCAGGCGGCAGAAGGCTCCTGGCCAGGATAAGGCGCTATAACCGCTGCCTCCTCCAGGCCATACCGGTCCGCAAAATACTTCCAGGCAGAGTGATAGGTAATAAATTGATTGCTATAAAAGTCGGAAACTTTTTTTTCAATCTCGGCATGGGCCTGCGTCAACTGCTGCGTATAAAGCTCCCGCTGATCGCTGAAATAATCTTCCTTCGCCGGTTCTGCTTCCGCAAGGACTTTTTCGAGCTTGGGCAAGACTTCATCCCTGACCAGTAGAGGATCCAACCAAATATGGGGATCACCCCCTTCCTTTTTACACGTGGAGGAATGGTCGGAATTGGCAGTTTCCTCATAGAATTTAGATGGAGAAGACGCTTCCTTGAGCTGAACTCCCTCGGTTAACTCTACTACTTCCAGATCAGAGGGGGCGGCCTCTATCACCTCAGCAGCCCAATCGTCAAGTCCTCCTCCCACGTGAACAAATACGTCCGCTCCGGACATCTTTTTCATTTGCTCCACTGTAGGATCAAAAGTGTGAGGACTGGCACCGGAAGGAAGAAGGTAACTCACTTCTACTTCTTTCCCACCGATATTCCGGACGATGTCGGCAAGGGGGAAAATTGTGGTAACTACTTTAACACTCTCTTGCTCATTAACACCCCGGGTATTCTCATCACAACCGCATACCCAGAAATTAAGGGAAAATAAAGCAACTAATATTATTAATACTGCCGGTTGAAACTTGCGCATTTTTATCACTCTCAATTTTTATTGAAATTTATTTTCAATTTTTCTCATTTTATAATATTAGCTTCTCTTATGTCAATGCCTTTGAAGTAAATATTAAATGATAATAATTATCAATAATTATAAAAAAACACCTATAACCTATATCTCTTAGCCATTCTCATTTAAAATATTAAATTATATAGGTCCGGGCATAATATAGCTGCAAGTATGATAGCTTAACTTAACTGGAAGCGGAACAATGGGGGCAAAGCCCGTAGGCCACCGTAGAATGGGAGTAAATCTTAAACCTGGTGGACGATTCAATATCTTCCACCAGATGTTTGAAATTGCAGTTGCCAAACTCTACAATACGCTTGCATTCCATGCACACCAGGTGATGGTGATGGTCTTCGGGAAGGATTATTTCATAACGTTGGCGGCCCTCGGGAAGTTCCAGGGTGTTAACTATATTCAACTGACGAAGCAGATCCATGGTTCGATAAACCGTAGCCACTCCTATACCGGGGTAATCTTTACTCACCTCAGAATACAGATCATCAATATCCGGATGCCCTTCGGTATGGATCAAAAATTCAATAATGGCCAGGCGGGGTCCTGTTATTTTATAACCATGGTTCTTAATTTCATTCTTTATTTTTTCCAACAAAGGCCTAAGCCGTGAATTATTTGCCATTTTTTCCCTTTACTTTCCTTATTTGAATAAAGTAATTGCTATGCTAACCAATATTAATATACAACAGAATTAGGCTTAATTAAAGGGTAAAATTAACAATACTTCCAGCTGTCGTTTTTTTACCTTTTGTACAACCACGAAAGGCCAAACAAAACGGTCATGGTAAGCACAATTGAAGCTCCCGAAGGAACATTGAGATAATATGAAATTACCAATCCCCCCAGGCAACCCATCATACCAACCACTACCGCAATAACAAGCAAAGAGCGGTAATGCCGGGAAAGTCGGTAACCTGTGGCAGCGGGAATGACCAGCAAAGCTGCAGCCAGTACTATACCCACCACCTGCACAGAAACCATTATGGTAACACCCACAGCTGCCATTAAAGCAAGATAAAGCGGAGTTACAGGCAGGCCACCAGCCACAGCCGCCTCTTCATCAAAACAAATGGCCAGCAACTCTCTAAAAAATAAAAGGAGGAAAGCCAGCACTACTACCATGGCTACAGCCAGAATAACGAGATCTTGCCGAGACACCGCCAGAATGTTTCCGAAAAGCAGGGAAAAAAGTTCAGGATAATACCCCCGGGCATAGCTGATAATCCCAATGCCCAAAGCCATACCGGAAGAAAAGAATATCCCGATGATGGTGTCTTCATTGATACGGGTACTACGGCTAATCTGACCGGTAATTACGGCTACAGCCACCGCAAAAATGCTGCCGGTAAAAACAGGACTTACACCCGAAACCAGCCCTATGGCAATGCCCCCCAGGGCAGAATGGGATACCCCTACCCCCAGAAAAGAAAGCCGCTTCATTACCACAAAAAAAGAAACTAAAGAACACAACAGCCCGATCATAATCGCAGCCAGCAAAGCATGTTGCATAAAAGTAAAAGAAAACATCTCAATCATGGTGTTCATCTCCCGCCCTTAAATAGTCAAATTGGCATTGATACGCATCCTCCAGTTGGGAGCTATGCAAAACATCCGCCGGGTTGCCGTGAATATGCATATACCTGTTAATACATATTAACGAAGTGGCATAAGGGATTATGCCGGTGAGTTCATGATAGATAAGCAAAACGGTCATTTGACGTTCTCGCTTCAAGCGGTCCAACAGCTCCATGAAAGATTGTTTGGCCGGAAAATCCAGGCCGGCTACCGGTTCATCCAGGAAAAGAATGCGAGGCTGATGAACCATGGCTCTGGCCAAAAGGACCCGCTGCTGCTCTCCTCCGGAAAGTTCCGGGAAAGGACGGTTGATATAGTTTTCCATCCCCACATCCCTTAACACTTCTTTAACCTTAAGTTCAAGGTTTTTAGACCTCTGTAAAATAGCAGGCGTTTTCAGGGAAAGAAGTCCCATGGAGACCACATCTCTCACCGAAACGGGGAAACGCTGCTCGTAAGTATGACGCTGGGGCAAGTAACCGATAATATTTTTTGTTTTCCCAAGTTGATGGGCCGGTTTACCCAGTATCAAAACCCTGCCACTGCGTGTTGGTATTAAACCCAGTAACATCCGCAAAAGAGTGGTCTTCCCTGCTCCATTAGGGCCGATTATACCTACTACATCTCCTTGATTGACCTGAAAATTAATATCACTTAAGACCTCTTTCTTGTTTAATTCTACATAGGCGTTTTCTACTGAAATGAGCGGGGTATAATCTTTGTCTTTAGGTATCTTAAAAGCAGCGATAAAAAACTCCCCTCTCCAAATATAATCATGATTTCACAACCAGCCGTTCATCCATTTAATATTAACAATTCTAACTATTAAAAGCAAAGGAACCGATTATGCTGGGAGTGCGGTTAATATAGCTGCCAAAGGGTTCTTTTTATTTATTATTCCCATTTATCTACTAAAATTATACACACCCAATATGCGCCCACTCAGCACCTTCCTAATAATGAAAACTTCCATTGTTACCATAGGGATATTTCAAGTGGGGATAGAGATTATCTCATCAATTTTCCAGGCCTGATTTCAATGCCCTTTGCATTTGCAATAGGATCACCCGGGAAGAAGTCGATACATCGCTGCAGCTGCTCTCCGGATAACCTCCACCTTTCGCGAACGTAGAGGCATCCGGGGGTATGCGCCGGAAACTACTTCCAACCACTTTTCCGGATTAGATGCATTAAGTATTCCTTCCAGGCTAAATATAGCAATGTCTTGGACGCCTGCTTCCAGGGCAGCTTCAATATCCGGAAGCATTTCTTCCGGATATTGATAATAAGGCTCATTTCCCAATTTTCCGGTGGAAGTCAGCCCCACCGAAACAGCAGCCCGTTTTCCCAATACAGCCTTTATATTCAAGCAAAGCAAATAAAGATACCAGCGCGCATCTCCGAGGCTAATAAATTCCCGGGACATCCCCGTAATCAAAGTATTGTACTGCATAAAAGAAATAACATCCCAATTTACAGGGCTTAAAGGGGTTTCCAGGTAATCCTGTAATTTCACCGATCCTTTCATAATATCGATTTCCAGCAGAGGAATGGCGGGGACAATAGTTTGGCACCCTTGCATCATAATATAATCTTGCAAATCTCGATATGTTTCAACTGCCCGATTAAAGCGCTCCCGGTTTCTGTTAGAATTGAAAATTTGCCACATCTTGCCGGCTTTTTGTAACCCCTCAGCACTGCTGATCTCTGTGTGTTGATAATAAGGGGGTTCCAAATCTACTGCCAGCCAAGGAATTTTCACCCCTTCTTTATCCGCCCATTTAAAAATCTCTTTTACATAAGACGCAAACTCTTCGCAGTTTCTTTCGTTGGGCCAGTAACCTTGCTCATCGCTCATAGTCGGCCATAAGGCAGGTTCAAGTCCTGCGTCCCTATATTTTCTCATAAGCTTTGCATAATCTTTCCCCAAATTACCGCGGGAAACAGCAATGCAGGGATTTACTCCATAATGCTGCAGTAGATATACTACTTCCGACTTGATTAACTCACCCGGGGGAAGAAATTCCGCCCACGCCCTCAAGATCATGCTTCATTTTCTCCATTCCTACTAGGATAAGTTTTAATAAGTTTTAATTTTTTGTATTTGATTATTATATTTGAATATTAACGCAATATTTTTACATAATATTTATTGGAAAACCGGGATTTATAAATCATTTTAAAGTAATTCGAGTAATTGCAAATAATATCCTGCCGGGCTTACTCGCATAACTTTAACCAGGTTTTCCCCTTTAACCGGATTCAAGTAGGGAAAAAGTGCTCAAAAAAAGCATTAAAAAGTCATTAATAATACATAATATTTGGGTGTGTATAATTTTAATCAATAAACAGGAATAGTAAATGAAAAGAGATCTCCGGCGGCTATTTAAACCGTACTCCCCGTAAAAAGCCTGAAGAGGGCTCAAAAGTTTCTTCAAGCACTACGGATAGTCCTGCTATTACTGCAGGAATTTTGACTTAATTGACAACACCGGTTTTTAATTTTAAAATATAGTGGCACCGATAATTAGAAGTAAGAATATGTAAGCTTTTACTTATAAATCTAAAACAGAAATAAGAAAATTTACACTCTACTCTAAAGGAAGTGAAGGAAATGTATCTTAAGAAATGTACGAAAACAAAATTATTCTTTATTTCTTTAATTACCGTCTTTTTTCTTTTTACCGTATGCACCGGCTGTGATGAGAATGATATAAGTGATGAATTTGCTCACGATAGTAATGAATTTACCCATGATACCGAAGATGAAGAACCTATTATTCAGTTTGATGAAGAAGATGAGTTAACTTTAACTGTAAAGGTTTTTTTCGGAGATAAAGAAGCAATAGAAGCAGACAAACCGGATGAATATGAATATGTGAGCCCGGTTTACCGCCGCATACCTTTTACTCCCGATATCGACAAAGCCATGCACAAAACCGTAGAAAGCCTCATTGAAGGCCCAAAATCGGAAGAAGAGAACAAAGTAGCTATAATATCCGACAAAGCAAAAGTTCTTGACATTAAGCGAGAAGATAATACCGTTATTATTAATTTTTCTGAAGAAGTTTTAACAGATGCCCCTACCGATAACAGTCAAAGAGGCACTACTTTTCAGGAATCCATAGTATTCACCTTAACCCAATTTCCCACTGTTGATAATGTACTTGTAGAAGTGGAAGGTGAACCCTGGAATCAAGAGGGACGTTCAGTATGGGAAGATCCTCTTAGTCGAGATAGTTTCTAGATTTCATAATAATTATAGATCGTCATTCATTTTTGTTTGATGCCATGTAACATTTTTTATAAGTTATTTTTCACGAAAAAATATTTACATAATAGCAAGCCAGCGGGATAGATACCGGGAGTTTTCCGAAAGTTAATATACCTCCCCTCCAGGTGAATAATCCGGCCAATTTACCATTTGGTCGGGTTTTTGGTGTACCACAGCTCCGTCTTCCCGCCAAAAGTCCCAGTTTTCTTGAGAAATTTTCCAATTACCATAACGAAACTGCAAGTATTCATCCCATTTCTCAGGAATAAATACCTCAAAATTTTCATCATAAATAATATGATCAAAAAAATGCGCTGGTATCCACCAGGTAGCCACCACGCGCCGTACATTCCAAGGCCACCTGCTAATATCTGTAGTGACAAGCTTATTACGAACCCTCCGGCGTACACCGTTAAACAAAAAGTATATATACTGACTTCCCCGAAAAGAAAAAGGATTGCCAATTGCTTTACTGGCAGGGCACCAGGCCCAATCTCCATACCTCCGAAAAAACATTATATGCACAGGTATTTTATGCGGATGTAAAAAACGGTATTGATAAACCAATCCTTTGTAACACCAAATTGTAACATTATACCCTTCAGATTTAAAAACAGGTAAAATGTCATATAATATTTTTTCATTCTCAATCCACATTTGAATATCTATATCTTTTTCATTGTCAAATAATTTTCCTTCCCGCATCAATGCCAAAAGAACTCCACTATCTATACTATAAGGAACCTCATAATTATTTAATATTTGGGTAAATGAAAGATATTCAACGTTTTTTTTCTGTTTGTTCCTGTTCATAAGCAGCTTATTCATAAAAGAGGTAACTCCTAACTCTTTCAAAATTTAATTATGATATTTTAAACAAAAGAAGTTTAAAATTGACTCATCTATATATTATAATAAATTATAACTATTAGTAAAAATTAATTTAGTTATTTGGCAACTGAACATTTTGTATCCGGACAAAGTTAATCACAATCTGCAACATATTTCAATATTGAGTAATATAATGATTTAAGGAAAAATAGACATGATAGGGTAAGTTTTAGGAGAACATTGGCAAGCTAAAATATTCCGTAATTCTTAAAATAACGGAGATAATTAAATATATTTTTCAAAAAAATGGGATAGGAGGGCTAACTAAACACCCAAATGAAAGAAATAAAAAAAGCGGAAAAAAGAATCAATTCCCTGCAGTATAAATTAATGAATTTGGGATTTACCTCCCGTGCTCCTTCAGATCTAAAAAAAATAATTGAAAACACTTACAGTCAATATGAAAAAAGGTTAGCTGCAAGATTGCTCACCCTATGGTACAGCGGCCTACGCTCAGAAGAAGGAGCCAGGAAATGCCTGGAAATTCTTCCTCTGGCATTAGATGGAGAAACCGATTCTGAAATTAGGTGGAAAACAGCAATCATGGAGGCCGAATGCCTGGAAGTGCTAAAAAATACCGATCAGGCTAAAATGGTTATTAGCCGGGAGCTTGCCACCCATGAAAACGCTAACTTGTACCTGGCCGCTGCAAACCTTGAACCTTCCATATTCAAGCGCATAGAGTGGATAAACAAAGCCCTGGCCCTTTATGAACTCTCTCCTATTACCTGTAAACCTTCTAAAGAAATAGATGCTTTTGATTGTTTACACCCAGAGTACTTTCAAACAAATATGCCTAAAATAAAAATGGATGAAACCACACCCAAAGTATCAGTAATTCTCCCTGTTTATAATGCGCAAAGAATAATAAAAACTGCATTAAACTCCCTGCTTTCTCAAACCTGGGGCAATTTAGAAATTCTGGTGGTAGATGATGGCAGTGATGATGCCACTTCCCAAATAGTAGAAGATCATTCTAACCATGACTCCAGAATAAATTTAATAGAAAATAAAGAAAACAAAGGACCATATGTGGCAAGAAACACTGCTCTTAGTTTAGCCACGGGTGATTTGGTTTGCTGCCATGATGCCGATGATTGGTCTCATCCCCAAATGATAGAAAAACAAGTTTTGCATTTGATGCAAAATCCTGATGTTATGGCCAATACTTCTCAACAAGCGCGAGTAAGCCCTGAATTAAAATTTCATAGGCGTTATAGATATGGTTATTACGTGCTTAATAATTTACCTTCATTTATGTTCCGGCGCAAACCAATAATGGAAGCCCTCGGATACTGGGACAGTATTCGATTTAGCGCTGATTCAGAACTCATGCGCCGCATTAAAAAAGTATTTGGCAAAAATACGGTAGTAAATTTGCATACAGGGCCTCTTTGTTTCCAACGCCAGCACGAAAGTTCTCTCACAGGTAATAAATATTTTGGAGCAGAATATTACTACTTTGGGGCAAGAAAGGAATATTACGAAGCTCAGCTTTATCATCACAAGCATGCGCCTTCACTTAATTATGAGTTTCCCCAGTTTGAACGCCCCTTTCCCGTCCCCGAACCCATGTGGCCAATCCGCGAAATAAGCAATTCTAAAAAACGGCATTTTGATATAGTTTACGCAGCTGACTTTCGTGTTTCCGATAGTAATACCAGAAGTATAGAAGAAGAAATTAAAGCCCAGAAAAACAAAGGCCTGCGGACCGGCCTGATTCAAATGGCCCGTTACCACATTAAACCCCAAAAACATATTGCCCCTTTAATAAGAGAATTGATTGACGGGGATAAGGTACAGATCCTGGTTTACGGTGAAGAAATTACCTGCGAACTATTATTTATATACGGACCAACCGTTCTTCAGGAATGGCAGAAATATATACCCCGGATAGAAGCAAAAAAAATCCACGTTATTGCAGACAAACCTCCGGCAGCATCAAAAAACAACTTAAACAAACCGGTTAAAACAGGTTATATTTTTAACCACTGCCAACAGCAGCTACAAGACTATTTTAGCAATAATGGCATCTGGCACCCAATAAGTCCTTTAATAAGAAAAGCTTTACTTAAAAAACCTGAGGATTTTAATTCGGCAAGTTTAAGTGATAAAGATTGGCTGCCCGTTATTGATGTAAACCGGTGGCAGCGCGAATCCACTAAATGGCGCGGGGAAAAAATAATTATTGGCAGGTATTCCCAAAATCAAAAAAACAAATGGCCTGCTGACCCGGAAACTTTGCTTAAAGTTTATCCTGAAGACGACCAGTATGAAATCCATATTCTGGGAGGAGTTAAGGTGCCCAGGCGCATCCTGGGAGGTAAATTACCTGCAAACTGGCATGTTTTTAAATCAGGGAAAATATTGCCTGAAGATTTTTTGGCCAACCTGGATATTTTTGTATATTATCCTCATCCCCAAAAGGCCTTTACCACGGGAAGGGCTATTTTAGAAGCCATGGCTTCAGGTGTGCCTGTGATATGCCCGCCGCTTTTTTGTGAGTTATTTGGTGATGCCCCCATTTACGCAGAACCTTCAGAAGTCAAAATGTATATTGATTGGCTGTCAAACGATAGCTCAGCCTATGAAGCTAGAACAGCCAGGGCAAAACAATTTGTGCAAGATCATTTTAACCCGAACAAACATCTTTCAAGATTACACTGCCTGCAAAAGGGTAATTCTTTATTTCATAAATAAACCAAAAATAATTATATTTCTTTTATTTACAATGAAAAGATTATAATCACTTTATTTAAAGACGCTGCAGCCATTCTGTTTCTCCAAGATCATATAGCAGGGAAATATAGCGTTTTTCCATGTGTTGTTTATTTTTAACAATTGAGTTGAGCAATGAAAAATATAACAAGGCATCAAAGTATTCTTTATCGGTAACTTCTACATTGGGAGCATCAATTCGGGGATCAAAATAGGGATCAGGCACTTCCCAAGGGCCGTAGTTCTCTTCGAGATATAGTTCGGGATTGTCAGGGATCCATTGTTCCGCCCCTAAAAAATTAGTTTTTTTCAAATTGAAAGGCGTATTCCACCAGCGGGTGGCTGTGCCGTCATGCCAGAGCACCTCTCCTTCCCTATAGTGAGGGAATATATCTATGGCTACCTTGTTGGAGTGAGTTATTCTTAGCCTGTCGCTGTTAAAGTCAATACGCCTGACGCTAAAATTTTCTTCTCCTCTAAACAACTCTTCCAGATTGTGGGGAACTTCTTCTGCAAACACACCCACATCAATGTCTTTATCCCAACTAATAATACCTCCATCCCGCAAAAAACCCAGGAGTGTGCCGCTAATTAAAAAGGACTTTACTTCAAACTCTTCCAGCAATTCATTCAAATCTCTTAAAGCCTGGGGAGCGCGGTTAATAAAAGAATCATATTCCTCTTTTTTCTTATCACTACTGGCCGGAAGTATATTTTGCAAACGCTGTTTATTTCCTGAAAAGAATTTCTTTTGCTTTCTCCTCTTTTTAGCGGCAAATAAAATGGCCATCCTTAAAATCACCTTAGCTTCCTCATACTCCCCGGCTACGCAAGCTGCTCTTGCCACCGCTCTTAGAAGAGAAAGTCTTTTCCGGCATGATTTGGGGCTATCCAACCACAATCTTCTTATGCGCTGGTAATCTGCAGGAGTTTTCATTAAAGCAACCAACTCCCACCAAAGCTTGGCTTTTTTCCATCCTCCCTCACGAATTTTATTTTCCAAAATTTGCTCGGCAACCTCAAAATCTCCCTGCGACTGAGCCTGATGAACTTGATCCAACACTATTTCCATGTCATCAATGTCAGACATGCTCTCCTCTGTGCCGGAACCCAGATTTCCTGTTGATGTTTTTAAAGGTTGCTCGTTTTCTTTTAGCCGGCTTTTATGAGCACTGCCGTTTTGTTTCATTGCTTCCCCCTATATCTTTTTTTTAAAAATAATTAGCAACATTATCATTAATTATTTTCAGACAATAATCTACCTATTAATTCTTTCCCGGCTGATGTTTCTTCAAGAATATCTTTCGCTTTCCATAAATTTTGGCGGGCACCATCCATTTTATCAGCTCGAATTTTTTTATATGCTTCCCTAACCAGATAATAAGTTAAATATTCAGGCCATATCACTTCCGTATTATCACTAAGAAAAGCATCAAATTCTTCATCGGGGGTTCTCCAATCACCGTAATTTTCCGTAAGGTACTTATCTGACGGATGGGGTATTTGTATTTTCAAACCATTAACGTCTACAGTTTTTAAAGAAAAAGGACTATTTCTCCAACGGACAAATACACCGTCATGCCAAAAATAATCTTTTTCCCGGTAAAACCTAAATAAATCTACACTTATACCTGACCTATGGACAAGAGATATTTTGGGGTTAGAGGGATGTGGAATATCATGCCTAAATCTAGGATTATAATTAAATATTTCGATAAGCTTTTCTTTGTCCCAATGATCTTCCCATACTCCTACATCAATGTCATAATCATGATCCAGGGGTTTTCCGTCACGCACAATCCCCAGTGATGTTCCGGCGCAAAGGAAAAATGGGATGTGATGCTTTTGAAACGCTTCACTTAAATCTGAAATAACTTCCAGAGTATTTTTACCTGCCAACTGCTTATTTTTAAAGGGTTTATTTATGCCTAATTCTTCAAGTTCCAGTAATATCGCCCGGGCATATAGGTCAACTGCTATATCAAAACGGCATGCCCTTGATGCTGCATTAGCCAGGGGACGGACAGCACGGGCCAATTTATAAGGATCCTCAGAGTTCCTTTCCTGCCATATCTGAAGGATTTTATCTAGCTGCGCCTCACTGGTACAGTTTTTACACACCGCCCACAAAACCGGTGATGAATTAGGAAATCTTCTTAGTGATTGCAACGCCGCTTCATCAGTATGTTCCGGCCCGAAAATAGTATATCTCAAATTAATTGCCCTGGCAGCAGTCGAAGAAAACTGGGGAGCTATAAAATTTGCGCGGAGGGCGTAAAATAGAGCAGTTTCCTTATTGCCACGAAAAGTTTGGTATTCCGACATTCTGGAGAAAAAAAAGTGCATTTCAGGATACTTGGCCATGTTTGAAGTAAGAAGCTCTTCCAGCATTTCATCATATGAGGCAGCAAAAGCTGCTTTCTCGGCTATCTTCGTCGCTGCATATGTTTTAAAAGTAACCTGCCCTGTTTCTGCCAAATGCTCACATAATTCTTCAGGGGAAGAATTAGCTTGCAAGTAATTTAAAAAAGCGTATTCCTTTAAAGCAGAAGAAGGCAAAACAAGATGTAAAGGAACCGTGGCAACTATTTTCCTGGCTGATTTTTCAATTTCCGCTCTCTTCAAAACATAAACACATCCTCAACATTTCCAAATAATTATATGTAACCTAAATTAACAATTTAACCCTCTGAATCCATGATTATTTTTTTTCTTTCACTGGTAGATACTCCGGGAGTTCTTTCCAGATAAGTTACCTGACAATAATCCTTCAAAAAATCAAACTTGCCCAACCAATCGTCTCCCATAACAAAAATATCCGCCTTGTATTTTTTAATATCCTCTACTTTCTGTTCCCACGATTCTTCAGGAAAAACTTCATTTACTACTTTTAAAGCTGATACAATAGCAGCCCTTTCTTCATAAGATTGCACACAAATCTTGCTTTTTTCCCGCCAGTTAAATTCATCTGTAGAAATGCCCACTAACAAGTAATCACCTAACGCCGCTGCTCTTTCAAGTAAACGCAAATGACCAAGATGAAACAGATCAAAAGTACCATAGGTTATAACCTTAATCATTTTAACCTCCCATATCTTTTCCATTTCTAAATTACTTTAGCATTATAAAGGTTTATCTTCAAAAAATATTTACAAAAAATATTTAAATAATAAATATGAAGTTATTTTAACCAATTACAATTAATAATGTCAACATATCTGAAATAATAGGAATTTTAGCTTTTAACTGCTTTTTCCTTAACCTCTTTTAATCGTTTTTTTACTTCCTTGGGCACAGCTTCACCGGTATTTTCGGCTATCCTCAACACTTGTTCCCATCGTTCTTTAGCTGTTTCCCAATTTTCTAATGAATATGCAATTTCTGCATACTGCGTTAAAACATCTATATCATGAGGATCATCCCGAAGAACTTCCGCAAGCAAATCCTCGGCTAACTTGTAATCGCCGTCCCCAAATTTTTCCACGGCTTGTTTAAGGCGAACGTCTTTTTTTATAGGAAGAGTTTTCTTCATTTTTCGATATTTTTGCACAGATTCCTTATAAAGTTTTACCGCTTTCTGTGGGTCTCCGTCAAATTGGATGGCTCCATTCTGCAACCATATGGCCCGAGTGCAAGCCTTTTCCACAATACCAAGGCTGTGAGTAACCAGGATTACCGTCTTGGCTTCTTCCAGCATATCCTGCATCCGGGCTGTAGCTTTCTCTTTAAAAGCCATGTCACCTGCAGAAAGGGCTTCATCCACAATAAAAACATTCGGCTGCATCATTGCGGCAATGCTCAAACCCAGGCGAGACTTCATACCGCTGGAATATTCCTTCACCGGTTTGTGGATTTTATCCTGCAAGGGCAACCCGAACCGCCGCTCTACTTCGCTCAG
>CAZWVJ010000007.1:0-80375 GCA_964636865.1 uncultured Syntrophomonadaceae bacterium
GTGGAAAAGCCTCCACTGCACGATATTTTCATCCAAACTGCCAGGGAAAGGGGCGAGGTAGTTGAAGAACATGAAATTGGCTGATGTATACAAAATAGCGCGTTGGGAATTTTTAAAAACCTTGCGTAGCACTACCTTTCTGGTGCTTACTTTTATTATTCCTCTTTTCATCGTAGCAGCTGGCGGAATTGGATTTTTTGTGCAGATGGGGCTTGAAAGTGAAGAGCTGGAGGTTGCCGTTATTGACGAAACAGAAAACTTCTATCCCATTCTCGAAGAGCATTTAGCCGATACTCAGATTATTTTAACAGATTTTGAGGGAGAAAAGGGCGAACTGGTGAAAGAAGTAGAAGAAGGTGTTTTTGACGGTTATTTAAGGTTTGACGACGAAGCATTATTGCAAACAGGAGAGATACCTTATTATGTAAGCGATGCCCGTGATATGAATGTAGGTGTCCTGAGAGGGGCTATTAATCAACCAGTGCAAGTTTATCGCTTGCAACACCTTGGTTTGAGTGCGGAAGAGATTGAAAAAGCTTCTCTACCGGTGAATATATCTGCTCGCTCTATTGAAGGAGAGGAGCCTCAAATATCGGATTTTCTTGCTCCGTTGACTTTGGCAATGATGCTCCTTTTGGCTGTGATATTTAGCGGTCAGGTTTTAATGTACGGGGTAATCAAAGAAAAAAAGAATCGGATTGTGGAAATACTTTTGTCTTCCGTTTCTTCCCTGGATTTGATGTTGGGGAAAGTCCTGGGTTATGGCCTCCTGGGTTTAATGCAAGTGGCCATATGGATTTCCGCCGGCCTTGCAGTGGTAAGCTTTTTTGGGGATATTTCTCATTTTGTGAATTTGAGGGATATAATTCCTTCTCTTTTGGTTTTTATTTTTGGTTACTTACTGCTGGCTTCTCTTTTTGCTACCGTGGGTTCTATTATGAAGGAAGCGGAAAGTGGCAGCCAGGCTCACGGTCTGGTGATTATGATACCAATATTGCCTCTATTTATAAGCGGGTTGATAATAACTTCCCCAAATTCCCTTTGGGTTCGCATATTGAGTTTTCTGCCGCCATTCAGCCCGGTAACTTCTTTGCTGCGCATCGGGGCTACTACTTTGCCTCTCTGGGAGATTATTAGTATCATCCTGGTGTTAATTATTTCTGCCCTTGTATTTGTAAAAGTTGGGGCCATAATTTTTGAAGGGGGCATCCTTCAGTACGACCGCAACCTTTCTTTTAAAGATGTCCGCCAAATGTTTAGATAAACGCATTTAACTTTTAACGCCAAGAATACATCTCCCGTTTGTAGAGGTGGGAGATGTATTTTAAAAAAATCTGTTAACAATCCCCGTATTACTGAAACAATTTGCAGGAATAACGGGGAAATTGGTCGAATGTTTTCACAAATCACGAGGAATGGTTGGACTATTTAATTTGCTTAAGGAGGCCTGTTTAAAGTGAAAAAAATAGTGAAGATAGTGGTTGTTTTAGTATTGATACTTTTGATTGTTGGAGTGGGCGCCGGTTACTTCTTCTTGCGCTCCAAGATGCCTGATTATACGGCAGAGGTTTCCCTGGAGGGAGCTGAGGATGAAATTTTGGTGCAGCGGGATGAACGAGGGGTTGCCCATATTCAGGCCAAAAGCTTTGAAGACCTGGCTCTCGCTCAGGGATATGTCCATGCCCAGGAAAGATTATGGCAAATGGAAACTCACCGCCGGGCAATTGCGGGCACCGTAAGTGAAATTGTGGGTGAAGATATGCTGGAGATGGATCAATTGATGCGCACGCTAGGTTTAAGCAGGGTTAATGAAGAATTGGCAGAAGAGACCTCTGCGGAAAGTATGGCAATCATGCAAAATTATGCAGATGGCGTTAATGCTTTTTTGGAAAAAGATAAATTGCCCCTGGAAATGAGCCTGTTGGGCTTTGAACCCGAACCATGGACAGCAGAAGACAGTCTCGGCATAATTGTGCTGTTGGCATATAATCTGGGTGGTAACTGGATGGAGGAAACCGCCAGGGCTTCATTAGAGGAAGAACTTGAACCTCATCTGTTTGAAGAATTAATGCCTCCTTATGAAGATTGGGATACCCCCAAGGTGTGGACTGAAGAGCAGGCAGCTGCCATGCAGGTAGATAAAGAGAGGGGAGTTTTTCGGCATGCGACGGAGAGGAATCGGGAGTTGATGGCGCAGAAGGAAAAAATTATGCCCCGCCTGGGGAGTAACAGTTGGGTGGTAAGTCCTGAACTTTCTGCCTCTGAAGAAGCTGTATTAGCTAACGATCCTCATTTGCAAATAGACTTTCCTTCTATTTGGTATGAAAACCGGCTGGAAGAAGAGGAGGGCATTAATCTTTATGGCTGGTCGGTGCCCGGTGCTCCGGGAATAGTTATAGGAAATAATCAGCATATAGCCTGGGGATTGACCAATATAGGGGATGTCCAGGATCTTTTTCTGGAAGAACAGCATCCCGATGATCCCCATAAATTTAAGTATGACGAAGATTGGTACGAAGCAGAAGTTATCAAAGAAGAAATTGTGGTAGACGGCAAAGATGAGCCGGTGGAGCATGAGGTAATTATTACCCGTAATGGCCCTTTGGTTCACGAAGATCCCCCCATGAGCCTTAAGTGGACTGCTTACGATTTTGAAGGAAGCACAGCCGATGCAATTTTTGAAGTAAATAAGTCTCGTAATTGGGAAGAATTTACTGATGCTCTGGAAAGTTTTTCTATGCCCAGCCAGTGTATTGTTTATGCAGATGTGGAAGGGAATATCGGTTTCAGAGTAACGGGAAATTTGCCTATTCGTAAAAAGGGATTGGGTTTAACCCCGTCTCCGGGATGGGATCCCGACTACGGATGGGAGGGGTATATACCCATGGATGATTTGCCGGAACTTTATAATCCCCCTGACGAGTATATTGTTACTGCCAATCACCTTGTTGCCGGTGATGATTATCCTTACCCCATTACCATTGATTGTGCGCCGCCCTACCGAATGCAGCGCATAGTGGACGTGCTGGAAAACGGTGATAGTTTTGATGTGGAAGATTTTAAAGAGCTGCAAAATGATTGGTATAACCAGCATGCAGCCGAACGCCTTCCTGATTTTATTCGTGCTATTGAGGATCACCGGAATGAAATGGATCAATTAGAGCAGAAGGGCTTGGAATTGATTCAAGAATGGGTCGTTGAACCGGTTAATTTACCGGAAAAAGCCGGGCCGGCTATTTTTCAAGTTTGGTATCTCAATTTTATGGAAGAAGTATTTAAGGACACTATGGGAGATGAACTTTACCAGACCTTTTTAGAAAGGGATTACCTGGCTTATAATGCTCTGGAGAACCTGTTGGAAGAGGGAGAGGCAGAGTGGTTCGATCCGGGCTTGGAGGAGTTGCTACGGGAAAGTTTTAGCCGCAGCATAGATCAATTGGTGGAAGAACTGGGTGATGAGCCATCCCATTGGGAGTGGGGACATTTGCAAACCATAAGTTTCGACCATCTTATGGGAGAAGTGGCCCTTTTGAGGCCTCTTTTATGTCGAGGGCCTTATCCCTATGGGGGCGACCATATGACCGTAGGTAGGGCGGCTTATAGTCTTGATAATCCCTTCCAGGTAAACAGCATTGCCGGTATGCGTTTTATCTCTGTAATGAGAGAAGAAGGAGTGGAATCTTATGGGATTATTGCCGGCGGTCAATCCGGCCACCCCTTAAGCTCACATTATGATGATCAACTGGATTATTGGCTGGAAGGGAAATATTATTCTCTAAACTTTACTCCTGAAGAGCTTGAAAACCAAGAAACCCGGGGTTTGAAAATCAATCCTTGAACACTGTGGCGGAGCATTACCTGTTTAGAGAGAAAAATAAACCCCTTCAAAGGCAACTTCTGTTTGAGCCCAGACTCCCACATTTTATATTAATCTGTATAAGATAAGTCAGAGGGATAGTCTTCTGCGCATTACAGGAAGGCTTATCCCTCTTTATTTTTATTATCATTTGTTTTTTGTTGAGAATCTGATTTAACCATATCTTCTTTTGAGGCTCCGCAATCGCATTTGGCCGGGCGACAGCGGTTTTCAATTTCTTTGCCGCATGATGTGCATTTCCATAATGCCAAATTATTCACCCCCTCGCATTACATTCTTTGCAACAACCATACAGTAATATATCAACAGACGTAACTTCGTAATCGGAGTTTATGTTTACTTCTTGTTTAATTTCTTCTGTCAAACCTGAAAGTTTTCCGTCTATATCATCAACCTGTTTACATTCCATGCACATTATATGGGCATGGGGATTGATATTGGCATCAAAGCGGTAAATATTTATCCCTACAATTAATCTTTTAACTATCCCTTTATGTGCAAACATTTCCAGGGTTTTATAAACCGTATTTAAGCTTATTGAAGGATATAATTTCTTAACTTCATCAAAAATTGCCTCCACGGTTGGGTGTTCTTTGTTAGAACTCAGAACTTTATAAATTAATTCTCTTTGAGGAGTTACCCTTAAATTATGTTTGTGGAATAACTGTCTGTGTTCTTCCAAAAATTATCCCTTCTTCATCAACTGTAATTAAAGAGTTATTTTTATTGTTACTATATTCAATAGGAGCTTTAATAGTTGCTTACTATATCTTATAAAATATAATGTGCCTGGAAAGCGATTTCATTGATGCAGTTCCTATTAATTTGTTTAATACCATGAGTGTTTCTTATCAATTGTTTAATCAAATACTTATATTTTTGCTTGATCAGTTAAGATAAGTAATATTATATACAATGTTACCTTTTATTATAATAACGTGTTTTTACATGTCAATGAAATCGCTTTCAAGATACATTATAATAAATATTACTAACTAATAATAATTATTACATAATAATTATTAACTGTCAAGCAAATTAAGAAGAATAATTATGGTTGTTAACAACCCAGTTTTTTTGATAAGGGGTATCACATAAATACAATAATTAATTAGGCTATCAATTTTAAAACTACAGTAACATAATAATGAAAATGTTTGACAATATATGAGGTTTTAGAAATAATCTTAATTAAGTGATTATTGCTAAGTATTCTGTTCAGGTAAATAGGTTAAATATACTGCAGGAAGGAGAAGGCAAATGTTTAGAAGTAAAAAAAGTATAATAATTTTAATTGTAGTAGTAGTGTTACTCACAGGTGGTGGATTTTTACTTTTTGGGGAGGAAGAAGAAATTGAAATTCCCCAAACGGTAGAAGCAGTGTTTATAGAGCCCCGCCCCGATATTGAGCTGGAAGATCCTTATGAGGAAGTAGATTGGAATGCATACGGGCAGCATTATGCCAACCTTCATACACATACAAGAAACAGTGATGGTGTATACAGTGTGCCGGGAGCTATTGATGCTTATTATGATAGGGGATATGAAATACTGGCCATAGCGGATCATAATTATGTTACCTGGCCGTGGGAGGATTATGACCGCGACCCTGAAGAGCTTGGCATGTTAGCGATTCAGGCTAACGAAATCTCCGATACCCACCATATAGGGAGTTATTTTAATGACTTTGATATTGATGGAAGAGAATACAGTGTACTATGGGGAAGTACCGGTGAAAAAGCAGATATTAGCGAAGATGAAGTGCTGTATGAAATTGCCGAAAGAGATGGGTTGGCCGTTTTTTTCCATCCCGGGCGTTATGAAAAGCCGGCAGGGTATTATGAGAAGTTTTATAAAAAATATGATCACCTGGTGGGAATGGAGGTTGTGAACCAGCGGGATCGCTATCCCCAGGATCGGGCAAAATGGGATGATGTTTTGACCATGCTCATGCCCGAACGCCCGGTTTGGGGTTTTGCCAATGATGATATGCATGCACCATGGGACGTAGGGAACAGTTACAATGTTTTTTTACTGCCGGAGTTAACGCAAGAAAAATTCAGAACTGCAATGAAAACCGGACAGTTTTATTTTTCCAACGGTGAAGGTTCTCCTACCCTTGATGCTGTTAATGTTGACAATGATGCGGGTACTGTGTCTGTTGATGTTGATGATGTTAAGGAAATAATCTGGATCTCCGATGGAATGGTAATAAGCAAGGGAGATACCCTCGAATTCACCAATACGGCCAATATTGGTTCTTATGTGAGGGCGGAAATTATAGGAGAAGAAGGAATAACCTACACTAATCCTTTTGGTGTTATTGAAGATTAATGACGGTCTAAGGTTTTAGTTTGTTTGCTAAAAGAAATGATCTGGATAGATTGTTAATCTATTCCTTTGTTCTGCTTAATCATACTGACTTTCTTCAGATAGTTTTTGCTGCTGGTAAGCCATTACTTCTTTCTCGGGATAAAACAAGAAAACAATAAAGCCAATAGCGAGTAAAAAGGCTGCTACCGGCCCGGTTAACTGTACGCCTAATGGTTCAGCGGGGGTTTGCCCGAACGTTTGGAAAAGTGTTCCCATTACTACTGTAGAAAGGCCGAGGGCACCTTTCATGATCAGACCTTGAGTGCCAAAGTACATGGCCTGGCGATGTTGCCCCGTTAGCTTTTCGTCAAGGTCGGAAATACTTGCTACCAGAGCGTCAGGTACAATAAAAAGGGCAGCAACGGGAAAGCCGGCCAATCCTACCCCAATCAAGGCTACAGTAAAGTAATCTATGCCCCAGAGGGGCTTTCCCAAAAAATATACTAAAGGAAGAAGGACAATGAGGACGAACATGGAGAGAAGCATGGTAGTTTTTAAGCCCTTTTTCTTGGCAATGTAATTAATAATGGGAAAGGATATAACGGCTATTACTCCTGCTGCCCCATAAAATAAAGAAGTGGCTGCTTCTCCTTCTTCCAGAAGTACGGTTACGTAAAATGGAGCTGCCTGTAAGACTATGTTTCCACCGAACCAGAAAGCGATACATCCTACCAAATAGAAAACAAAAGGGCGGTTTTGTAGAGTTTTTTTAATAGCTTCAATAAGCCCTAAAGTAGCTGGCTTGGATTGGGCATATTCTTTTTCACGAATGCCCATAGGTATATAGAGTAAAACCAGGGCTAAAATTCCCATAATCCAAGCCATGTTTTGAAAACCGATTTTTTCGATAATAATCCCTGCGCCGATAAGAGCAATTCCTGTGCCCAGCATCCTAAAGATGGCCTTATAGGTGGCAAGGTTTACCCTTTTGGCTGTAGAGCTTGCCAGTTCCGGCAATAAAGCCAGATAAGGGCATACATAACCGGTAAAGGAAGCAAAGTATATACTTATCAAGCAGATCAGGTAAAGGGCATTCCAAGTTGATTGGCCTTCTATAAGGGGATGGAAAAGAGCGATAAAACTTCCGACTAAAATAACGCCGCTAACGGCCATAAAGGGCATGCGCCGCCCCCACTTGCTGTCAAAATTGTCAGAGAACCTGGCTATAACGGGATCGGCCACTGCGTCAACCAATCTTCCCAAAAAAATAATTGTGCCCACTATGGCGGGAGGCACCAGTGCTTCTCCACCCAGGGCACCGGTGGTATAAAAATAGAAGATCCAAGCGGTAATAACCTGGTTGACAAGGAATATTCCTCCCTCTGGAATTCCGTAAATTATTTGCCCCCAAAAAGGTAATTCTTTAGTCATAGATAAGTTTTACCTTTCTTAATTATTAACAAATGCCTTGATATCAATATATTAAGTAGATGTTAGAAGATATTTATTACTATTATTATGCATTATACCTTATTTAAAGAATATGTTTAAGGGTGATAAAAAATATTAAATATTTAGAAATTATTATAAAGAATTGTTGATTAACATGAAGGTTGGTTTTTAGAAAAATAAAGTGCTATTATATAGAAGAGAAAGGAGAGATGATTTTGGAATTAACATTGTCTGAGCTAAGAGATCGTTTTGAAGAAATAAACTATATCTGTGAAGAAGATACTGTTTTAACGGTTTTTTTGGCTTTAAAATTGCAGAAGCCTTTGTTAATAGAGGGTGCTCCGGGGGTTGGGAAGACGGAGATGGGAAAAGCCTTGTCCCAGGTTTTTGGAGTGGATCTTATCAGGCTGCAGTGCTATGAAGGACTGGATGAGAACAAGGCTCTCTATGAATGGAATTACCAGAAACAGTTGCTAAAAATTCAGATGAGCAAGGAAATGGGTAAAGAAGAAATTAGTGAAAGAGAGTTGTTTTCCAGGGAATACTTACTGGAAAGGCCTCTACTTAAGGCCATAAGTTCATCAGAGAAAAATGTTTTACTCATTGATGAAGTGGACAAATGTGACCATGAATTTGAAGCTTTTTTGTTTGAGGTTTTATCTGATTTTCAGGTTTCCATCCCCGAACTGGGAACGGTTAAAGCTTTAAAAGTACCCATGGTGGTATTAACCAGTAATAGTGAGCGGGAGCTATCGGATGGATTGCGCAGACGATGTATTTATCTTTACCTGGACTTTCCTTCTATTGAGAGGGAAACGCAAATTATAAACAAAAAAATACCGCAGGCAGGGCAAAAACTTTCTAACGAAATTGCCCGGGCAGTAAGTTACCTGCGAGAGAATCAGCATATTAAAAAGAAACCCTCCATTGCGGAAACTCTTGATTGGGTCGGGGCATTGGTTTCACTGCACCGGGATCGGTTGGAAGCCACACTGTTAGATGATTTTTTGGGACTGCTCCTAAAATCAAAAAAAGATCAAGAAATTTTTCGGGAAGAAATCGGCGCAGAAAATTTAATTAATAGTATCCGCTAGTGGTTGCTATTACCGCTAAAACACAGCTGATAGAAGGATTGAAAGGTCATAAAGATTTTTTATAAGCGGGATTAAGTTAATGATTAATTTTGGGTTATAAATAGAACATATATGAGGTGTTCGAACTGAAAGGAAGTAACGTTTTAGAAAATCAAAATTTAGAGAATCACATTGCCTATTTTGTTTCTCTGCTGCGAAAACAAGGGGTTCGAGTAGGAACCGTGGAGTTGATGGAAGCCTTGGAAGGGGTTTCTGTAGCCGGCCTAAAAGATCGTGAGGCTTTTAAAACTGCTTTGCGCGCTACCTTAATCAAAAAAGCACCTGAGTTTGAGGTTTTTGAGCACACGTTTGAAAAGTATTTTGTGCCTTCTGACGAACAAGAAAAAAACTTGCAGTGGGGCAGAGAGTGTGAAGAAAAATATAATGAGTGTTTGGAGAAAGCAGACAGTGAACTTACTTTTAAAGGGGAAAAACTAAACCTTGCAGAATCCGAAAAAGTAGTATTTGCTTCCCTTCCGGAAAAAGAACAAAATAAACTAAAGCAGTTTGTTTCCGAAACAGAACAGGGCAAAAATGTAGAGCCTGAGTTCAAATCTATCCTGGAAACTACGGTGAAAAGTTCACTGCGATATTGGCGAAACCGACAGGAAAACACTCTCCAGCGCCCGCCGTCAATTACGGGAGATTCAAGCTGGGACTGGATGCTTGCAGGCAGCAGTGCCGGAGGTACGGGAGGTGGTTCCTCCGGTAATGGAATCAGGGAACTTGATATGAAAAATATTACCGATAAGGATATCCCCGAAGCTGCCGAGTTGATCCGCAAAATGACCCGTCGTCTTGTTAATTATCTTTCCCGGAGGTATCGAATGAGTAAAAAGAAAAGAGAACTGGACCTGCGGCGGACTATAAGAGATAATATCAGCTATGGAGGTTATATTTATCGTCTTCGTTACCGGGACAGAAAAAAGCAAAAGTTGCGTTTGCTGTTGCTGTGCGATGTTTCAGGTTCTATGATCCGTTATACGGGTTTTATACTGCCTTTTATTTATGGATTAAACTCGGTAGTCAATGACTTAGAAAGTTTTGTGTTTGCAGAAAACCTTGAGAAAGTTAGTGATTCATTGGAAAAAGGTACTTCTTTCGAAGAAACACGGGAGGAGCTACTTAAAAAAAGTAAAGAATGGGGAGGGGGTACCAGATTGGCAGCAGCCCTGGAAACTTTGATGCAGGAACATGAAGAGTTGCTTACCCCCAAAACCATAGTAATTATAGTCAGTGATACCCGCACTACTTTGCTGGACGAAGCTCTGCGCAGGATGGAAAATGTGCATGATCGGGTGAAAGATATAGTTTGGTTGAATACTTTGCCCCCTGAGGAATGGGAAGAACTTAGGTCGGTTTCTTCTTTTCAGAAATTAGCCAGAATGTATCCGTGTAACCGGCTTGCTGATTTAGAACATGTTTTGGAAAAGAAGATATTTTAATGATTTAAGATTATATCAAAAAAGAGAGGAGTTGTTATCAGTGACAACAAAAATAGCTGTGGCTGGAAAAGGGGGAACGGGGAAAACTACGCTTTCGGGATTGTTAACCCGTTACCTGGTGAATAATTATCCCGGTAAATCAATTCTTGCGGTTGATGCGGATGCTAATGCCAATTTTAACGAGGTCCTGGGAGTGGAGATAGAAGATACTGTGAGTGAAATACTGGCAGAGGTAAAAGATCCCAAGGCAGTGCCTACCGGGATGACAAAAGATATGTTTGTGGAGTATAAATTAGGTTCTTCTATGGTAGAAACTGAAAATTACGATCTTGTGGTCATGGGTAACCCGCAGGGGCCGGGATGTTATTGTTTTCCACTGGATTTACTGCGTAAGTACATTGAAAAACTGGCCAAGAATTATGACTATATGCTTACAGATAACGAAGCCGGATTGGAGCATTTAAGTAGGCGCATTATTCCGGCCATGGATCACCTGCTGGTGACCAGCGATGCGACCACGCGTGGGGTGCGTTCAGCAGGAAGGGTTCGGGAGATAGTAGAAAGTGTGGACATTGATGTAGGGAAAATATCGTTAATTATCACGCAGGGAACTGAGGAACAAGTGGAACAATTAAAGGACGAGATTGAACAAACCGGCATAGAGCTTTTGGGGACCATACCTTATGATAACTTGGTTCCGGACTTTGACTCCAAAGGAAAGCCCCTGGTGGAATTACCTGCTGATTCGGTGGCTTCTCAGGCGGTGGAAAAATTATGCCGGGAACTTGGCATATAAGAATATTGTAGGTTATTTTGTTAATTTCAAATGAATTAATTGCTTTTGCCTGTGATAGGAAAGGGTAAGGAATTTCCTAATTTGACTGATTTAATTATGATATGTGCCTTCCGATCAGGGATGAAAGATAGATTAGCTATTAGTAAAAAGGAGCTAATAAAGAAAAACGGGGTAAAAATATTGAAGAGAAAGGAGGAATAGAAAATGTTCACTGATAGGGCAGATGCCGGGAGAAAGATGTCAGAGAAAATGCTGGAGCATGAGTGGCATAATCCCTTAATTTTGGCTCTTCCCCGCGGTGGAGTGGTGGTGGCTCGCTATATATGGGAAAGTTTGGGTGGCGAACTTGACCTATATATTACTCGCAAAATAGGTGCTCCAGGGCAGCCGGAACTGGCTGTAGGGGCAGTGTCAGCCGACGGAAACATGGTTTTGGACCACAGGTTGGTGGATAGGTTAAATATTCCTTCTGATTATATTGATAAAGAAGCAGAAAAAGAGCGTGCCGAGATAGATAGGCGAATGGAGGTTTACCGGGGAAATCGTCCTTTGCCGGCATATGAGGGAAGGCAAATTGTATTGGTGGATGACGGAGTGGCTACCGGTTCTACTATGATAGCTGCGATACAAGGATTATGGGAGAACAACCCGGAGACTCTTTTAGCAGCGGTGCCTGTGGGTCCGCCGGATACCATACAGCGGCTTTCTGAAGAGGTTGATGAGGTTTTTTGTCTGGAGGCGCCTTCTAATTTTGGCGCTGTGGGACAATTTTATCAGTTTTTCGGACAGGTGGGGGATGAAGAGGTAATAGATATTTTAAAAGAAGCATGGGGGAGTTAATTTATGGAAGCTCAAAATTTAGATATAAAAAAAATAATGGAATTACTGCCGCACCGCTATCCTTTTCTGCTGGTAGATCGGGTTTTGGAAGTAGTTCCCGGTGAAAAGGCAGTGGGTCTAAAAAACGTGACTATGAATGAACCTTTTTTTCAAGGACACTTTCCCGGAGAACCATTAATGCCGGGTGTTTTGCAGATAGAAGCTCTGGCGCAAGTAGGAGCCCTGGCGGTATTAACAATGCCTGAATATAAGGATAATTTGTTACTATTTGCCGGAGTTGAAAAATTTCGCTTTAAAAAATTGGTACAACCCGGGGACCAATTGATCATGGAAATGGAAGTGGAAGTTAGCAATATCCGCAGGAGTGTTGGAAAAGGAAAAGGCAGTATAAAGATTGAGGATAAGGTAGTTACTTCCGGAGAATTATTGTTTTCTGTTGTGCCAAAAGAGGATTATAACGCCGGTGAATGATTTGAAGTTCTATTCATCTAAAATTGGATGCTAAACGTAGATGGAATAAAAAAAATTTAAGATAGGAGAGAAAATGCCGGTTTCTTGGACGGATAGTTTTTTGGATTTTTTCTTTCCGCCGGTTTGCTTAATTTGTGAAACTCGGATAGTTACCGGCATTAATGAGAAAAATACTTTTTGTTCTCGTTGTGCCACGCAGGTATTGCCAGTAGGGTGGTTTTGTCTGCGGTGTAAAAGTACCGGAGTAAAGAAGCTTCCCTGTGCTTGTTTATTAAGAGAGCAAATGGGATTAGCGAGACTTTACGGAGCAGCCTGGTATGAAGGTAAATGGCGGGCAACGCTGCATCGTTTTAAATACTATTCTCAACCGCAGATGGCTCGAAATATTGGTAGTTTTCTGGGAGAATTAATTTCGCATAATTCATATTGGCCTCTTCCTAATGTAGTGACTGCTATTCCTCTTCACGGGTTAAAATTAAGAGAAAGAGGTTATAACCAATCGGCATTGCTGGCTCGAAAAGTGGCTAAAGAATTGAAGGTTCCTTTTAAGCCATTATTATGCCGGGTTAAAAATAATGTTTCCCAGACTTCCCTTTCTTTCCGGGAAAGGAGAAATAATATAGATGGTGTCTTTATGGCTTTACCCAATTCGCGCCAACAAATTTCGGGAAAGAGTATTTTACTTGTTGACGATATTTTTACAACCGGTGCCACTATGGAAGAAGCAGCAAAAACTCTTTTAAGCGGCGGAGCCCGGGAAGTAAATGGGGCAGTGGCGGCAATTCAGAGGAAAATAATTTAGCAATTTAACCCTTTTTTACATACAAATACTCTGGAATAGGCGGAACGGTAGCTTGGGAAAAAATAAAAAAATGTGTAGTTTTGTTTGACAGCATAACAAGATTATGGTAGCTTAATTTTTGTGAGGTTAATTTTTAACTTCTCACGGATCTTTTTATTAATAGGAGGAATTATTTAATGATCGGTAAAGTTAAGTGGTTTAGCAAGGAAAAAGGGTATGGGTTTATTGAAAGGGAAGAAGGAAGTGATGTGTTTGTGCATTATTCAGCTATCCAAGAAGAGGGATTTAAAAGCTTGGCTGAGGGTCAGGAAGTAGAATTTGATGTAGTGGAAGGAGATCGCGGTCCTCAAGCCGCTAATGTGGTGAAGTTATAGGTCCGTGAGAGAAATATAATCCGGATAAAGAATTGCTAAATAGTCCCGTTATTATGCGGGACTATTTTATGTTATAATTGGGTAAAATTATAAGCAGGATTTACTTTCTTACCGAGGAATAGCTTGTAAGTCAAAGTTTAAATTTAAAGGGGGCAGGGTGAGTATGGAAATTAATGTGCGCGGGAAAAATATTGATGTTACTTCCTCGTTAGAACAATATGTTCATAAAAAATTGTCAAAGTTGGACAAGTTTTTTGAAGAGAATGTTGATGTTCAGGTGGTATTGGCGGTTACCCGGGATGAGCATGTGGTGGAAATAACGGTTTTGTATAATAGTTTGATTTTGCGCAGTGAAGAAAGTACCGGAGATATGTATGCTTCCATTGATTCAGCAATAGACAAAATTGAAAAACAAGTGGTGAAATACAGAAAAAAGATGAATCAACGGCTGCGTCAAAATAATCACCGGCAGTTAAGCGAGCAATTGGCTCCTGAAGAAAGGGATAAACATGAGTTACAAGAGGATGATGAGGACCCCAAAGTTGTTAGGACCAAGCAATTTATTCTCAAGCCCATGAATGTGGAAGAAGCAATTTTGCAAATGAACCTGCTTGGCCATGATTTTTTTGTGTTTAATAGTGCGGAAACAGAAACTGTTAGCGTAGTTTATAGAAGGAAAGATGGTAATTACGGGCTCATTGAACCCGAGTTTTAGCCTTATAATTAAAAGGATTATAATAGAAAATGAAAGATAATACTATAGCAGTTATTTTTGAAGGCGGAGAACTCTTAAGTGAACTGGAAAAATCTTTAAATAATGTGCGTCATACAGTTCTTTTAGAAAATATGAATAAGATTATAGGTATAGATGGTATTAAAGAGATAATTGTAGTTACTAATTATGATTGCCTGGCGAAGCAAGCAAGAAAAATGGACAGGGTAATCGTTAAGGAGGTTAAAACGAAAGGGTTTCACTTTGGAGGGGAGCTCTTAAAAATCGTTTCCGGGTATAAGCCTCAAAACCTACTTTATGTTGGTGGAGCCAGTTTTCCTCTTATTCAGGAAAACGAAATTGAACAAATAATATCAACGGTTAAAGTTAAAGAAAACTTTGTCTATACCAATAATCCCCAGTCTTCTGATTTAGTGGCCTTTACACCTGCGGATGCAGTGTTTAATATGCATCCGCCGGCAAGCGATAATTCTCTGGCTATTTCTCTGAGGGATGAAGCAGGCTTGAAAATGGAGCTTATCCCTTATTCCAAAGGGATTATATTTGACCTGGATACGCCCACTGATTTTTTGATTTTAGGGGCAAGCCCTTATGTAGAAAAAAGCACCGAAAAAGCTTTACGGGAGGTTCCTTTAAATTATGAATTGCTTGATAAAGCTAAGGAAGTGCTTTGTGGTTATTATCGGGATGTGGCTATAGTGGGCAGGGTAGGCGCTCCTTTGATAGCCTATTTAAATAACAATTTAAAGCTGCGGCTGCGCATATTTTCTGAAGAAAGGGGTATGAAGGCGTTAGGAAGAGAATCTTCCGGAGAAGTAGAATCTCTTATTGGCTTTTTTATAGAGGAATTTGGAATAAGTAAATTTTTTAAATACTTGGAAAGGGTAGCAGAACTGGCATTCATTGATACAAGGGTTTTGTTTGCCCACTTTAAACTTGACTTACAAGCAGAAGAACGGTTTCTTTCGGATATGGGCAGGTGGCAAGAAATAGCAAACCCCTGGCTAAAAGAATTTACCCGTACTGCTGTAGAATGCGAAATACCGGTGCTTTTAGGGGGGCACTCGCTGGTGTCCGGTGGATTGTGGCTGTTGGCTGAAGAGCTTAAAATGAAAGTTTAAAGGCTCCATATGAATGCCGGGAGTATACCGAGGCAATAAATTGAATTTTTGTGTCAATGTCAAGGCCTGACACCTTTTTAAGGAGGTGGTAAATTGGTAAAATTTGGAGATATAATGACTACGTTATCCAACGCTTTTTCTCGCCGTTCCAATGAGAAAGAAATAAGGAAATTGGAAGGAGTGGTGGAGCGGATAAATTCCCTGAAAGAAGAAATGGCAAGCCTGACAGAGGAAGAGATGGCTGCTAAAACCGGGGAATTCAAAGAAAGGCTTCAAAATGGAGAAACCGAGGATGAGATACTGCCCGAAGCTTTTGCTCTAGTTAGAGAAGCAGCTGAAAGGACAACGGGCATGCGTCCTTTTGATGTGCAGGTAATGGGGGGTATCGTCCTCCACCAAGGGCGTATTATCGAAATGAAAACCGGCGAAGGCAAAACGCTGGCGGCTACTATGCCGGCTTACCTTAATGCCCTCAGCGGTATGGGTGTGCATATAGTTACCGTTAATGATTACCTGGCCAAAAGGGATAGTGAATGGATGGGCCCGGTTTATCGTATGCTGGGGTTGAGCGTGGGTTATATTGCTCACGATATGAGCCAGGAAGATCGCCGGCAGTCATATGCGGCAGATATTGTTTATGCTACCAATAACGAATTAGGTTTTGATTACCTCCGTGATAATATGGTGATTTATAAAGATCAACTGGTGCAGAGGGAACTCAATTTTGCCATTGTGGATGAGGTAGACAGTATTCTTATTGATGAAGCCCGTACCCCTCTGATCATCAGCAGTAAGGTAGAGGCGAAACAGGGGTACGAACGCTGGAACAAAGTAGTAGCTTCCTTGATCAAAAAACAAGCCCGTCTGGTGGATGAGTCTTTAGATAAAGCGCAGCAGTTATTGCAGGAAGGCAATAAAGAGGAAGCAGCAGAGCTGCTTCTCATGGCTCGCCGGGGGGCACCCAAAAATAAAAAACTCCTTGATATATTGAAAGATCCCGGGGTTGAAAAACAGGTTGAAAAGGTAAAATATCGCTTGATGTCCGATAAAACCATGCGGCTTTTGGATGAACAGCTTTACTTTAGTATTGATGAAGCTACGAGGGGAGTGGATATCTCTCCGAAAGGTTACGATGAACTGGTGAAAGAGGACCCCGAGCTGAGAGAATTTTTGGGGTATGAAAAATCAGAAGTAGAGGATGCCAATGGCGACTTCGATGGGGAAGAGGGGGAGGAAGAGAAAGATACAACAGTAGATGAAGATATAGGCCGGGAAAGAGACATGGAAGTGGAAGAAACTGAAGAAGAAGCAGCAGAAATGGGTGACGAAGAAGATCAGGAACCCGGCGATGCCAGCGAAGAGGAGGCGCTCACCAACCAGAGAGGGGGCGAGCATGAGTTTACCATCCGTGCTTTACTACGAGCATATTCTCTTTATGAAAAAGATGTGGATTATGTGATTAAAGATGGACAGGTTGTGATTGTGGATGAGTTTACCGGCAGGCTCATGCCGGGGCGGCGTTATTCGGAAGGATTGCATCAGGCTATTGAAGCTAAAGAAGGTGTCCAAGTTCAGGCAGAAAGCCGGACTGTAGCTTCCATTACTTTCCAGAATTTTTTCCGGCTTTATAATAAGTTATCCGGGATGACCGGTACTGCGGCTACAGAGGAAGGCGAGTTCCAGGAAATTTATGGTATGGACGTGGTCGTTATTCCTACCAATAAGCCCATGATTCGGGAGGACCGGGGGGATTGTATTTATAAAACTGAAGAGGCTAAATTTAAAGCAGTGGTAAATGAGATAAGCCGTCTTTATGAAAAAGGACAACCGGTTTTGGTGGGCACAATTTCAGTAGATAAGTCGGAGAAGCTTAGCCGAATGTTAAAGCAGGAAGGTGTGCCCCATAATGTTTTAAATGCGGTGAACCATGCCCGGGAAGCTGAGATTATTAGTCAGGCGGGGCAAAAGGGAACAGTAACTATTTCTACTAATATGGCCGGTAGGGGAACTGATATTGTTCTGGGAGGCAATTATGAGTATATTGCCCGCCAAAGAATAGAAAAAGAATTGGAAAAAGAGAATATTGAAGACGAAGAAGAGTATGATCGAGCTTTTGCAAAGCGTTTGCAGGAAATATTACCTCAATTTAAAGATAAATGGGAAAGTGAGCATCAAGAGGTAGTGGAGTTGGGTGGTTTGCATGTATTAGGTACTGAACGCCATGAAAGCCGCCGCATAGATAACCAGCTGCGGGGGCGTTCTGGAAGGCAGGGCGATCCCGGTTGTTCGCAGTTTTATATTTCCCTGGAAGATGATTTGATGAGGCTTTTCGGCAGTGGTAACATTGCTTCTGTGATGGAGCGGATGGGGATGGATGAAGATCAGTCTATTGATCATCCCTTGATTAGCCGGGCAATTGAAAATGCGCAAAAGAAGGTGGAGAGCCGCAATTTTGAAATTCGCAAACACCTTTTGGAATACGATTTGATTTTAAATGAACAGAGAAAAGTGATTTATGCCGAACGGCGAAAAGTATTGGATGAAGAAAACCTTAAAGACAATATACTTGAAATGGTGCGAGCAGTAGTGCATAGAACTGTGGATAGGTATATCGGAGATAAATCTTATATTTTGGAAGAAGAGGCAAGGCAGCTTATTAATTATGGCGAAACCGTGTTTTTAAGAAAGGGGAAATTTACCCCCGAAGAAACTATAGAGCTTGAACCGCGGGCTATTAAGGAAATTATGGTAGAAGAAGCCCTTACTTTTTATGATTTGCGGGAAAAAGAACTGGAAAAAGAGTTTGGCCCCGAAAGTATGCGCGAATTAGAACGGGTAATTCTGCTACGCACCGTAGATCGCCATTGGGTGGAACATATTGACGCCATGCATGAGCTGAGATATGAAATTGGCACCCGGGCCTATGCACAACGTGATCCTCTGGTTGAATACCGCGTAGAAGCATCACGGGCTTATGAATTAATGCTCAATTTAATTGAGGAAGATGTGGTCAGAAGTCTTTTCCAGGCAAGAGTAAAATCTCTTCCCCAAAGACAGAGGGTAGTTTCAGAAGGCACTGCAGTACGCCCCGGGTCCGGAGGATCGCTGACGGGAGGGTCGCAGCGCACTTCTAGTTCGGCAAAAAACAATAAACAGGAAAAGTCACAACCGGTGAAAGTAGGGGAAAAAATAGGACGAAATGAACCATGTCCCTGCAATAGTGGTAAGAAATATAAAAAATGCTGTGGAAAAGATAATTAATTAAGCTTCTAATATGATTGGTTTTGGATTATTTTATTTTAAGATAGATTTGGCTGAATTAATCAAGGTGGAAGTGTCACATTTGATAGGATGAAGGGAGCTGTCTTATGTCCAAAGAACTTGCTGAAGAGTTAAAAAATCATAAATTGCGTTACCGGGAACTGAGGGATTCACTTTGAAGTCGACAAAAAAAAGGAGTCTCTGAAGAAACTGGAAAAAAAATCAGCAGATCCTACTCTGTGGGAGAATGGGGAAAAAGCCAAAGAGTTAATGCAGGAACTCAGTGCCCTGCGAGGAGAGATAGAAGAAGATGAGCATTTACAGTCATGCATCGAAAATGCAGAGGTTTTGCTTAATCTGATAGAAGAATCAAATGAAGCTTCAGAAAAAAACGAATTTCTTAAAGATGCTCAAGAGCAAATAAACTCGCTGGGTCAAAAACTTGACCGGTTAGAGAACAGGGTTCTTTTTGTCAACAAGTATGACAACAGCAATGCAATTGTTTCTATCCATCCCGGAGCAG
Source organism: uncultured Syntrophomonadaceae bacterium (assembly GCA_964636865.1). Taxonomy (GTDB): domain Bacteria; phylum Bacillota; class Dethiobacteria; order DTU022; family PWGO01; genus B1SED10-75. The sequence goes on from CAZWVJ010000007.1 coordinate 19,142, forward strand.
GGGGGTTGGAATCTCAGGATTGGGTGGAAATGTTAATGCGTATGTATTTACAGTGGGCGGAAAAAGATGGCAGAGAGGTTGAGGTCCTTGATCTCTTGCCCGGAGATGAAGCAGGGATTAAAAGTGTGACCTTTTCTGTAAATGGGAGATATGCATACGGGTACCTGCAGGCAGAAAAAGGGGTGCATCGAATGGTTCGAATTTCTCCGTTTGATACTGCTAAAAGAAGACATACTTCTTTTGCTTCTGTGGATGTGATGCCTGAAGTAGAAGAGGAGGTCGGGTACGAGATAAACCCGGAGGAAATAAAAGTTGACACTTTCCGAGCCCAAGGAGCGGGGGGGCAGCATGTAAATACCACAGATTCCGCGGTGCGCATGACCCATCTCCCCACGGGTATAACTGCCCAGAGCCAAAGTGCTCGCTCACAGCATAGCAACCGGAGACAGGCAATGCGCATACTACAGGCGCGAGTAGCTGAATATTACCGGCAACAGCAAGCTGCAGAAATAGATGCTTTGCGAGGAGAGCATAAAGAAATTGCCTGGGGAAACCAGATTCGCTCTTATACTTTTCATCCTTTCACCCTGGTTAAGGATCATCGGACAGGGGTGGAAGTAGGTAATATAAATGAAGTAATGGACGGCAAATTGGAAGTTTTTCAAGAAGCCTACCTGCGCTGGAAAATAAAAGGGAATGCAGCAAATATAAAGCAGGGAAAAGAATAAAGTTAACGAAAATAATATAAAACGAGGTAAAGATTTTTCAAAGAATATTTGACTCAAAGAGTATTTGATAATGGTTAGTTTAAAAGGATGCAACAAAGGTTGAGATAGTTAAGCTAGAATACAGCAGCTATAAACAAATTTTTCGAATAAATTTGGGCGTTGAGCCCGAGAATGAAGGGCGTAAATTCAAAATATATCATAATAATGGGGAGGTTTGAATAATGGCAAAAGCATATTATGAACAAGATGCGAATTTAGAAATGTTAAAGAGTAAGAAGATAGCCATCCTTGGGTATGGAAGCCAAGGACATGCGCATGCACTTAATTTAAAGGAAAGCGGATTGGATGTAGTGGTTGGCTTACATGAGGGTAGCTCCAGCCGTGCTCGTGCTGAAGAGGACGGATTGGAAGTTAAAAGTGTTGCTGATTCTGCAGCGTCAGCAGATATTATTATGTTTTTGATTCCCGACAGTTTTCAGCCTGAGACCTATCAGAAGGAAGTTTTACCTAATTTAAAAGAAGGGAAGGCACTGGGGTTTTCCCATGGATTTAATATATTATATGGGCAAATTGCTCCTCCTGCGGAGGTAGATGTTTTTATGGTGGCTCCTAAAAGTCCGGGACATCTTGTGCGCAGGGTTTATACGGAAAAGAACGGGGTTCCAGCCCTTATGGCTGTTCAACAAAATTACAGTGGCAAAGCAAAAGATTTAGCTCTGGCTTATGCCAAAGGTATTGGTTGTACCAGAGCCGGAGTTATGGAAACAAGCTTTCAGGAAGAAACGGAAACAGATCTGTTTGGAGAACAGGTAGTTCTTTGCGGCGGGGTTTCTGCCCTTATAAAAGCTTCTTTCGATACATTGGTGGAAGCGGGCTATCAACCTGAGATTGCATATTTTGAATGCTTGCACGAACTCAAGTTAATTGTGGACTTGATCTATGAAGGCGGGTTATCAGGAATGCGCTATTCGGTGAGTGAAACGGCGGAATATGGAGATCTAACCCGTGGGCCCAGGGTGGTGAACGAAAATGTTAGGGAAGAAATGCGCAAAATTTTGCAAGAAGTTCAAAGTGGTGAATTCGCCCGGGAGTGGATTTTGGAAAATCAGGCCGGATTACCCATGTTTAATATTCTAAGACGAAAAGAAAGTGAGCAATTATTGGAAAAGGTAGGGAAAGATCTTCGCCAGATGATACCCTGGTTTAAAAAGTAAGCAAGTAAAAAAATTTAGTTTTCTTAATTAATATTTACCCATATGTTAACAAATTTTTAGATATTTTGAATGCTGAACAAGGGGAATTTGAAACAGTTTTGTCGAATATCATTAGATGATAATATTTACATAGCAAGGATGAGGCAAGTGTAAATATGTAGAAAAGGTGGACTTTTGAGTGATAGAGGCTTATAATTTAACTAAGAAGTACAATGGCACAGTTGCATTATCTCAGGTGACCATGAGCATTAGCCGGGGGGAGTTTGTATTTATTGTTGGCCCTAGTGGAGCCGGTAAATCAACGTTTCTCAAGTTGGTTATTAGGGAAATAGTTCCTACCTCCGGGATGCTAAAAGTTTTTGGTAGGAATGTGGGGCGTTTAAAGCGCGGCCAGGTTTCGGTGCTAAGGCGGAATATTGGCATGGTTTTTCAAGAATACCGCCTCTTGGAGGAAAGGACAGTTTATGAAAATGTAGCTTTTGCTTTAAGGGTAACCGGTTCTTCGAAGGAAGAAATAAATAAGCGGGTGCCCCTGGCACTGGAAATGGTAGGGTTAAAGCACAAAATTAATTCTATGGTCAGCGGTCTTTCCGGGGGTGAAAAGCAAAGAGTAGGTTTGGCCAGGGCTATAGTTAACAAACCGGCAATGATCATTGCTGATGAGCCCACAGGAAATTTGGATCCCGAAACTACCATGGAGCTGATGCACCTCCTAAAAGATATTAACGGTATGGGAATTACGGTTATAGTTGCAACTCATGATCGGGAAGCTGTGGACAAATTGCAGAAAAGAGTAATTTATTTGGAAAATAGTGAAGTAGTAGGGGATGAGGCAAGGGGGGCCTATCTGCGTGCTCTTTAGAAATTTCGCTTTTTTTATTACTGAAGCGGGCAGAGGCCTATTTAAAAACGGATGGATGAGCGTTGCGTCTATTGGTGTCGTAGCTATTGCTCTCTTAATTTTCGGGATATTTGTTTTGTTGAATATGAATGTGGACCTTTGGACGGAAGAACTCCGAGAACAGATAGAAATAGTAGCGTTTATAGAAGATGAAGCTACTGCATCAGAAAGAAGAAATTTAAGTGATTTAATTGCCGAGCATGAAGATGTAAGAGAAGTTGAATATGTATCCAAAGGGGAAGCATTTGAAGAGCTGCAGGAAATGCTCGGTGAGGGGGCGCTTGAGGGATACGAACCTGAAGAAAATCCGCTAAGGGATTCTTATGTGATAAGAGTAATAGAACCGGAAATGGTTTTTGGCATGATTGATGAATTGGAAGAATTATCGGCAGTGGGGGAGGTTATTTGTCACAAAGAAATAGTAGAAGGACTTACTAATTTTACACAAGCCATGCAAGTAGCTGCCTTAACCTTGATGATTCTACTGGCTGTTACGGCAACCTTTCTTATCGCACATACTATTCGTCTAACCGTGATGTTGCGCAGTGAAGAAATTATGATTATGAAGTACGTTGGAGCAACAGACTCGTTTATTCGCCTCCCCTTCCTTTTTGAAGGTTTATTTTTGGGGATAATTGGTACATTAATACCTTTAGTTTGTATATATTTTGGTTATGGAGCTGTAATTGATATAATAGGAGTAGAGCTGGCCTTTTTACCTATGGTTTCTTTTAATGAAGCGATTGCAGGAACAGCAAGTTTGATTGTTCCATTGGGAATAGGGCTGGGAGTGATAGGAAGTTTATTTTCCATCGGAAAATATCTGAGAGTTTAAATTTTCTCATTATTGCCTTCCGGAGGTGTGGCTATAAATTATGAAGCAATTTAAAGGGCATGAAAACTATACTTTAAAAAGAGCTTTGCCTTTATTAGCAATGGGTATTCTGCTTTTATTTTTGCTTTCGCCTGCTTATGCCAACAATATTGATGATTTGCAAGAGGAAGAGGATGAGATTAGAGAGCAGATAGAGCAAGAGGAAGAAGAACTGGAAGAGATGAAAAGTGAAGAAGAACAACTAAAACAAGAATTAGAAGAATTGGAAGAAGAGCTAAGTGAAATTCAAAATAAACTAAGGGAACTAAACAGGGATATTTATCTTACGGAAGCTGAGATAAGATCTACAGAAAGAGAGTTAAGCAGCGCTGAAGATCGCTTGGAACACCGAGAAGATTTACTGCAAAAACGGTTGAGGGTTATATACGAACGGGGAAATGTTGGTTACCTGGAAGTGTTGTTTGAAGCCAAAAGCTTTGCAGATTTTTTAACCAGGGTTCATTATTTAAACAATATTGCGGAAGAAGATATGCTTTTGGTAGAAGAAGTAGAAGCGGAAAGGGATTTAATCGCCGAGCAAAAAGAAGAACTTGAAGAAAAAAAAGAAGAGCTTGATGAAATGCGCCGGGAAATGGCCAGCAAGAGGAATGAGAAGAGAGAAACTATTGCTCAACGTTCTAAAGTGCGTGAAGATCTTCAAGAAGCAATGGAAGAAACCCGTCAGGCTATGGAAAAGTTAGAACAAGAAGCGGAAGCTCTTGCCAGGGAAATTGACAGCATAAGAAGAGAACAGCGACAATCGGGAGATCAAGGAGAACGTCCGGAGGGGCAATTACTATGGCCGGTAGAGGATCCTTCCTATATAACCTCCCCATTTGGTACTCGTAGGTGTCCCTTTGGAAGTGGCCGCCAAACTTTTCACGGAGGACTGGATATAGGGACGTATGGTCGGAGGAATAGAATTTTTGCCGCTGAAGATGGGACAGTGCTTATGGTGAGGTCTCAGGCTAGCTATGGAAATTTCATCGTGATAGACCACGGCGGTGGACTGATGACATTATATGCCCACTTAAGTTCCAAGGGTGTCAGCGAAGGTGAATCGGTATCCCGGGGAGAAACTATCGGTAGAGCAGGAACTACCGGGGCAAGTACCGGCATTCACCTCCACTTTGAAGTTTGGAACAATGATGAGAGGGAAGATCCTATTAATTACCTTGAATAGCATATTTCCTCATGTTTTTAAATTAACTATGGCAACCGGACCGAAAGAGTATTATAATACTCTTTAAAGTCCGGTTTTCAATTTAAGCAGTTTAAATATGCGGTATAATTAATAGGTGGTGGAGAAACTATGGAAAATAAAAAATTATATACAATTGTAATAGGAATTGTTTTATTATTAATAATAAGCAATGCGATTACTTTTATTGTAGCGGGAAGGGAAGATTCTACTCGAGAGTTCCCTGATCCTCCGGTTGCTGATGAAGAGGATAATAATGAGGAGTATAAGCTTCTCTTCGAAATAATGGATATATTGAGTGAAGAGTATATTGAGGAGATAGATCGCGCTAAAATGATTGAAGGGGCAATAGATGGCTTGTTAGAAACTCTTGATGATCCCCAAACTAATTATTTAGATTCTCAGGAAGTAGAAGAGTTTGATGTTTTCTTGCGCGGCTCTTTTGGCGGAGTGGGCATGCAGTTAATTGAGTCTGAAGGAGGGGCTACTGTAGTAGAAGTATTGCCGGATACTCCTGCGGAGGAATCCGATATTCAACCTGGAGATCAAATAAAATATGTAGGCGATGAAGATGTGAGCGAATTTGATCTTGATAAGATCGTAGAATTAATACGAGGAGAAATAGGTACGCAGGTGATTTTGAAAGTACAAAGGCCGGGAGCGGAGGATTTAATTGAGCTGTCTATGTTTCGCGATGAAATTACCTCTCAAACTGTAGAGAGTAAATGGCTGGAACCGGACTTAGGATATATTGAAATAAGCCAGTTTGACGGAAATACGGGAAGTAAATTTATGGATAAGCTGGAAGTTTTAGAAAAGGAAGGCATGGAGGGCCTAGTTTTGGATTTACGAGGCAACCCGGGGGGGATTTTGGGGGAGGCTTTAGAAGTGGCGGAGGCAATAGTCCCTGAAGGGGAAATAGTGAGTATTGTTGATCGAGAAGGAGAAGTTGAAGAAGTTTATCATTCTTCTGCCCAATCTAGGCCTTATGAGATCATAGTATTGATTGATGGCGCTTCGGCCAGTGGGTCGGAAATACTGGCCGGGGCTCTTCAGGAACGCGCAGATGCTCAACTGGTGGGAAATCCTACTTACGGTAAAGCAACTGTCCAGGAACATGTAACTTTTGATGATGGAAGTGGAATGAGGTATACTGTTTCACGCTATGTGACTCCCGAAGGTAGGGATTTACATGAAGAAGGAATAACTCCCGACTTCGAAATAGATCTGCCTCCTTATTTGCAATATTATAATTATTTTGTCCCCGGTGAACTGCAAAAGGGTGATTATGGCGAAACAGTTGAATTACTGCAGGATATGCTAGTATCTTTAGGTTATGAAATTGAAGTCCGCGGGTATTTTGAGCAAGAAACTCAAGCGGCACTGCAAGATTTTCAGAAAGAAAAAGGTCTTTCTCCCCATGGAAAATTTGATGATGTTACCTGGCTTAATTTGCGGCAAGAATTGGACGAGATTAGTGATGAGAAAGATTCTCAACTGCAAAAAGCCATTGAACTGCTAAAGACAGGAGAATAAATAGATGCATCCCTTCCTGGAAGTATTATCCATGCTTTTGCAGACCTTCTTTATGTTTCTGGTACATCCTATATTTTGGATGGTTATGGCCCTTGTGTTTTTTCAATATCATCGTATTGCCCAAATGGAAGAAAAACTTTTTGGATACCCAATAAACAGTGTATTTAAGCAAACTTTAAGGGCTCTTTTACTGGGCATATTAGGAGGATTAATTGCAAGCTGCATCTTTGTATTATTGGGATTGTCTCTTGATCGCATCGGTATTGCTTTTATCTGGCCGGTAGCAATCCTGCTGCTTTTAATTAATCCCCGCTATCTCTGTTTTGCTTATGCGGGGGGAATAGTTTCTGTAGGGGTTTTTCTGGCCCATTTTCTTATAAATTTTTTCCCTGCCCTGGAAGAGAATTATATTATTTCTTCGCTGGCAGATGTATATTTACCGGGATTATTGGTAGTGGTGGCCGTTTTACATTTAATGGAGTCTATTTTGATATATATTGGTGGACATTGGGGCAGCAGTCCGGTCTATTTTAAAGGTTCATCCGGAGAAATATTGGGAGGTTTTTCTTTACAGTGTTTTTGGCCTATGCCACTGGTGGGAATGATAGCCCTTGCGCGTTCGGAAATTGAGGAGTTATCCAACGGAGCCATGGATATGACTATAAGCATGCCTGAATGGTGGCCAATCTTGCAGTCGGGTCTAGAGCCTATTGGTTTGGAAGAAATAAGTTTTTTAATGCTGCCGGTGATGGCGGCTTTGGGATATGCAGATTTGGCTATTTCATCCTCTCCCCCGGAGAAGACAAGAATTTCAGCACGTTATCTATGTTTATACAGCCTACTTTTATTGATATTAGCCCTGGTGGCAGAATTCCACCCGATTATGCTTGCCCCGGCATGCCTTTTTGCGCCTCTGGGCCATGAACTGGTAGTTTATTTAGGTAATAAATTTGAATTTAATCAGGAACCCCGCTACAGAGCTCCGGATAGGGGGGTAAAGATACTCGCTGTTTACCCGGATTCACCGGGGGAAAAAGCAGGCCTGCAAGTAGAAGACATAATTTTGAGAGTTAATAATGTTTTGGTAGAAAACAGTTACCATTTTTGGCAGCTTATTGGAAATAGTTATTTTTTGGTTCACCTCACAGTAAAAAGAGAGGAAGAGGTTATTACTTTGGCTTTACAGCAGGAAAAGGAGAAGTATTCTTCTCGGTTGATTGAGGCAAGAAAGGCTCCTCCGCGCCGTTATCCGCCTTTGGGTTTAATCCTGGTTCCCGATTTGCAAGCCCCTGTGTATTTAGAACTAAAAAAGCAGGCTCCTGCTCAAAAACTACGCAATTTATGGAGGCGCAAATAAAAACCTTTTTTTCGGTTATTTTCATATTTCTTTCCCGGTATTAAAGTTGAGTTGTATAAATAGAATCATTTACATAATTATGATATAATATAATGTTAGTTTGGGTTAGTAAGAAGGGTGGAGCTAATTATGAGTAACTTCTGCATGAAATCTGGGTTTCACCCCAGTGGAGACCAACCGGTTGCTATTAAAAAGTTAGTAGAAGGTTTGCGCAGGGGCGATGGTTATCAAACCCTGCTGGGAGTAACCGGCTCGGGAAAAACTTTTACCATGGCAAACGTTATACAGGAATTGCAGCGTCCGGCATTGGTAATGGCACCGAACAAAACTTTGGCGGCTCAGCTTTGCAGCGAATTTAAGGAATTATTTCCGGAAAATGCGGTGGAATATTTTATTAGTTATTATGATTATTACCAGCCTGAGGCCTATATACCTCAAACTGACACCTATATTGAAAAAGATTCTTCTATCAACGAAGAGATAGATAAACTTCGGCATTCGGCTACCAGCGCTGTGCTGGAAAGAAGAGATGTAATAATAGTAGCCAGTGTTTCCTGTATTTATGGGCTTGGTTCGCCTGCAGAATACAATGCACACGTATTGTCTCTGCGTGTTGGTATGCAAAAGAGCCGGGAGGAAATATTAAGAAGGTTGGTGGAAAATCAATACAGTCGTAACGATATAGATTTTCAAAGAGGAACTTTCCGAGTGCGGGGAGATGTAATTGAAATCATTCCTGCTTCTTATAATGAAGCAGGAATGCGGGTAGAACTTTTTGGGGATGAAATTGAACGATTGCGGGAAATAGATCTGGTTACCGGGCATATTATTCATGAAAGAGATCATGTAGCAATATTTCCGGCAAGTCATTTTGTTACTTCCCGAGAAAGACTGCAGGACGCCATAAAAAACATCGAGAAGGAACTGCAGGAAAGGTTGGCAGAATTTAAAAGAGAAGGATTACTTGTAGAGGCACAGCGCTTGGAACAGCGTACTCTCTTAGATTTGGAAATGATGATGGAAGTAGGGTATTGTTCCGGCATTGAAAATTATTCGCGGCATTTGGATGGAAGGTCGCCCGGAAGCAGGCCTAATACTCTATTGGATTATTTTCCCCGTGATTTTCTTTTGTTTCTTGATGAATCGCACATTTCTATCCCCCAAGTTCAGGGTATGTTCGCAGGGGATTTATCTCGCAAGAAAACATTGGTGGATCACGGTTTTCGTTTACCTTCGGCTCTGGATAACCGGCCTCTTCAGTTTGATGAATTTGAAAAATTAATTAATCAGGCTGTATTCGTTTCGGCTACTCCTGCTAATTATGAATTAAACCACAGCACTCAAGTAGTGGAGCAAATTATTCGACCTACCGGACTTTTGGATCCTGCAGTTGAAGTGCGCCCGGTAGAGGGCCAGGTAGACGATCTTTATAGAGAAATTGTTAACCGGGCCGAGAACGATGAAAGAGTACTGGTAACTACCTTAACCAAGAGGATGGCTGAGGATTTAACAGATTATTATACGGAATTGGGTTTGCGGGTGCGGTATATGCATTCGGAAATAAGTGCTCTGGAAAGGATGGATATTATTCGGGGCCTTAGGTTGGGTGAATTCGATGTACTGATTGGAATAAACCTTTTACGAGAAGGATTGGATCTGCCGGAGGTATCCCTGGTGGCCATTCTGGATGCGGATAAAGAAGGTTTTTTGCGTTCGGAACGTTCCCTAATCCAAACATTTGGCCGGGCAGCGCGGAATACAGCGGGACAGGCAATTTTGTATGCCCGGCAGGTCACAAATTCCATGCAGAGAGCTATGGATGAGGCGAAACGCCGCCGGAGTTTGCAAATGGAGTATAACCGTGAACATAATATTGAACCGCGTACCATCCAGAAGGGGGTGCATGGGGCTATTGAAGCAACCCGGGTGGTAGAAAAACCGGTAGAAGAAGAAGTATACCGAGCTGTTCCTTCAGAAAGCGAACTAAAAACTACGGATAAAAATAAATTGATTGAGGAATTAAAAGAAAAAATGAATGCGGCTGCCCGGGAATTGGAATTTGAAAAAGCCGCAGAGCTTAGGGATATAATATTTGAATTGGAAAAGGGTGCAGAAAAAACATGAATCTTAAGGAAATTACTATCCGCGGAGCTCGTGAACATAACTTAAAAGATGTAAGTATTCAATTACCTCGCAACAACCTTATAGTTTTTACAGGTGTCAGTGGCTCAGGGAAAACATCTTTGGCTTTTGATACTATTTATGCGGAAGGGCAGAGACGTTATGTAGAGTCTCTTTCTGCTTATGCCCGTCAATTTTTGGGTCAAGTAAGTAAGCCTGATGTGGATGCGTTGGAAGGACTTTCTCCTTCCATTTCTATCGATCAGAGAGCTGCTACCCGTAATCCGCGTTCTACGGTAGGTACGGTGACTGAGATTTACGATTATATGCGACTTCTTTATGCTCGTATAGGTAAGCCTCATTGTCCTTACTGCCGAAAGCCTATTTCCCAGCAAACTGTCCAGCAAATAGTGGACCAGTTGTTAAATTTTGAAGAGGGAACCAGAATGCAAATTCTTTCTCCTTTGGTTCGCAGTAAAAAAGGTGAGCATGCTCGCCTTATAGAGGAAACTCGTCGCAAAGGCTTTGTGCGTGTGCGGGTGGACGGAGAAATAAGAGAATTGGAAGAAGACATAGTACTGGATAAAAATAAGTGGCATACTATCGAGGTAGTAGTAGATCGTTTAGTTATTCGCACCGGGGTAGAATCACGGCTTGCTGATTCTCTGGAGACGGCTTTAAAATTATCCGGAGGGCTGGTTATTGCGCAGGTGGTAGATGGAGAAGAAACTATTTATAGTGAAAATTTTGCCTGTCCCGATTGTGGTTTTAGTTTTGCCGAAATGAATCCAAGGATATTTTCTTTTAACAGTCCTTACGGAGCATGCCCGGATTGCAGTGGGCTGGGTATATGCATGGATTTAGATCCTGAAAAAGTCATTCCAAATGATGAATTATCCATCATGGAAGGAGCTATCCATTCCTGGAGTTGGACTTCCCGCTATTTTTCAAATTTTCTCAAAGCTACTGCCAAGCAATATGGAATTGACCTTAATACACCTTTCAAGTCACTTTCGCAAGAGGAAAAAGAAATTCTTTTTTACGGTTCTCCCGAACCTGTTAGTTTTCGTTATGTAAATGCTTATGGACGCCCGAGGAGTTATAAGAGGGTTTTCCCGGGGGTATTAAAAATTCTGGAAAAACGCTATCGGGAAGCAACAGGTGAAAATATTCCGGAAGAGTTAACTCATTATATGAGTAAAAAACCTTGTCCTCTTTGTCAAGGTCAGCGATTGAAGGAATCCAGTCTGGCAGTGACTTTAGATGGGAAAAACATTGCCCAAATAGCGGTTAAATCGGTACAGGAAGCAGAAGCTTTTTTCCAGTCTCTCCAACTTTCTGCGCGAGAGGAACAGATTGCCCGCCAGGTTTTGAAAGAGATTACTTCACGTTTAAAGTTTCTCCAAAACGTGGGTTTGGATTATCTTAGCCTTGATCGGCCTGCAGCGACTCTTTCCGGAGGGGAAGCCCAGCGTATTCGCCTTGCTACTCAGATTGGCTCCGGCTTAACGGGAGTGCTATATATTTTGGACGAACCCAGTATTGGCCTGCATCAGCGAGATAATCATCGTTTGCTCCAAACGCTCCTTGATTTGCGGAACCTGGATAACACGGTAATTGTAGTTGAGCATGATGAATCTACTATCCGCACGGCAGACCATATTGTAGATATGGGGCCGGGAGCCGGAGCCGCGGGAGGAGAAGTGGTGGCCACCGGTTCAGTGCAAGATATTATTCAGGAGGAAAAATCTATTACCGGGGAATATTTATCCGGACGTTCATCTATTGGAGTGCCTCGCAATCGCCGAGCGCAGGATGGGCGCTGGCTGGTGGTACGCGGAGCTCGAGAACATAATCTCAAGAATATAGACGTTTCCTTTCCATTGGGAGTATTTACCTGTGTAACCGGGGTGTCAGGATCCGGGAAGAGTACTCTTGTTAATGAAATTTTAGCCCGTGAGTTAGCCCGTCGTTTGCATAAAGCAAAGGAAAAGGGAGGGGAGCATGATAAAATTGAGGGACGCGAGCACCTTGATAAAGTAGTGGAAATTAATCAATCTCCCATTGGTACAAATCCGCGTTCAAACCCCGCTACATATACCGGCTTATTCGATGGTATCCGTGAACTTTTTGCTCAAACCCAAGAATCACGAATGAGAGGATACAAACCGGGGCGATTTAGCTTTAACGTAAAAGGCGGCCGTTGCGAATACTGTCGAGGTGACGGCATTCTTAAAATAGAAATGCATTTTTTACCGGATGTTTATGTCCCCTGTGAGGTTTGTGAGGGGAAAAGATATAATCGGGAGACCTTGGAAGTGCTTTTTAAAGGTCATAACATAGCTGATGTGCTTGATATGACCGTAGAAGAAGCGTTGGATCTTTTTCAGGTGTTTCCGAAAGTGCAGCGGCGCTTGAAATGTCTCTTTGATGTAGGTTTAGGTTATATAAGACTAGGGCAGCCTGCGCCGACCCTTTCCGGTGGTGAGGCTCAAAGGGTTAAGTTGGCTGCGGAACTTTCCCGCCGCAGTAAAGGACGCTCTATTTATATACTGGATGAACCGACTACAGGGCTTCACATTGACGATATTCGCAAGCTCTTACTTGTATTGGATAAGCTTGTGGAAAACGGCAATACAGTGGTGGTGATTGAGCATAACCTGGAAGTAATAAAGAAAGCTGATTACCTCATTGATCTTGGTCCCGAAGGGGGAAAAGAAGGGGGAAAGGTGGTGGCGACCGGCACTCCGGAAGACATTGCAGCAAGGGAAGATTCATATACGGGACAATACCTCTTACCCATGTTGCAAACCGGCCAGGCGGCTGCATTTTAACGGTTAAATTAATAGGTGATAGTTAATGGCCAACAAAATACAGGCTGTGAGAAAAAATTTAATGCCTAAAGTAAAAGAAATCCCTGCTCAGTCTGGAGTATACCTAATGAAAAATAAGGAGGGTCGGGTGATATATGTTGGCAAGGCTCGAAACCTCCGCCAGCGCGTAGGTTCTTATTTTTCCCGTAACCCTGATATTCGACAACAAATGCTTCTATCGCAAATAGCAGATGTGGATTTCATGATCACCGGCTCAGAAGTGGAAGCTTTAATTACTGAAAATCGCCTCATTAAAGATTATCAGCCCAAGTACAATGTGAGGCTTAAGGATGATAAGTCGTACCCGTACTTGAAAATAACGGCGGAATTATATCCACGCTTAGAGTTAGTCCGATTACCGGAAAAGAAGATGGAAAGAAATGGTGATTTTCTTTCAGAATCTCCTAGCTTTTTTGGACCTTACACTGAGGTTAGAGCAGTGCGCCAAACTTTGCGTTTTCTCAACAAAATATTTCCCCTACGCAATTGTCGGCAACCTCTGGAAGGTTATCCCCGCGGACGTCCATGTTTGAACTTCCAGATGAGACGTTGTTTGGGACCATGTCGGGGTAGTGAAGCAGTTTCTCCCGTGGAATATGGCAAGGAGGTAAAACGGGTAGAGCAGTTTTTACAAGGAGAGCAGAAAAGCTTGGTGCAAAGGCTACAAAAAGAGATGAATGAAGCTGCCGCCAGAATGGAATTTGAAAAAGCGGCTGTATTGCGCGATCGTTTGGAACACTTGCAGAAGATTGTAGAAGCCCAAAAAGTTTTAAACTTGCCGGAAGGCGAATATGACGTGCTTGGTTTGGTGAGCATAGAAATGGAGCCCTGTGACAATGATACCCGGGAAATAGCTCTGGTATATATGTACCGTATTCGAGAGGGTAGACTTATGGAGCGGGAGAATTTTGTTTTGGAAGGGACGGCGGGTCTAACAAAGCCGGAAATAATGTCCGGATTTATGCAAGATTATTACAGTCGAGGGGTATTGATTCCCCCCGAAATAATAATTTCTCATCTGCCGGCAGAAGAAGAACTGGTGAAAAAGTGGTTGGAACATCTTTATGGAAAAGAAGTAAAACTTTATTGCCCTCAAAGTGGTTCTTATCGTAATGTTCTTGAGCGTTGTTTGCAGGAAGGTTACACGTTGGCCAGGGAAAAGCTCAAAAGGGGTGATAAAACTGAAAAAGCAAAGGAAGAAGATGCCCGTCAATCTTTAGAAGAACTGTCGCAGCTCTTCGGAATTAAAAAAATAACCCGGATTGAAGGATATGATATTTCTCATTTGCAAGGCGGGGAAGCTGTGGGTTCAATGGTAGTTTTCCAGGAAGCTTTCCCTTTTACTGATGGTTATAGACGATTTCGTATTCGCGAGTTTGTAAATGGTGATGATTATCGGGCTATGGAGGAGATTTTACGCCGTAGATTCAAGCATACCGAAATGCCATTTCCCGAATTAATTTTGGTGGATGGAGGAGAGGCTCAATTAAAGGTTCTTCAAAAAGTAACCTCCGAGGCAAATGTCCAGGTTGCTGTTCTGGCTTTAGCTAAAAGAGAAGAAAAGGTTTACGTGCCGGGGAAAGATCAACCCTTGCAATTGTCGGAACACAGCTCTTCTTTACGATTACTCCGTCGGGTTAGGGATGAAGCACATCGTTTTGCAAATTCTTATCACCGTAAAATACGGGAAAAAACTGCTACGGCATCGGTTTTGGATAATATTCCGGGGGTGGGGAAGAAACGTAAAATAGCAATATTGCAGCATTTTGGCAGTATGGATGCGGTGGTGCAAGCTTCGCCGGCGGATATTGCCCGGGTGCCCGGGGTAGGAAGAAATTTAGCTCAGGTAATCCATGATTTTTTACACCGCAGTTAGCACATTGTGTTATAATAAAAAATAGTATTATTTAGTATGCATCATGGAGGTTTAGCAGATGAGTTATAGGCTCTTAGCCATTGATCTTGATGGAACTCTATTAGATGACAATGTAGGTATTTCTACCCGAAATTACAGGGCAATTAAAATGGCTCAGGAAAAAGGGGTAAAGGTAACCATTGCTACCGGCCGTCCGTTTAAATCTTGTTTGCCTTATGCCCGAAAGTTAGCTGTTGATATACCTTTTATTACATATCATGGTGCTCTTGTGCGGTCTTTAGAACTGAAGGAACCTCTTTTATATAATCCGGTAGATTTTGATTTGGCTTGTGATGTTGTGGAAACAGCGGAAAAATTAGGTTATCATATTAATCTATATATAGACGATCGAGTACATATTAGGGAAGAAAATAGTTTTTCTCGAATGTATCAAGATATCACGGCAGTAGAAGTATTGCCTGTGGGTAATTTATACACTTTCCTGGCAAATGAAAAGAAAGCTCCCCCCAAGCTGACCATCATTGATTTTGAAGGTCGCCTGGAAAAGATGGAGTCTTTTTTGTATGAAAATTACCGGGAAAAGCTTACTATCACCAAATCTCACCAAAATTTTTTGGAAATAACTCATCTGAAAGCTACCAAGGGACAGGCTTTAAAATCATTAGTGGATATTTTGAATGTTGAACAGGATGAAGTAATGGCTTTTGGTGATAGTTATAATGATATAGATATGCTGCAGTATGCAGGAATGGGCGTGGCTGTGGCTAATGCTCCACGGGAAGTTCAGGAAAAAGCCGATTTTATAACTCGTTCTCATCTTGAAGATGGAGTAGCCGAAGTAATTGAAGAATATATTATCTAACTTTGTTTAGCTCCTCAAAAGTAATATTAAGTTATGTTTGTCGGAGGAAATTTATGACTATAAAATTTTTACCCGCAGACTTGCATGTTCATACTATAGCCAGTGGCCATGCTTATAGCAGTTTGGAAGAAATATGCCGCTCAGCTGCTTCAAAAGGTTTAGAAATGATAGCTGTTACCGAACATGGCCCCGCTATGCCCGGAGGGCCTCATATGTATTATTTTGGGAATTCCAAAGTATTGCCTTCTTTTATCAATGGAGTAAGATTGCTTTTTGGCATAGAAGCTAATATTATCAACATGTACGGGGAGATAGATTTACCTTCGAATTATTTACAAAAACTTGATCTTGTTTGGGCGGGACTGCATCCTCCTTGCATAGAATCAGGTGATCTTGAATTTAACACCTGCATGTTGATTAAAGCCTTGGAAAACCCTTATGTAGATGGAATAGTTCATCCCTGCAATCCTGAATTTCCTATTGATGCCGAACAAGTATTGCATAAGGCCAATGAAGAACAGAAATTAATTGAGATAAACAACAGCTCTGTTTTTGTAAGGCCGGGGAGTAGAGATAACAGCAGAAAAATTGCAATGCTGGCTGCTAAATTAGG
The DNA here is from genome assembly GCA_964636865.1 of uncultured Syntrophomonadaceae bacterium. Classification (GTDB taxonomy): domain Bacteria; phylum Bacillota; class Dethiobacteria; order DTU022; family PWGO01; genus B1SED10-75. The sequence goes on from CAZWVJ010000007.1 coordinate 35,298, forward strand.
AAACAGGGTAATGGTTAACAGCGATACTCATTTTTCCGGGGATGTGGGTAATATGAAGGCTGCATTGGAAATAATTGCGGAAGCTGGATTGTTGCTTGAACAGGTAATCAATACTAATCCGGCTTCAGTAATAGAGTTTAAAGAAAAACGACGTGATGTAAAAGTATAGTTTTTGAAATAATTATTATTGTATGTGTAGAGGTTCTTTAGAAAGGGGAGTCAGTTAAATTGGAGGATATTCAATTTGTATTGATTACGGGGCTATCCGGCGCCGGTAAAAGCTTGGCTCTGGATTATTTTGAAGATATGGGGTATTTTTGTGTAGATAATTTACCTCCGGTATTAATTCCCAAATTTGCTGAAATGTGCATGCAATCAGAGGGAAAAGTTAGCAAAGTTGCGCTGGTTTGTGATATCCGGGGGCGTGATTTTTTTGACCAGCTTTTTGAAAGTCTTTCTGCGCTGGAATTTAAAGGTTTTCACTTTGAAATTCTATTTTTGGAAGCAACTCGTGAAGAACTGGTACGTCGATATAAGGAAACAAGGAGAATGCACCCTTTAAAAGAAAATACTATTTTAGAATCTATTGATAAAGAAATATCGCTATTAAGTGAAATAAGGGGCAAGGCATCCAATATTATTGACACTTCCTATCTTAACCCTCACCAATTTAAAGAAAAATTGGCTTCTCTTTATGCGGGAAGTGAGCGGGGCAAACTTTTACAGGTCACCATTATATCTTTTGGATATAAATTTCTGATTCCCACAGATGCAGACCTGGTGTTTGATGTTAGGTTTTTGCCTAATCCGCACTATGTAGAGCAATTGCAACCTTTAACAGGTGAGAATACTCAGGTTAAAGAATATGTATGGAAATGGCCGGTTACCGGCAAGTTTTTTGAAAAAATAGAGGATCTTTTAATGTTTCTTCTTCCATATTATGTACGTGAAGGAAAAAGTCATTTGATTATTGCTATTGGATGTACCGGAGGCAAGCATCGTGCCGTAGTTATTGCCAATGATTTATTTCGCCTGTTGCAAGACGAAGGTTATTCCCCGGGGATTGAACACAGGGATATAAACAAATAATTTAGAACAAACAGGTGTGCAATATGAGCAGTAAAAATTCTTCTTATGCAAAAAAAGTAAAAAATGAACTGGTCCAAATGGAGAATGAAAAACTTTGCTGTCGATGGGCGGAATTGGCAGCCATTATTCATTTACGGGGTTATATAATACTACAGAGAAAAGTGCCTGTCTTAACTATTATTACTGATAATAATTCGGTGGCGCGTTATGTTTTTAAATTGCTAAAAGAATTGTTGGAGACTTATCCCAAGATTTTGCATCGCCAAAGTGAGAATGTTCTTCATGATTATTTCATTATCAAAATTGAGGAGGAAGTAGTTCTAAAGGAAATATTTCAACAATTGGAAATTAAAAAAAAGCATAATTGGATAAATATGCCCGGCGTAAGCGAAAAATTAGTTAAAAATAATTGCTGCCGCCGAAGCTATATACGGGGAAGCTTTTTAGCCGGGGGCTCCATAAATTCCCCTGAATCTGCTTATCATTTGGAAATATTTGTGGAATATGAAACTTATGCCCAATTTATAATTGATCTGCTACAAGGGTTTGGGATCAAAGCTTCCCTGCGCAAGCGGGAAAATGGTTACTATGTTTATCTAAAAAACGCTGAGGCTATCATGGAATTCTTGCGGGTTATAAAAGCTTATCCGGCCTTACTATATATGGAAGAAAAGAGGGTTATAAAAAGTTTAAAGAATTATACTAATCGTTCGGTTAATTGTGATACGGCTAACCTTGATAAAATAAGTAAAGCTGCTCATCAACAGTTGAACTCAATTGAAACTATCGAACAATTATCCGGTTTGAATAAGCTTCCCTTAACTTTACAAACAGCAGCGAAAACCAGGCGCAAATATCCTGAAGCTTCTCTCAAGGAGTTGGCGGAATTGAACCGACCTCCTTTAAGCAAATCCGGGATGAATTATCGCCTGAAAAGGTTAAACCAGATTGCTTTTCAATTGAAAAATAAGTCTTGAAAGAGGTGAATATTTTGCAAAAACTCACGGTGAGAGATGTTCCGGTAAATGACAAACGGGCATTAGTGCGCGTAGATTTTAACGTGCCCATGGAAAATGGAAAAGTGGCTGATGATGCCAGAATTAGGGCATCTCTTCCGACTATTCTTTATTTGGTGCAAAATGGAGCTCGTGTAATTTTAATATCTCATATGGGGAGGCCTAAAGGGAAAATAGTAGAAAGTTTACGCCTGGATGAGGTTTCCAGTTGCCTTGCTGATCTTTTGGAGTTACCCGTGAAGAAAATTGATCAGGTAGTAGGCAAAGAAGTAGAAAAAAGCGTTTCTGAGCTGGGAAAAGGTGAAGTTATGTTATTGGAAAATGTGCGCTTTGAGCCCGGGGAAGAAAAAAACGATGCAGAGTTAGCCCAAAAACTGGCTGATTTGGCAGATATATTCGTTAACGATGCTTTTGGAGCCGTACATCGCGCCCATGCTTCTACAGAAGGAGTGGCTAATTTATTGCCGGCTGTGGCCGGATTTTTGCTGGAAAAAGAGGTAAATGAGCTTCAAAGTTGCTTGCATAACCCAGATAGGCCTTTTACCGCCATCTTTGGCGGTGCCAAGGTTTCGGATAAAATAGGAGTTATCCGAAAATTTTTGGATTTGGCGGATTATATAATTATTGGGGGAGGGATGGCAAATACATTTTTAGTAGCTAAAGGCTATGATATGGCTTCTTCTTTTTATGAGAGCTCGCAGGTGGATTTAGCCGTAGAGTTACTTGAATATGCCGATAATTGCAGCACGGTTATATCTTTACCTGAGGATTTAGTTATAGTTGAAGATTTAAGGGAAGAAGCTCCTTCCAAAGTGGTTAATGCCGATGCGGTTCCTGTAGGATGGCAATCTGTAGATATGGGGCCTCGCAGCGTAGATATTTTCTCCCGGCTGGTGGAAAAATCTCGTAAGATAGTGTGGAATGGCCCCTTAGGGGTTTTTGAAGTGTCTCCTTTTTATCGAGGCACTGAAGCTGTTGCCCGGGCAGCAATAGAGAGTGATGCTTATTTGCTGGTGGGTGGAGGGGATACTGCTGCAGCGTTTGAAAAATTTGGTTTAGTAGATCAAGTAGATCATGTTTCTACCGGTGGGGGTGCTACCCTGGAATTTTTAGAGGGAAGAGATTTGCCGGGAATATCTGTTTTAAAGGACTCAAATTAACTATAAAAAAATATGAAAAAGCAATTATGAAGAGATATTTTAAAATTTATAACATATAATAGGGGGTTAAAATAAGTGAAGGAATTGATTTTGGCTGCAAATTGGAAAATGCATAAGACGAATCAGGAAACAAGAGAATACTTAAGAAAATTTAAAGCTATGCGGGATGAGTTTAATTCAACAGAGGTTATTTTTTGTCCACCTTTTACTTCTTTGCGAACTGCTGATGAAGAGCTTTATCCCACGTTTTTTAAATTGGGAGCGCAAAATATGTTATGGGAATCTGAAGGTGCTTATACTGGCGAAGTCTCCCCCTTAATGTTGAAAGACTTGGGAGTTCGCTACGTTATTATCGGTCATTCGGAAAGGCGTTGGATTTTGGGAGAAACTCACGAACAAATCAATAAAAAATTACAGGCTGTTTTTGAATACAACCTTATTCCCATTTATTGTGTTGGAGAAACCGAGGAGGTCCGTCAAGCCGGAGAAACAGAGAGTATGATTTTAGAACAAATAGAGGAAGGCTTCCGAGGTATAGACTTTTCAGGGGTGAAAAATATAGTGATAGCTTATGAGCCGGTTTGGGCTATCGGTACCGGATTAACTGCTTCCGGAGAAGACGCGCGGCATGCCAGCGCCTGTATAAAGAAAAAAATGGAAGAATATATTAATAGTGAGGTTACCCGCTTGAAAATTCTTTATGGGGGCAGTGTGAAAAAAGAAAATATTGGAGAATTTGTTTCTGAAGAAGGAATTCACGGTGCTTTGGTGGGCGGCGCCAGCCTGCAGGTTGATTCCTTTGCCGGGTTAATTAGAGCAGCTCAGGAAGCATTGGGAAAATAGGAGGAAGAAGATTGCCTAAAACTGATTTATACAACCCTGTAGTCTTGATAATTATGGATGGCTTGGGCTGCCGTTCTGAGATTGAAGGTAATGCTGTTGCCCAAGCTCATACTCCTAACTTGAAGAGATTCCAAAGTAATTATCCTTTTGCTTTACTGCGCGCTGCCGGAGAATCGGTGGGCTTGCCGGCGGGGCAAATGGGCAATTCGGAAGTAGGCCACCTGAACTTAGGAGCGGGGCGTATTGTTTATCAAGAGTTAACTCGCATCGACAAAGCTATCGAATCAGGGAAATTATGGCAAAATGAAGTTTTGCAGCAGGCCATGGAAAAAGTACAACAAAAGAAATCTGCCTTGCATTTAATCGGCCTTCTTTCCGATGGAGGTGTGCATAGTCATATCAGTCATCTATTTGCTTTGTTGAAAATGGCCCGGCAATATGGTTTTAGGGATGACGTGTATATTCATGCCATACTTGACGGACGGGACGTGCCTCCCCAAAGCGCTATAAATTACCTGGAAGCATTAAAGGAGTTCTGTAAAACTCATAGAGTAGGCACCATTGCCAGTGTTTCCGGACGTTATTACACAATGGATAGGGATAATCGTTGGGAAAGAACCCGCAAAGCTTATGATGCTTATGTTTATGGGGCAGGAAATGTAATGGAAGACCCGGTAGAAGCAGTAAAAAATGCTTACCAACAGGGTGAAAATGATGAATTTGTTACCCCGGTTTTAATTGCTAAGTCGGGGGAAAAGCCCGTTACAATTCAGGAAGAAGATGCGGTGATATTTTTTAATTTTCGTCCGGATCGTATGCGTCAAATTGTGCGGACTTTCATGGAAAAAGAGGTTGAGGGGATAGATAGAGGCCCTGCTCCTGTTTTTCCTATTATGGCTACTCTTACGGAATATGACCCTGAATTTAACCTGCCGGTCGCTTATCCGCCTCAGTATCTTCGGAACACTTTGGGAGAATGGCTTTCGTTAAAAAACTACCGCCAGTTCAGGTTGGCTGAAACTGAAAAATATGCTCATGTTACTTTCTTTTTCAATGGAGGAAAAGAAGAACCTTTTCCCGGAGAAGAAAGATGTTTGATCCCTTCTCCTTCAGTGGCCACGTATGATCTTCAACCGGAAATGAGTGCGCCGGAGGTAACAGAGAAAGCTTGCCACGAAATATCCCGTAGATACTATTCTTTCATATTAGTAAATTTTGCCAACGCCGATATGGTAGGGCATACGGGAATGATGAAAGAAGCTATCCGTGCTGTAGAGGCGGTAGACCAGGGAGTAGGTTCCATAGTAGAAACAGCCTTAACAGAAGGATACTATGTGTTGATTACGGCAGATCACGGCAACGCAGAAATTATGGTTGATTCAGAGACAAAAGCCTCCCATACCGCGCATTCTATCAGTGATGTGCCTTTCTTTTTGATAGATGACACGCTTATATATACTCTGAAAGATGGAGGCATTCTTGCAGATATTGCTCCAACAGTATTGGATCTCCTGAATTTGCCACTGCCCCAGGAAATGACCGGTAGGAGTTTGTTAGCTTACCGTTAGCAAAAAGTGGAAATATATTATTTAAGTATTAAAAGCGTGATTACAAAATAATGAGATAGGAGGGATAGAGATTGCGTATTAATCATTCGGAGCAAAATATTAGTGAAGTTAAGGCCAGAGAAATTATCGATTCCCGGGGAACTCCTACTGTGGAAGTAGATGTTATTTTAGAAGGAGGTTTTCTCGGCCGGGCTGCAGTTCCTTCCGGGGCTTCTACAGGAGCTTTTGAGGCTTTGGAATTGCGTGACCAAAATCCTGAACGATACATGGGCAAGGGTGTTTCGGAAGCCGTGCGCAAGGTAAAAGAAGAAATATCACCTTTCCTGGCCGGGAAAAATTGCCTGGAGCAGGAAGGAATTGATAACTACCTGATTGAATTGGATGGCACTCCGGAAAAAAGCCGTTTGGGAGCTAATGCCATTTTAGGGGTTTCTATGGCCGTGGCGCGAGCAGCTGCCTATTCTGTAAATTTGCCCCTTTTCCGTTATTTGGGAGGAGTGAGAGCAAATTTGCTCCCTACCCCCATGATGAATATACTTAATGGTGGTGAGCATGCAGATAACAATGTGGATATCCAGGAATTTATGATTATGCCTGTAGGTGGAGAATCTTTTACTAAAGCCATGCAGATGGGAGTAGAGGTTTTCCAGGTTTTAAAAAAGGTTTTACAAAAGAGAGGATTGAGTACAGGGGTTGGTGATGAAGGTGGCTTTGCGCCTTACCTGGAATCAAATCAGTCAGCCCTGGAAATTATAATTGAGGCTATAGATCAGGCAGGCTACAAACCCGGAGATGATATTTTGCTGGCTCTTGATGTGGCAGCAAACGAAATTTATAATGATGAAATGTATCACCTTGAAGGTAAAGCTTTCACTGCAGAGGAGATAATTGATTATTTGGCAGAAATAGTCGAAAAATATCCTGTTTGTAGCATAGAAGATGGATTGGCAGAAGAAGATTGGGAAGGATGGAAAATGCTAACAGAAAAATTGGATGGAAAAATTCAACTTGTGGGAGACGATCTTTTTGTTACTAATCCTTCACGCCTTAATCGTGGTATAGAAGAAGGGATAGCCAATTCTATTTTAATAAAATTAAACCAAATTGGAACCGTTACTGAAACACTGGAAACAATTCGGATGGCACAACAAGCGGGATATTCTTATATTATTTCGCATCGATCCGGGGAGTCAGAAGATACTTTTATTGCTGATCTTTCTGTGGCGTCTGCATCCGGTCAAATAAAAACCGGAGCGCCTAGCCGTGTAGATAGGACTGCCAAATATAATCAGTTGTTGCGCGTAGAAGAATATTTGGGAAAAAGTGGTGGTTATGCAGGTAAAAAATCAATTGCCCGATATTAAGTTTTAATTAGGTAATTTGATGGAAAAAGAAAATAACCCTGTTGTTAAAATTAAGTTTGTTGTGGTAAAATATTTCTGCTTAAAAGGTTAATTTATAAGTTAAGGGGGAAGTATTTAATGGAACTTGCTCTTACAGTGATATATATTTTGATTTGTATAGGATTAATAGCTACGGTGCTACTACAATCGGGCAGAAGTGCAGGTTTGTCCGGAGCGATTGGGGGAGGAGCTCAATCACTTTTTGGCAAGAAAAAGGGGTTGGATGATTTTTTCAGCAAGATTTCTACCGGGTTAGCCATTAGTTTTATGGTTTTAGCAATAATAATAACGGTGCTATAGATTAATGCAAGCTTGGCAATTACTTGATCCTGGAAAGGTACAAGAACAAAGGTATTTTTTTGCCGACAAATGGCAAGGATTAATTATAAAGGCGGAGCAGGTTAAATCCTGTTCCCTTTTTATTTAGCATATTTGATCTATATTCCTTAAAAATGATCTGTCTCCAGGTCTAAAGTTCTATTTTCTTAATTAATTGTTGATTAAATTATTATAGAGGGAGTTTAAAAAAATTGAAGGATGATAAGCAAGCTAAGAAAACAACTAATAAAAAGAATGCTAAAAGTAAAAAAGGTGAAAATAGTTACCGGGAAAACTCAGATTCCTCAGACAATAAAACGAGGTCATATACTGTTAAAGGCACTTTTCAAAGTACCCGCCGCGGATTTGCATTTATAAGTACAGATTCCCAGAAAGACTCGGATATATTTATTCCGGCGCATAAAACGGGTGACGCTGTTCAGGGAGACAGGGTTAGCGTGAGAGTGAATCATAAAAAATCCGGTAAAAGGCGTGAAGGGGAAGTAACATCAATTCTGCAGTCTGCAGAAGACCAGCTGAAGGCAAAAGAAGAGTTCCCCAAAAAAGTTTTAAAAGAACTTCAGAAGTTTCCGGGTGAAGAGGAAATTGTATCAATTGCTGAAAAAGAAGACCGGCCCGATTTGAGAAATCATACAATTATAACCGTTGATCCGGAGGATGCTCGGGATATAGACGATGGAATATCTTTGAGTACTCGCTCAGATGGTGGATATATTTTGGGGGTGCATATTGCTGATGTAAGTTATTATGTCCGAGAAGGAAGCGCTGTTCACCGGGAAGCATTAAAAAGGGGGACCAGTATATACCTAGTTGATCGGGTTATTCATATGTTACCTCCGTTGCTTTCCCAGCAGTTATGCAGTTTACAAGAAAAAAAAGATCGCCTGGCAGTTAGCGTAATGATTGAACTTGATCAATGGGGGAAAATTGAAAAATATGATATTTTTCCCAGTTTGCTAAAAGTTAGTCGTCAACTTAGCTATGAGAAAGCTGAGGCTTTTATTTTTGGAGAGACAAGCGAAGATAAAGATGAAACAACTCTTGCAGAGATGCTGCAGCAAATGGATGCCCTGGCTTCTATGTTAAACAGCAAAAGAATAAAAAGAGGGGCGTTAAACCTCAATTTGCCGGAATCGATGATTAAATTGGATGAAGACGGGAAACCTGTTTCTGTCTTCCCCAAGGAGCCCGGAAGAGCTGAAAGTATTATTGAAGAATTTATGCTTTTGGCTAACGAAATTATAGCAGAGCATTTTGATGAAGCTGGTATTCCTTTTATTTACAGGGTTCATCCACGACCTACGGAAGAAAAAATGCATATTTTTCGCAACATGTTGGCTCTTTTGGGTATTAAGCTACCCGGTAACCTGAAGAAAATCACTCCCCGAAAGATTCAAGATATTTTAGAAGAAGTTAAAGGCAGTTCCCTTGAAAAGACGGTAAATTATATACTGCTGCGATCTTTGCCGCATGCCTACTACAGCGTAAGCAATGAAGCTCATTTTGGATTAGCGGCCAAGCATTATACACACTTTACTTCACCTATAAGGCGTTTTCCCGATTTACAAATTCATGCCATATTAAAAGACTACCTAAGAGGCACTCTTTCGGATGAAAGGGAAACCTGGCTGGAAGAACAACTTCCGCAGCGGGCAGAACATTCATCTCAAATGGAAAGAGCAGCCATGGAAGCAGAAAGAGAAAGTATTGACCGCAAAAAAATAGAATTTATGCAGGGAAAGGAAGGCGAAAATTTTTCCGGTGTTATTAGCGGAGTTACTTCTTTCGGACTTTTTGTGGAGTTGGAAAATACCATAGAAGGACTGGTCCTCCTGGAAGATTTAACGGATGACTATTACCGGTTTTATGAACAGTTAATGGCGGTGATAGGAAAGAACAAAGGGAAAAAATACAGCATTGGAGACTTCTTAACAGTCCAAGTTTCTAAAGTTGACATGACCAAAAAAACCATATATTTCTTACCGGTGGATGATGAGGAAGCTTAAAGGCAAAATAAATGATCAAGTATCGCAGCACTCTGAAACATTTAATTGACATGGTCGGGGTTATTAGTCATAATGAATAACAAATTTGAGTGCCAGGAGGGGCTGAAAGTGGAAGAGGAAAACCTTCGGTTAATGAAAAGATTGGCGCATTTGAAAGAAACTAATGATGCTGTTATTTTAGCTCACAATTATCAATGGGGGGAAGTTCAGGATGCGGCTGATTTCGTAGGAGATTCACTTGATTTAAGCCAGATAGCGGTTAAGGTTGAGGCACAAACCATAGTTTTCTGCGGAGTTCATTTTATGGCGGAAAGTGCTTCTTTGCTTGCTCCTGAAAAGACGGTGATTTTGCCGGAAGTTTTAGCTGATTGTCCGCTGGCAAACATGATTACAGTAGAACAACTGAAAGAGGCTCGCAAAAATTATCCGGGTGTTCCGGTAGTAACTTATATTAATTCTTCTGCGGCAGTGAAAGCGGAAAGTGACATCTGCTGTACTTCTTCCAATGCTTTGGCGGTTGTTAATTCGTTGGAACAAGATAGAGTATTGTTTGTGCCGGATGCAAACCTTGCTTATCATGTATCCCGGCAGACAGATAAAGAAATTATTCCCTGGAAAGGCTATTGTATTACCCATTACCGGGTAACTTCTGCTGAAGTAAATTGGGCCAGGAAAATGTATCCCGATTCTCCTATTATTGTTCACCCGGAATGCCCGCCGGAAGTAACTGCAGAGGCTGACCGTGTTTTGTCTACCGGCGGGATGGTGAAATATGCATCCGAGGCAAATGCAAAACGTATTATCGTGGGGACGGAGATGGGGATGCTTCACCGTTTACAGAAAGAAAATCCGCAAAAAGAATTTTTATTACTTTCCAACGGCCTGGTTTGCCCCAACATGAAATATACTACTTTAGCAAAAGTAGTAGAGTCTTTAGAAAAAAAGGAAAATGTAATAACTGTACCGGAAGATATACGTCATAAAGCGGCTAGAACTGTTCAGTTGATGTTGGATATTAGCAATTAAAATATTTTGGTTTATTCTCGTAAATGTATTAATTTTTAGGATATAATAATTTAGATAAGTTGTTCAGGAGAGCAAATGGAAATTTTACAGGAGAATTATAGTAGTTTAAGAATAGTTATAAAGTGAAATTTATCATCCATTTCTACTTTTTGGAGTCTTTTTTTAATGGAAGGAGCTTTAGGTGGAGAAACGGGATCAAAATTTAAAAAAGTTTGGAGAAAAAAGCGATTTTATTATTATTGGTTCGGGCCTTGCAGGCTTGTATGCAGCCCTCTTGCTTTCCCGTTATGGAAACGTGCTGGTATTAAGCAAAAAAAGTGTTGTAGAAAGCAATACATGGTATGCCCAGGGTGGTATAGCGGCAGCTTTGAGTGATCCCGATTCTCCGGCGCAGCATTTTGCCGATACTATGACTGCAGGAGCAGGTTTTAATGACCCGGAAGCAGTAAATATATTGGTAGAAGAAGGCCCTAAAGGAATAAAAGAACTGCAGGAACTCGGAGTAGCCTTTGATCGACAAGGGAAGGATCTGGCTTTAGGGCAGGAAGGTGCTCACTCTTTTCGGCGTGTTTTAAGAATTGGAGGAGACGCTACAGGGCGTCATCTAGTGGATTCTCTATATCGCTTGGCACAACAGAAAGAAAATATTTTTTTTGATGAAAATGCTTTTGTAGTTGATCTAATAGTAGATAAGGGCGAGTGTAAGGGGATTTGCTGGTACCATAACGGAGAAATATTTTATTTATATAGTAAAGCAGTAATTTTGGCTACAGGAGGGGGAGGATTTCTTTTTTCGCGAACCACTAATCCGGAAACGGCTACAGCAGACGGGGTGGCATTGGCTTATCATGCCGGGGCGGCGGTAGCTAACCTGGAGTTTGTCCAATTTCATCCCACTGTGTTTTTTAAAGAAAGCAAGGCATTTTTAATTTCCGAGGCAGTAAGAGGAGAAGGAGGATATCTTGTCAATGAAACCGGAGAAAGGTTTATGTTTAACTATCATCAAGATGGAGAGTTGGGTCCACGTGATATTGTAGCCAGGGCTATCGTGTGGGAAATGAATAATACCGGGGGAAGCGTTTATCTTGATCTGCGCCATCTTCCAGGTGATTTTATCAAGAAGCGTTTTCCTACTATCTATGCCAAGTGCCTTGAGTGGGGTGTGGACATAACGATGGAGCTTCTGCCTGTTTGCCCCGCTTCACATTATTTTATCGGAGGAGTAAAAGTTGATCATGATAGTAAAACCACAGTGGAAAGGCTTTTTGCAGTGGGGGAAACTGCTTCTTCCGGTGTCCACGGAGCCAATCGGCTGGCTAGCAATTCCTTATTAGAAGCCCTGGTGTTTAGCAGGCGTGCTGCTTATTATATTGCTGAAAATCTGGCTTCAAAAGACCTTCCTGCGCCGGTAAAGGTAGAAACAGTAATTCCTCAATCGAGGGAAAGTGAAAATGCCCTGCAGGCAAAAATTGAACTACGCCGCCTTATGTGGGAAAAAGTAGGGCTTTTCCGGCAAGAGGATGTTTTGCTGGAAGCTATACAGCAGATAGAAGAGTGGATGGAAAAGTTTGATTATGAAACTAAAATCCCTGAAATTAAGGAGTTACAAAATATGCTGCTGGTATCCCGTCTAATTGCGGAAGCTTCATTGCGGCGGCGGGAAAGCAGAGGATGCCATTTTCGGCTTGATTACCCGGAAATTTCACCTGAAGCCATGTATTATTTGATATTTCAAAAAAAAGATGGTTTTAAAGGAGTGCAATTACATTGTTCATTTCCCCATGGCTAAGAGAAATAGTGGAGTTTGCATTGAAAGAAGATATCGGGATGGGAGATATTACAAGTGAATCGGTTATATCGCCGAATGAAGAGGGAACTGCTGAAATAATTGTCCGGGAAGAAGGAGTTATTGCCGGATTAGAAATAGCAAAAGAAGCTTTTAAGGTAGTAGATGATAAGCTTGAATATAAACCTAAAATAAATGATGGGGAGCGAGTAAAAAAAGGTGATGTAATAGTAAAAATATCAGGGAATATGTCTGCCATTATGCTCGGAGAGAGAACAGCCCTAAATTTTTTACAGCATCTTTCCGGAATTGCTACTTTAACCTCCCAGTGGGTTTCTTTGATTAAAGAGTATCCTGCCCAACTTGTAGATACGCGGAAAACAACTCCCGGCTTAAGGCAGCTTGAGAAATATGCTGTTGTGGCAGGAGGAGGGCGAAACCACCGCTTAGGCTTGCATGGTGGTGTTTTAATCAAAGAAAACCATATTAAGGTCGTTGGAGGAATTAAAGAGGCAGTCTTAAAGGTTAAAAAAGATGCTCCCATAACTTTGCGTATTGAAGTGGAGGTAACCACTCTGGAAGAATTGGAAGAAGCTCTGGAGGCAGGTGCAGATTTGGTTATGCTGGATAATATGGATGAGCATCTAATGAAAAAGGCAGTGGAATTTAACAGGGGGCGGGCTTATTTGGAAGCTTCAGGAAATATTACCCAGGGTCGATTACAAGCAGTGGCTGCCACCGGAGTGGATTATATTTCCAGTGGAGCTTTAACCCATTCTTCTACATCACTTGATTTAAGCATGTTGGTAAAGGATGAGTAATAAAAAATTATATTTATGTTGAAATGGAGGTAGAAAATGATGACTGCTGAAAAGCATAAATGGGAAATAATTGTGATAGGTGGAGGCCCGGCAGGGCTTACGGCAGCTATATATGGAGGACGCGCGGGACATTCGGTACTTGTTTTGGAACAGATGAGATTCGGAGGTGAAATAACATCTACCGACTGGGTTGAAAATTATCCCGGTTTTCCGGAAGGCATAGGCGGAGTTGCATATGCGGAACTTTTGGAACAACAGGCTCGCAAATTTGGAGCCTTGTTGCAATTTGATATTCTTGAAAAAGTGGATTTTCAAGATCACACCAAAAAGGTTTGGGCTACTGAAGGAGAATTTGAAGCTTCCCAAATTATTATCGCTACCGGCACTGAACCCCGAAAATTGGGAGTGCAGGGAGAGGAAGAATTTCAAGGACGGGGCATTTCTTATTGTGCTACCTGTGATGCTGGATTTTTCCGAGATAAAGAGGTAGCGGTTATCGGAGGAGGGGATGTAGCGGTAGAAGAGGCTCTTTTCATGACGCGTTTTGCAAGGAAAGTATACTTGATTCATCGCCGTAATCGTTTAAGGGCAGCGCAAAGTTTGCAAGACAAACTTTTTTCTCAGGAAGGAATAGAAATATTTTGGGATACAGAATTGCAGGAAATAAAGGGAGAGAAAAAGCTGGGAAGCTTAATGCTGAAACATAAAGAAGAAGGGTTATTTGAATTACCTGTTAGCGGAGCTTTTATGGCTGTGGGGAGAAGACCTCAGACGCAACTTTTTGCCGATCAAATAGAGCTTGATCAAAACGGTTTTATCGTTACTGATGAAAATATGTGTACTTCTTTGAATGGTGTATTGGCTGCGGGAGATGTACGTCAAAAACTTCTTCGCCAACTAGTAACTGCTGCTGCTGATGGTGCCATAGCGGCCCATGTCGCCAGCAGAGAACTCCAAGATTTTTAACTCTTCTTATCCTCCATTTTAATATAAGTTATTTTCATTTAAATAATTATCTTTTTTAAGGAAGGCGCTTCAGCAAATACCCCAAAAGAACATACAAATATTGAAGGTATCGGAAGCATTCAAGTTATAATTTAAGTATATAGTCAAATATGGCTAATGTTGTTCATAAACAATATTTGCGTGAAAAATATAAGGAAAGTAAAATGTAGTTGAAGGTCAGGAAAGGTCAAACTATGGTAGGGTTCAGTTAAAGGGGAAAGAAGATATGTCACTGGCAGATTACATAGAAGAATACATTAAAATGCTTCTTTCTCTCAGTCCCCGCCAGTGGATTGATATTCAAAGAAGTGAGTTGGCGGGAAAATTTAATTGTGTTCCTTCGCAAATAAATTATGTGTTGGCAACCAGATTTACTCCGGAAAGAGGGTACCTGGTTGAAAGCAGGCGAGGGGGAAATGGGTATATACGCATATTGAGGGTTAAGCCTCTTTCGAAAAAAACTTGGAAAAGTTTTTTAAATGAAGAAACGCTTGATGCCCATAAAGCCAGGGATTTTTTACAGCGCCTTTATGAAGAAAAATTAATATCTAGAAGAGAAGCTTTTATTATTGAAACAACTTTGAATGAAGATATTTATAAAACTATGGGTTTGAGTGAAGAACAAAAAAGCTTAATAATGAAACGCTTATTATATAATATGATTATAGCTATTTTAAAAGAGAGTTAACTAAACTGTTTATTAATTCTCAATAAGTGATGTGAAAGGTCGTATTTGGAAAGGAAGTGAAATCATGTTTTGCCAGGAGTGCAATCAACGAGAAGCGGTTGTATATTTAACCAAGATAGTAAACGGCGTAAAAACTGAGATGCATCTTTGCGAAGTTTGCGCCAACGAAAAAGGAGATCCGGATTTTTCTTTTGAACCAAAATCTTCTTTGCAAAATTTTTTGGCCAGCTTTTTAAATGAGTCAGGATTTGCTCCTGCTGAAAAAAAGTCTACATCATCGGCCAAGTTGCAGTGTTCCAGCTGCGGTCTCACTTTTGCCCAATTCCGCCAAATCAGCAGATTTGGCTGTAGTGATTGTTATCAATCTTTTGGAGATGAAAACCTGCAACCTCTTTTCCGTCGTATGCATGGTAGTATTAGTCATGCGGGCAAAGTACCTCGTCACCTCGGAGGAACTACTAAGATAAAGCGAGAGATAAGCGAACTAAGAGAGAAATTGCAGGAGTTAATTCAACAAGAAGAATATGAAAAAGCCGCAGAAATAAGGGATAAAATAAGAGGGTTAGAGCAAGAATTGGAAGAAAAAGGGGAGGAGGTAAATGGTGAAGAATAATATAGGCAGTTTCTTGAGCCATTGGATGGATGGCATAGGTCCTTACCCTGAAGTTGTAATAAGCTCCCGGATTAGACTGGCTAGAAATATTAAGGGAGTGCCGTTTCCTTATTTGGCTTCTGATTCTCAAAAGCAAAAGGTGCAGCAAACGGTATCCGAAGTGCTAGGAACCTGTGGTGAAAGCAATGGACTGACTTTGATCAAAATGGAAGATCTTGAGCCTGTGGTAAAACAGGTGATGATGGAAAAGCACCTGATTAGTCCTCTTTTAACTCAGAATGACCATAAATGTGCTGTTTGCTTGAGCAAAGAGGAAGAAACCAGTATCATGATTAATGAAGAAGACCATTTGCGGATACAGAGTTTTTTGCCGGGCTTACAACTGGAGAAAGCATGGGAAGAGGCAGATAATTACGATAATATTTTTGAAGGCAGTTTGGAATATTCTTTCCATGAGCGTTATGGCTATCTTACCTCATGCCCAACAAATGTAGGGACAGGTTTAAGAGCTTCCGTAATGCTTCATCTGCCGGCATTGATTATTACCAAGCAATTTAACCAGGTATTGTCTGCGCTTTCTCAGGTAGGTCTGGCTGTAAGGGGGCTTTATGGAGAAGGTGCGGAGATAGTAGGAAATTTGGTCCAAATATCTAACCAGATTACTTTAGGTCAGTCGGAAGAAGAAATAATTCGAAATCTTTATAATGTCACCAGGCAGGTTATAGAACAGGAAAATACTGCTCGGCAGTTCCTTTTAAATAAAAACAGGGAAAAAATTGCAGACCGCAGCTGCCGGGCTATGGGAATTTTAAAGTATGCTTATCTCATAAGTTGGCAGGAGGCAATGCAATTAATCTCCGATGTTCGAATGGGTTTTGAAATGGGAATTATTTCCGGAATAGATCGGCGCATGTTGAATGAATTATTGATTATAATTAGGCCGGCTTGTTTGCAGATGGTAGCCGGTAAAGAATTGGAGACTAGTGAAAGGGATATAGAAAGAGCAAAACAGGTGAGGAAAAAACTGAAGAATGTTAAAATGTAACCAGATTGGATTCTGGAACATATAAAGAAGAGAAGTTGTGTAAATTTAAATAATTTAATCAGGATTTCTCAGAGTGAGGTAACAAATTAAAATGTTAGGAGTGAAAAAATATGTTTATGTTTGGAAGATTTACTGAGCGGGCTCAACAAGTATTAGTTTTGGCACAGGATGAAGCACGTCGGTTAAGTCATAACTTTATAGGTACTGAACACTTATTGTTGGGCCTGGTAAAAGAAGGAGCCGGCATAGCAGCCCGGGTATTACAAAATGCGGGTGTTGATTTTACTCAGTTGAGGCAGGAGGTAGAAAAAATAATCCCCCAGGGGGAGAAAAACCCTCCTCAATCCATCAGTTATACTCCCAGGGCAAAAAGAGTTATAGAATTGGCAATTGAAGAAAGCCAAAATCTAGGCCATAACTATGTAGGAACCGAGCATTTGCTGCTGGGTTTACTCAGAGAGGGTGAAGGTATAGCTGCTCAGGTTTTAACCAACATGGGAATAGATTTAAAGAGAGCTCGTAAAGAGGTGATTCAATTGCTCGGAGGAGAGGAATCTTCTAGCAGCAGCGGCAGCCTTCGAGAAAGCAAGAGTGGGCAGCAAACTCCTACCGTGGATACTTTTGGGCGTGATCTGACCAGGTTGGCCCAGGAAGGCAAACTGGATCCTGTAGTAGGTAGGGAAAAAGAAATTGAAAGAGTTATACAGGTCTTGAGTCGTCGCACCAAAAATAATCCATGCCTAATAGGCGAGCCCGGAGTAGGCAAAACGGCAATTGCGGAAGGCCTGGCCCAAAAAATAGCAGAGGAAGATATTCCGGAAATTCTAAACGGCAAGAGAGTAGTAACTATAGAATTATCTGCCATAGTAGCCGGTACGAAGTACCGGGGCGAATTTGAAGAAAGGCTGCGCAAGCTGCTGCAAGAACTGCGACAGGCTGGCAATATCATTATGTTTATTGATGAACTGCATACCATCATTGGCGCCGGTGCGGCTGAAGGAGCTATAGATGCTTCTAATATTTTGAAACCAGCGCTGGCAAGAGGGGAACTGCAGTGTATCGGGGCTACTACTATCGATGAGTACCGGAAACACGTAGAAAGAGATTCTGCCCTGGAAAGGCGTTTCCAGCCTATCCAGGTTGAGGAGCCAACTAAAGAAGAAAGTGTAGCCATTCTTAAGGGTTTAAGAGATCGTTATGAAGCTCACCATAAGGTTAAAATTACCGATGAAGCTGTGGAGGCATCGGTGGCGTTATCAGATCGTTATATAACCGATCGCTACTTGCCGGATAAAGGTATTGACCTTATTGATGAGGCAGCTTCCCGGGTAAGGATTAAGAATTATACTACCCCGCCCGATCTTAAAGAAATGCAGGAAAAAGTTGAAAACCTTAAGCATGAAAAGGAAGCGGCAGTTAGAAACCAGGAATTTGAACTTGCAGCTAAGCTAAGAGATCAAGAACAAAAAATGAAGGAAGAACTGGATGAACTGAAAAAAGAGTGGGAACAGAAAAAGGGAGTATCTGATCAAGTAGTAGTTACAGAAGAGGATGTATCGTATATTGTATCCAGCTGGACAGGCATTCCTGTGCGAAAGATACTTGAAGAGGAATCAGAACGGTTGTTAAAACTTGAAGAGATTTTACATGAAAGAGTAATTGGCCAAAATGAAGCAGTGACAGCGGTTTCTAAGGCAGTCCGTAGAGCGCGTGCCGGTTTGAAGGATGTTAAAAGGCCTATTGGTTCTTTTATATTCCTTGGTCCTACCGGCGTAGGTAAGACTGAGCTTGGCCGAGCATTGGCGGAAGCTCTTTTCGGGGATGAAAAAGCTATTGTGAGACTGGACATGTCTGAATTTATGGAAAAGCATACTGTTGCCAGGCTTATAGGGGCACCTCCGGGGTATGTAGGTTATGAGGAAGGAGGTCAATTAACGGAAAAAGTCCGGCGGAAGCCATATTCGGTAGTACTTTTTGATGAAATTGAAAAAGCTCATCCCGATGTGTTTAACGCGCTGCTACAAATACTTGAGGATGGGCGTTTGACAGATGGAAAGGGCCGGACGGTAGACTTTCGAAATGCGGTGATCATTATGACCTCTAATGTCGGTGCCATGTACATTAACAAACAACCCAAAGTAGGCTTTCGGGCGGATGATGAAAACAAAGATTATGAGCAAATGAAAGACAGGGTGCTGGAGGAATTAAGAAAAACTTTCCGGCCGGAGTTTCTTAACCGACTGGATGAAATAATTGTATTCCATGCCCTTAACGAAGAACATATCTTCCAGATAGTGGATATTATGCTGGAAGAGCTTAACCAGCGAGTGGCAGAATATAGTATGAAGTTGGAAATTTCTCAGGAGGCAAAAGATAAGCTGGTGAAAGAAGGTTTTGACCCTCAATTAGGAGCGAGACCTTTGCGGCGGGTCATTCAGAAACGCCTGGAAGACGGCATTTCCGAGGAAATGCTTCAAGGAAATATTTCTCCCGGCGATAATGTCCTGGTGGATGTAGATGAGGATGAAGGAGATTATGTTTTTAAAAAGAAAGAAGAGAGCAAAACCAAAAATTAAAAAAAAGAAAGGGGCTAACTCAAAAGTGATTTGGGTTAGCCCCTCTTTTAATACCGACGGCATCCTATTCTTTTAATAAATCTTGTTTTTTTCTCATTAAAGAAGATAATAGCTTAAGAATAAAAATATTAGTATTTTTTGTATCGTTTTAAAATAAGGAATTTTGAGAATAGAATAACTTTCACAATGGGAAAGGATTTATTTTTAACTTCGTCGAATATGTCGAAGGTGTGGATTAAGTGTGTTTTATAAAAACTAACTTTGATGATTTGGAGTGACTCGCTTGTGAAAATTGCTGTTTCCGGAAAGGGAGGAGTAGGTAAGACTACTCTTTCAGCAGGGTTAATACAAAGTTATGCTGATTCCGGCGATGTGGTGTATAGTATTGATGCGGATCCGGACACAAGTTTAGGCATTACTCTGGGCATTAAGGAGGACAAGCTGGATGAATTAGTTCCCCTTATAGATATGAAAGAAGTTATAGAAGAAAAAAACAAAGGTGGAGGTGTCCTGGTTGATCTAAACCCTGAAATTGAAAATGTGCTCAATGAGTACAGTTTACAAATAGGAAATATAAAATTTTTAAAAATGGGAGGGGTAAAACAGGGAGGATCAGCTTGCTATTGCAAGGAAAATTCCTTCCTGCAGTCTTTACTAAATTCTCTTTTACTGGATAAGGTAGAACCGGTAATAATTGATATGAGCGCCGGTATTGAACATCTGACCAGGGGGACGGCAAGGGGAGTAGATGCTATCCTGGTGGTGACGGAACCTACCACAACCAGTGTGAAAACTGCCGGAGTGGTAAAAAAGTTGGCTCATGATCTGGGCATTGATAGGGTTTTTATTGCAGGTAACAAGATACGGACTAAGGCGGACCGTGATTTCATATCAGATGCATTTTCCGAAGATGAAATAATAGGCATGATCTCGTTTGAAGAAGAATTGTTATCGAATGCTCAAAAAACAGGCACAGTCAATAAATATTCCAATATTAAAGGGATTAAGGATATTTGGAAAAAGCTTATGGGGGGTGAAAAATAAGGAGTTTTTTAATTTAAATTATTTAAGGTTTATCATTGGGGATAAAAATGAAGGAGGTTAGAAAACATGTCTGCAGAAGAAAAAGAAAAAAAGAAAAAAGTTGATCCCAGAAGAACCATTGATCCTGCTGCTTTAGAGGTTTATGACAAAAACGATGGCCAGGTAGAAACGGCGTATGATCGTTATGTTAAGATGCAGCCTCAATGTAATTTTGGGCGTACAGGAGTTTGCTGCCGTATTTGTCTTCAAGGGCCTTGCCGGATTACCAAAAAAACTTCCAAAGGTGTTTGCGGCGCCCACGGCTACACTATTGTAGCCAGAAATTTGATCAGGGCTATATGTGGCGGAACCGGTGCTCATGCCGACCACAGCCGGCATATGATTTATACATTGACGGAGATGTTTGAAGGTAAAGCGGGTGACTACAAAATTGAAGATTTTGATAAGCTTTACCGGGTTGCGGATCGCCTGGGTATTTCCCGGGAAGGGAAAAGCGACGAAGATTTACTGAAGGAAGTGTATAATTGCGCGGTTTCCGATTTCACCAAACTGGATGATGAGCCCTGTAAATGGTTGGAAACTACCGTAGTACCGGATCGGTTGAAAAAATTCCAGGAGTGCAGTGTTTCCCCGCGTAGTGTTCATACCACTATCAGCGAGGTTATGGGCCAGACTCACATGGGGGTAGACTCGGACCCTGTTAACTTGATTTTTCAAGGCTTAAAGTCCTCCTTGGCGGATTATGTGTGTATGCATATTGCCACCGATATTTCTGACATCTTGTTTGGGACCCCCAAGCCGGTTCAAACCGAAGCTAACATGGGCGTAATCGATCCAGAAATGGTTAATATTGCTTTACACGGGCATAACCCCTTGCTTAGTGAGATGATTGTGCGCGTGTCTCGGGAAATGACAGATGAAGCAAAGGAAGCGGGAGCCAAAGGAGTTAAGTGCATGGGTATTTGCTGCACCGGCAATGAAGTGCTTATGCGCCAGGGAGTACCGAAGCTTACTAACTTCCTCTCCCAAGAATTGCCCATCATGACAGGGGCGTTAGATGCCATGGTTGTAGACGTACAGTGCATAATGCCGAGTGTTCAGGCAGTTTCCGAATGTTTCAATACCCGGATTATTACTACTATGTCGCATTCCAAGATTCCCGGCGCCTACCACGTAGATTTTGATGAAGAACATGCCATGGAAAAAGCAAAAGAAGTGGTCCGTATAGCTATTGAAGGTTATAAGGAGCGGGATGAATCTAAAATTGATATTCCTGACTACACCCACAATGTGACTGCCGGCTTCAGTTTTGAGACTATGGAAGAAATACTCGGTGCGGTTAGCCCCGATGCCCCTATTAAGGCGGTGACGGATGCGGTTGATTCCGGACAGCTAAGAGGAGTAGTGCTTTTTGCCGGTTGTAATAACTTAAGAGTAATGCATGATCAAAGCCATTCCCATTTAATAAAGGAATTGGCTAAAAATAATGTATTGATGGTGGCCACCGGCTGTGCTGCCGGTACTGCAGCCAAAATGGGCTTGATGAATGCGGATGCGGTAGAAGAGTATGCCGGTGATGGGCTAAAAGCCTTTATTAACCAGCTGAACGAAGCTAATGCCGACAAACTGGACGGAAACAAATTGCCTTTGGTTTTCCACATGGGCTCCTGTGTTGACAATACCCGGGCTTACGATTTTACCAATGCTTTGGCAGCTCAGTGGGGCGTTGATACTCCCAAGGTGCCTTTTGTGGCCTCGGCTCCGGAAGCCATGAGTGAGAAGGCGGTTTCCATCGGAAGCTGGTGTGTAACCCTGGGTATTCCCACTCATGTTGGTGTTGTTCCTGAAGTAACTGGCAGTGAGTTGGTTAACGGTGTAGCTTTGCAAATTGCTCAGGATGTGTATGGCGGTTACTTTATATGGGAAGAAGATATCGAGAAATCTGTAGAAAAGATCCTGGCAGCTCTTGATGAGCGGAGCTGGAAACTAAGAGTTCATCAGCAGGCTGCTGAAAAATACGAAACTACCCTTTCCAAAACTTGGTAGGGAATACCCGGAAAGATAAGGAGGAATGAACAATGACAGAAACCGGTGGTGTTATAGCAAAAGAATGGCAAGAGTCATTTGAGGAATTATTTGACGGTGCTATAGACGAATCAAATCCGCCAGTTAAGCTTTTTGAGCATGCTTATGAGGGTGCTGTAATTGCTACCAGCTACGCCGAGATTTTGCTGAATCAAGCTATAAGGCGTTATGGAGCTGAGCAAGAGATTAAGTACCCCGATACGGGATACTACTTGCCTGTAATCAGGGCACTTAGCGGCGAGGCGGTTACCAAGCTAGGAGATCTGCCTCCCATCTTAAACCGCATGCGGAATCAAGTGCGGGAAGAGTTGAATTTTTATAATGCCCGGTTATGTGGTGAAGCCACTGCTTATGCGGCGGAGATAATCGAGGCAATTAACTATCTTGATCCGGAAAAAGAACATGTGCCCCCGTGGACCGGCTTTTTGGGTGACCCTGTGGTGCGCCGTTACGGTATCCTGTTAGTGGACTGGACTATTCCCGGGCAAGCTGTTATCACAGGTAAAGCTAAATCTACCGAAGCCCTGGCTAAAATCATTCAGGATTTGCAGGCAAAAGGCTTCATGATTTTTATGGCTTATGAGGTAGTGGATCAGGCCATAGACGCAGGTTTGAAGCTTGGTATTGATTTTATAGCATTTCCGCTGGGCAATTTTACTCAGGTGATTCATGCGGTTAACTACGCATTGCGGGCAGGTATTGCTTTTGGCGGTATTCCACCCGGAGAGCGGGAAAACACCCGTGATTACCAGCGACGCCGCGTACGCGCCTTTGTTCTCCACTTTGGAGAAAGGGATGAAGTCCAAATTGCAGCTCACTTTGCGGCTATTTTCCTTGGCTTCCCCGTAATTACCGATCAGGAGCTACCTGAAGACGAACAGATTCCTAACTGGTATGTTTCCAACCCCAATTATGATGATATTGTTCAGGTGGCCATGGAAATCAGGGGCATTAAGTTGAAAATAGTGGAAATTCCTATTCCCATCACGGTGGGACCGGCATTTGAAGGTGAGGTAATCCGTAAAGGAGACATGCATGTAGAGTTTGGCGGTCCTAAAAACATCGGCTTTGAACTTGTGGAGATGGTAGATGAAAACGAAGTCGAAGATGGCAGAATCGATGTCATCGGACCTGAAATGGATGAAATGGAAGAAGGTAGTTCCATGCCCATAGGTCTTGTAGTTAAAATTTTTGGCCGTAAGATGCAGGAAGATTTTGAAGGAGTACTAGAGCGCCGCATTCACTACTTTGTTAATTACGGCGAAGGGCTGTTCCATATGGCCCAGCGTGATACGGTTTGGATGAGGGTAAGTAAAGATGCGGTAGCTAAAGGCTTTAAGGCTCGGGATTTTGGGGAATTGATGATTGCCAAATTCAAAGACGACTTTCCCTCAATTGTGGACCGGGTGCAGGTAACTGTGATTACCGACAAAGATAAAGTGGAAGAAGAAAAAGCGCGGGCCCAGCAATTTTATGAGTCACGCGACGAAAGGCTGCGGGGCTTGACTGATGAATCTGTGGAGGAATTTTACTCTTGCATCCTCTGTCAGTCTTTTGCTCCTAACCATTGCTGTGTGGTTACTCCGGAACGTTTGGGTCTTTGTGGCGCTGTAAGCTGGCTAGACGGTAAAGCTTCTTATGAGATTGATCCCAACGGGCCTTGCCGTCCTATTAAAAAAGAAGGTCTTATTGATGAAGAAAAGGGCATCTGGGAGTCGGTTAACGAATATGTTTATACGAATACAAACCGTTCTATTGAAGAATGCTCCCTCTACAGTTTTATGGATCGCCCCATGACTTCCTGCGGTTGTTTTGAATGTATAATGGCCATCGTTCCCGAAGCTAACGGGGTTATGATTACCACCAGGGAATATGGTGGAGAAACACCCTGCGGTATGAGCTTTTCTACCCTGGCCGGTTCTGTGGGTGGCGGAGTCCAGACGCCCGGTTTCATGGGCCACGGGCGCGGTTATGTGCTTAGCCGGAAATTCATCAAAGCAGACGGGGGATTGGCCCGTCTGATTTGGATGCCTACGGAGCTTAAGGAATCTGTAAAAGAGGAATTAACTGAAAGAGCTAAAGAAGACGGCCTCGGGGAGGATTTCATCGATAAAGTTGCTGATGAAACAGTAGGCGTAACTGCTGAAGAAATCCTGCCGTTTCTGGAAGAAAAAGGGCATCCGGCCCTTGAAATGGAAACGTTGATGTAATTTGAATGCAGAGGAACCACCCGGTGGAGGCAAACTATGAAACCGGGTGCGGTTTCTCTTTTTTTGATATTTAATTAGTATGCTAGGAGCTAAGAGGGAAAATATAATTAAAGAAAGGGGTAGAAAGTATGGCTTTAACAGGTCTGGAAATTTATAAGCACCTGCCAAAAACTAATTGTAAAGAATGTGGCTACCCTACCTGCCTGGCTTTTGCCATGGCTTTGGCCGGGGGTAAGACTTCGCTGGATAAGTGCCCATATATTAGCGAGGAAGGCAAGGCTGCGTTGGATTCTGCGGCGGCTCCTCCTATTAACCTGGTTAAAGTGGGTACCGGTGATTATGAAGTGGAAATGGGTGATGAAACGGAACTTTTCCGCCATGATAAGCGTTTTTACCATCCTACCGGTATAGCAGTTGTTATCAGTGATAGCGAAGACGTAGAAGCAAAAGCAGCTAAATTTGATGACTTGGAATTTGATCGGGTTGGTTTACACTATGTAACTGATCTGGCAGCTATAACGAATGACTCCGGAGATGCCGGAAAATTTAAAGAAGCAGTGGAAAAAGTAGCCGGTAAAACACAGAAGGCGCTGGTTTTGGTCAGTGAAGATCCAAGCGTGATGGAGGGCGCCTTAGGAGCTGTGGCTGACCGTAAGCCTTTGGTATATGCAGCCACCAATGATAATTATGAAAAGATGGCCGAGCTGGCAAAGGCCAATGGCTGTCCATTGGCGGTTCGTGGCAATGATCTTCACGATACGGCAGAATTGGTAAAGAAAGTAGAGGAAACAGGGCATAAAGAACTGGTTATAGACAGTGGTGCCAGGGAAACCAGCCAGGTATTGGCCGATCTGACCCAAATGCGTCGCCTGGCAGTGAAGAAAAAGTTTCGTGCTTTTGGTTATCCCACTATTGCCATCACCACCAAGGACGATCCTCAAGAGGAAATTGCGCAGGCCGGGGTTTACGTGAGCAAATATGCCAGTGTGGTTATGCTCAAGGCATGTGAAAAGCAGCAGTTACTGCCTTTATTATCCTGGAGGCAAAACCTCTTTACCGATCCGCAGAAACCTATTGCGGTAGAGCCCGGGCTTTATGAAGTTGGTGATGTATCGGAAGAATCTCCTGTCTTTTGTACAACTAACTTTTCTTTGACTTACTTTATAGTAGAGGGAGAAGTAGAAGGTTCACGTATTCCCAGTTATATTCTTTCGGTGGACACCGGTGGAATATCTGTTTTGACTGCTTATGCAGACAATAAATTTTCTGCCGAGACTATAACTGAAGCCATCAAAAACCATGGGCTTGAAGATAAAGTTAAGCATAAGAAAATAATTATTCCCGGGCATGTGGCTGTATTGAAAGGTATGTTGGAAGAAGAATCAGGCTGGGAAGTAGAAGTAGGCCCCCGGGAAGCAGCCGGAATACCCAAGTTTGCCAAGGAAAAGTTCGCCTAAGCAAGCCGGGAAGTTTTTTTGAAAAACTCATGTAAATTGAGTTTAAATGTTTATGAGTATAAACTCTTGTGGAAAGGAGAGTTAAGATGGCTGTCGATATTTTAAAGGAAAAACACAAAAGCAAGATAGGCGAGGTAGTGCTGGGCGCTACCAAAGAAGAAGGAGGTACCCGTGGACATACCATCACGGTAGGCGGTGAATCCACCCTGCCTTTTTTGCATTTTGAAGGTGAGGTTCCAAACCGGCCGGTAGTAGCCCTGGAAGTATGGGATATGGCTCCGCAAGATTGGAATCCTAATTTAGATGAATATTTCGGAGATGTTTACAATGATCCGGGTGCCTGGGCTAAAAAATGTGTTGAAGAGTACGGCGCTGATCTGGTGGCGCTAAAACTTAAGAGTGCCGATCCGGATCTTAAAGATTCTTCTCCCGAGGAATGCGCGGAAGCGGTGAAGAAAGTTTTAGAAGCAGTGGAGGTACCTTTGATCGTTATGGGCTGTGGGACTCCTGAAAAAGATAATCAGGTTTATCCGGTAGTTGCAGAAGCGGCAGCGGGGGAAAACCTGTTATTGGGAGTAGCTGACATGGAAAATTACAAGGCAATTACCAGTGCATGTATGGCTAACCAGCACTGCATAATTCCCCAGTCTCCCATTGATATTAATATCTGCAAACAGCTAAATATTCAGATCTTGGAAATGAGCCAGGCTTTAGCCAACAAAATAGTCATAGATCCCACTGTTGCAGCGCTGGGCTATGGCATCGAATATTCTTATTCCATTATGGAGAGGGCCCGCCTGGGTGCTTTGCAGGGAGATAAAATGTTGGCTATGCCTGTAATTGGGAATATTGGAGCTGAAGTATGGCGCTCCAAGGAAGCCAATGTTTCGGAAGAAGAACAGCCCGGATGGGGTGAAGTTCATGAACGCGCTATCATGTGGGAAACCATGACTGCCGTGGCTTACTTACAATCCGGATTAAACCTTTTGGTAATGCGCCATCCCCGTGCTTTGGAAATTGTCAAAAAGAATATTGATGACCTGATGAAAGATAACAGCTATTAAAAATTTAAACAAACAGGAGGTTTACTGATGATTATTATCGGTGAAAGAATAAATGGTATGTTTAGGGATATTGCCCAGGCCATAAAAGACCGCGATCCATCTGCCGTTCATGATTGGGCTCGCAAACAGGAAGAATCCGGAGCTCATTATCTTGACATTAATGTGGGTCCCGGTTCCACTGAACCTGTGGAAGCCATGAAATGGCTGGTAGAGAATACCCAGGAAGTAACCGACCTGCCTTTATGCCTGGATTCTACCAAGTACGATGCCATTGAAGCCGGGCTGCAAGTTTGCAAAAAGCCGGCCATGATCAATTCTGTTCCCGCTGAGATGCCCAAAATGGAGCGGGTGTTTTCTATGGCTGCGGAACATGATGCCGAAGTTATTGGTTTGGCCATGAACGAGGAAGGTATTCCCAAAGATTCTGAAAGCCGGATTGCCCTGGCTATGGAATTAGTGGCAACCGCTGATGCCTTCGGCGTACCTACTGACAGCCTCTATATTGACCCGCTGGTCCTGCCCTGTAATGTTGGTCAAGACCATGGCCCGGAAGTATTTGAAACTTTACGCCAGGTGAAGATGCTGTCAGACCCGCCTCCCAAAACTACGGTAGGATTGAGTAATATTTCCCAGGGGGTTAAAAATCGGGAGCTGATCAACCGGGTTTTTGCGGTGATGGCCATGGCTAATGGGCTGGATTCCGCTATTGCCGATGCTTGTGACGACGAACTCATGGAGTCGGTAGCTACGGCACGCATCATCTTGAACATGGATATTTACTGTGAGTCTTTTGTAGATGTATTCCGCAAGTCGAACCGCTAAATTAACGTAACTGACGATTATTTCCGGAACTCGACTATACTGTCGGGTTCCGGGCTCGATTAATTTCTTCAGAAGGGAAGAAGGTGACATGAAAAGATGATAGTTGCTGAACGAAAGCCATTGTCGCAAATTGCTGAAATAATGGCTCCTTATAAACGTATTTGTGTTTTGGGCTGCGGTTCTTGTGTGACTGTTTGTTTGGCTGGGGGGCAGAAAGAAGCTCTAGAAACAGCCACTGCTTTGTCTATTCAACGCCAAAACACGGGGGGCACCTTAGAAACTGAAGCTTTTACTATTGAGCGGCAATGTGAATATGAATATGTGGATGAAGTAGCGGAGCGCCTTAAAGGTTATGATGCCGTTCTTTCCTTGGCCTGTGGGGTGGGAGTGCAGACGATTGCTTCTCGTTTACCGGAGATTATCGTTTTGCCTGGGCTCAACACCCACTTTATGGGGTATCCCTTGGAGCAAGGGGTTTGGATTGAAAATTGCTTGGGTTGCGGGGACTGTGTTTTACATCTTACACAGGGCATTTGCCCCATTACCCGTTGTTCAAAAAGCATTCTTAATGGTCCCTGTGGCGGTTCCCAGGATGGCAAATGTGAAATAAGCAAAGATCTTGATTGTGCCTGGCACCTAATTCATGAAAGATTGCAAAAATTGAACATGGTTTCAACATTACAAGAGATACAACCGCCGAAAAACTGGGCGACTTCACATCATGGAGGTCCGAGAACCATTGTAAGGGAGGATGTGAGAATTGATAACGGGGAGTAACTTGGAAAAAGTAATTAACAGTGGAGAATTCGTAGTAACCGGAGAGCTGGGGCCTCCCAAAAGTGCTGATGTAGAGAGTCTTAAACATCACGCAGAGATGCTCGGCAATCATGTTGATGCTTATAATATTACCGATAATCAAACTGCCATAGTGCGTACTTCCAGCATTGCCTGCGGTGCTTTGCTAGTGCAAATGGGGTTAGACCCCATAATGCAGATGACTGTCCGCGACCGCAACCGAATTGCCATTCAGAGCGATATTTTAGGGGCGTCGGCATTGGGAATAAAAAACTTACTCTGCCTTTCCGGCGATCATCAGTGTTTTGGCAATGAACCGGGTTCCAAAGGTGTTTATGATCTTGATTCCATGCAGTTGATCAAGGCGGTTAAAGACATGCGAGACGAAGGCAAGTTTGTTGGTGAAGAAGAATTGGAAGCACCCATGAGTATGTTTATCGGTGCTGTGGAAAACCCATTTGCAGATCCTTTTGAATATAGGGTAGATAGATTGGAGAAAAAGATCAATGCCGGTGTAAATTTCATTCAAACTCAGGGTGTTTTTGATATGGAACGTTTTCGTGAGTTTATGAAAAGAGTCGTGGATCGGGGATTGCATGAAAAAGCTTCTATATTGGCCGGAATAATACCCGTAAAATCATTGGGTGCAGCGCGCTATATGAAGAATAATGTAGCCGGGATTACTATTCCCGATGCAATGATTGATCGCTTAAAAGGGGCTGAAAAGAAGAAAGAAGAAGGCTTGAATATATGCATCGAAACCATTCAAGAGTGCCGGGAAATCGAAGGAGTAGCAGGAGTACATGTAATGGCTATAGCCTGGGAAGAAATAGTTCCGGATATTGTGGAGCGAGCCGGTCTGTATCCAAGACCAAAACTTTAAGATCAAAAATTAAGTAAAAAAAGATCTAATAGTTCCGGCAAATAGAAATTCATTTTATTATTTTTATAATGATAGATCTAACTATTGTTAAAAGGGTAAAGGTATAACATTTTGCTAAGAATGAAGAACAGGCTTGCTTGCTTTATTTGCCTGTTCTTCTTGCATGAAAGATTTTTGAGTAAAAGATGTTGAAAGGGGATAAGTGAATGCAAACTAATGAGGTGGTAATTATAGGGGCAGCCAGGACTCCGGTAGGAGGATTCGGAGGGAGTTTCCGAGACGTGGCACCCGGTTATTTGGCTTACACAGCCGTGGAAGAAGCTTTGAAGAGAGCATCTGTGGAAAAAACACAGGTGGAGGAAGTCATTATGGGCAACTGCATGCATCCAAGCGACGAACCTAATCTCGGCCGTTGTGTGGCTTTAATGAGCGGCATGCCCAAAGAAACCACGGGTATGACCATTCAACGCCAGTGTAGTTCGGCTATGCAAGCCCTGGTAAGTGGAAGCCAGGAGCTCATGCTTGGCGACGTGGAAATGGTGGTGGCCGGGGGAGTGGAATCCATGAGTACGGCTCCTTATGTGCTAAAGTCAGCTCGCTGGGGCAAAAGGTTGCAACACGGTGAGATGACTGATGCTCTCTGGGAAATGTTAATGGATCCTATACACAAGATTATGATGGGAGAAACAGCGGAGAATTTAGCGGAAAAACACTCTATTTCCCGGGAAGAACAGGATGAAATCGCATATCGCAGTCACCAAAATGCTATTGCAGCTATAGATGAAGGCCGTTTTAAGGATGAGATTGTGCCTGTGCAGGTTAAACAGAAGAAAAAAGAAATAACCATAGATACCGATGAACACCCGCGGCGGGATGTTTCTTTGGAAACCCTGGCGGGTTTAAAACCGGTTTTCCGCCAGGGAGGATCAGTTACCGCAGGCAATTCTTCGGGATTAAATGATGGAGCTGCGGCAACAGTCCTTACAACAGCATCCAAGGCCCAAGAAATGGGCATAAAGCCTCTGGGTAGGATAGTTTCTTATGCCTGGGCGGGGGTGGAACCGGACTTGATGGGTTATGGCCCCGTGCCGGCTACCCAAAAGGCCTTGCAAAAGGCAGGACTCACCTTGGAGGATATTGAACTTATTGAGGTTAATGAGGCTTTTGCCGCTCAGTACCTGGCTTGTGAAAAACTTCTCGGACTTAATCGTGATCTGGTTAATGTTAATGGCAGCGGAATAGCTCTGGGGCATCCGGTGGGATGCACAGGTGCTCGTATTGTGATTTCCCTTCTATATGAAATGGCCCGCAGGGGGCTTAAACGCGGACTTGCTACTCTCTGCGTTGGTGGAGGTATGGGCATGTCTATGATTATTGAAAGAGAATAATATTATTTAGGTAAGTCATAAATAAATGAAAAATGTTTTTTCTTTAATAACGGGGAAGACAAAAATTGAAAAGGAGGTAAATTTTTATGAGCATGGTTCAAATGGAAAGAGAAGGTGGTTTGGCGGTAGTTACGTTAAACAATCCCCCGGTGAATGCTCTAAATTCACAGCTGTTAGGGGAATTGGAAGAAGTTTTGGACAGTTTATATAAGGCTAATGATGTGGGTACTTTAATTATTACCGGCGGTGGTGAAAAAGCTTTTGTGGCCGGAGCTGACATAAGTGAATTCCCTTCATTAAACAAAGAAAACGGAGAAAAACTTGCCCGTCGGGGGCAGCAAATATTCCAAAAAATTGCGGATTTTCCGGCTCCTGTAATAGCGGCTGTAAATGGAGTTGCCCTGGGTGGCGGACTGGAAGTGGCTTTAGCCTGTGATATTAGGGTGGCTGATGAAAATGCCAAACTGGGTCTTCCGGAAGTGACCCTGGGGATATTTCCGGGTTATGGAGGGACACAGAGGTTGCCACAGGTATTACCCTTGGGGAAAGCCCGGGAATTGATCTTTACCGGTGATCAGATAGAATCTGCAGAAGCCGAGCGTATGGGCTTGGTAGAGCATGTAGTCTCTGGGGGAGAAGCTTTGAATAAGGCCAAAGAAATTGCGGCGAAAATTTTAAAGAGAGGGCCTGTAGCCGTTCGCGAAGCTAAAAAAGCTATTAATAAAGGACTGGATGTGAGCCTGGAAGAAGGTTTAAAAATAGAAGCATCACTCTTTGGGGGATTGTGTGAAACGGAAGATCAGAAAGAAGGCGCCAAAGCATTCATGGAGAAGCGTAAGCCTGAATTTAAAGGTAAGTAAGCCCAGGTTTTTGTAACTGTTTTTAAATCAACTAAATGTTTTTTGGTGTAGGTTTTAATATTAACCTACAAAGGAAAGGCGGGTGTAAGATGAATATTCAAAAAATTGGTGTGCTTGGCGCAGGAACCATGGGAAGCGGTATTGCCCAGGTAGCGGCTGAAAATGGATTTGAAGTAGTTATGCGAGATATAGAAGATTCCCTTGTGGATAAGGGTGTTCAGGCCATAAACAAAAGTCTAAACCGGGCAGTAGAAAAAGGTAAAAAATCTGCCGAAGAGGTAGCAGAGATAACAAAACGCATTAAAGGTACTGTAAATATAAAGGAAATGGCCGAAGTAGATCTGGTTATTGAAGCCGTGGTGGAAAAAATAGAAGTTAAACAGGAAATTTACAGGGAATTGGATGATATTTGTAAACCGCAGACTATTTTTGCTTCGAATACTTCCGGATTAAGTATTACAGAGATGGCCGCAGTAACCCGGCGAGCAGATAAAGTTATAGGAATGCATTTTTTTAACCCGGTACCGGTTATGCAGTTAGTGGAAGTAATTAAAGGTCATGATACTTCGGAGGAAAC
This sequence comes from uncultured Syntrophomonadaceae bacterium, assembly GCA_964636865.1. Lineage (GTDB taxonomy): Bacteria > Bacillota > Dethiobacteria > DTU022 > PWGO01 > B1SED10-75. Next base: position 67,467 of record CAZWVJ010000007.1, read on the forward strand.
TTTTGAGGCAATAATGGAAATATCTAAAAAAATGGGCAAAGACCCTATAGCAGTTAACGAGGCCCCTTTATTTGCCGTTAATAGAATTTTATGTCCCATGATTAATGAAGCAGCTTTTGCATATATGGAAGGTGTGGCCAGCGCAGAAGATTTGGATAAGGGCATGAGGCTGGGGGCGAATCATCCCATCGGACCCTTGGCGTTGGCAGACCTGGTGGGTTTGGATGTTTTGTTAATGGTTATGGAAACACTTTATAAAGAAACCGGTGATTCTAAATATCGCCCCTGTCCCTTGATCCGCAAGATGGTAAGGGCAGGCCATTATGGACGTAAGACAGGTCGAGGCTTTTATTCCTATAACTAAAAATGAATTCAATTTGCGGCATACCTAAAAAGGGCTTATAGCTTTATGTATGCTAAAAATAATATTGGAGCTCATTTTTATATGATGAAAAAAGTAAGGAGGAAAAAAGCCTGGTGACGGAAACCAAAAAACAGTTTATTAATAATTTAAAATTGGGCACCGAAGTAGAAACACAAGTGTTGGTGGTAGAAGCTCACCTCTCAAGTTATTCTTCTCCTCACCGGGCGGGAGAAAAATTCTTGAGATTGGTTTTGGGAGATGCAAGCGGGACTATTAAGGGAATTATGTGGGATATTAGTATGCTGGATGAACCCGTAAATAATGGAGATGTCTTGTATATTAAAGGGGAAGTTACAGAATATTATGGCTTGCAGATAGTAATTAAAGAAGCGCGAAAACTTGATCCCCAACAGGTTAATAGGCGTATGCTTCAACCTATGGCCCAAAAAGAACCCCAGGAAATGCTCACAGAATTAAAAGAAATTATTAACCGGGAAATAAAAGATACTTTTTTGAATAAACTACTGCGGGTTTTTTTTGGGGATCGAGATTTTGTGCAAAAATTTGCCATGAGCCCGGCAGCAAAAACGATACATCATAATTACATCGGAGGTTTACTGGAACATACCCTGGAAGTGGTATATTTTTGTTTAAAAATTGTAGAAATGTACCCTCATGAAATTCAATCTGATTTATTAATAGCAGGCGCGATTTTACATGATATTGGTAAAATAGAAGAGTATGATTCCGCAAGTTTTAATTTTGATCTAACGGACAAAGGCAAATTGATGGGTCATATTACTCTGGGAAAAGAACTGCTGGATGAAAAAATTGAGCAAATAGATGAATTTCCATCTTCTTTAAAAATAGAACTTGGGCACATTATATTATCCCACCATGGACATAGAGAGTGGGGTTCTCCGGAAACTCCAAAAACTATTCACGCTTTTGCAATTTTCCACGCTGACTTAATAAGCGCCAGGTTAAGCCAATTTGCAAAAATAATGGGAAAACAAGCTCCCAATGAAGGTAACTGGAGCGAATGGGACCGTTTCCTGGAAAGAAGTATCTACCTAAAAAAACCTTGATTCTCATAGTTATTTTGTCAAATGTTTACCGGCTTGAGGGAATATAATATCAGAATTTAAAGCAGGATATTCTAAAGAAAAAATAGAACTTATAGATGTTATTATTTTAGGTATATTTGGAATATTTATATTCCTCATTTATTATTTTGAGGTGATCATATTTTGAATCATGAAATAAAACCTAAGGTGGAAAAAAATAAATATAATGTGGTACCTTTTGAAAGGGATGTAAGCTATTACTTCCAGAAGGGGAATCAATATTTTTTCAAAAATGATTGGCATAAGGCCCTTTTATATTTTAAAAAAGCTATTGAAATTGAACCCGAAGAGCCTTTGAACCATTATAATCTGGGTTGTTTATTAAGTAAAATGGGAAATCTGGAAGAAGCAAATCAAACTTTTGAATTAATACTGGAAAAGCTGGATAGTTCTTATTGGGAATGCTACTTTTTGTTGGCTATAAATTATGGGTTAATGGAAGAGTTTGAGACGGCCCAATCTTATTTGAGAAAGTATTTGCATAATTCTCCCGATGGGGAGATGGTAAGTGAAGCTGAAGAATTATTATGGGCAATGGTTGAAGACGATTTAGAAATGGAGGAGCAAATTGAAGACATATTATTTAAAGAAAATAGGGAAGAAATTTTGGAGGATATAGAAAACTTAAAAAGTAAAGATTTTCTGGAAAAACATAGGAAAAATGTATTTTTAATGCCGGTGCTTAAAAAGATACTTTATCAAAGCAATGATTATGTAAAAGAAGATGTTTTAAATATATATGAAGATATGCACAATCAGGTGGCGGCAGATGTTTTAAAAGAATTTGTACGTAACCCCTGGGTTAAAGATAGGCACAAGCAGTTAGCTCTTTTGAAAATAAAGAATATGGGGCATAAGGATTATTTCCAGGTGTATTTGAAAGGGAGATCTCAGCAGGTAAATTTAGAAAATTATCCTTTATCAGCCTCGTTTTGGAAGGTAGAATGGCAAAAAGTCCTGAGCTGTGCTATGAAAAATATGCGGCAAAGTGAAGTATATCATGAAAGCTTTTTTGAAGACGCTCAGGCAATGTGGATAGATTTTATTAATCAAAAAAATCCTGATGTGCCCTCAATTAAAAAAATTGAAACCTGGGCGGCAGGACTGGAATACAGTGTAGTTAGGTTTCATCTTTTAGATATAACTCAAAAAGAGATAGCAGAAAAATATGGCATATCATGTTCAAGTGTAAGTTCTAAGTTTAAAGCTATTACGGAAGCTTTAAAAATAAACCGGAAATCTTGTCGCCATATGCTGGCTCATTTGTTGAAGGCTAATAAAGAGGAATAGTTTGGTAATTTCCGGAGGTGGATCAGGTTGAGTAAGATGGAGAAAATTAGCGTGGAAAGTAAGCAGCGTGAAGAACTTGTAGAGATTACCCGGCAAATTAAATCAGCTGTTCGCAACTTGCAAATCCAAGATGGAAGTATAATTGTTTATGTGCCCCATACTACTGCCGGAGTAGTAATTAATGAAAGTGCTGATCCTTCTGTTGGTAAGGATATAGTTAATTATTTGGGAAAAATGATTCCTAAAAATTCTAATTACCTTCATACTGAAGGAAATAGTGATGCGCATATTAAAGCTTCAATTTTGGGAAATTCTCAAATAATACCTATTTCGGATGGAGATATCGTATTGGGGACCTGGCAGGGTATTTTTTTTGCTGAATTTGATGGTCCTCGCAGCAGAAAAGTGTTAGTGGGGAAGTCTTAAGTTTTTCATAGAAAGGAGAATCTCAATGGCAGAAGAAAAAATTAAACAAGCAGTAGATGTATTAAGCAAATGTAACTATGTAATTGCCTTGAGTGGGGCAGGTATTTCTACGGAAAGCGGCATACCTGACTTTCGCAGCCCGGTGAGTGGGCTATGGTCAAATGCTGATCCGGAAGATTTTACTATTGAGAGGTTCAGGGCCTATCCACAGGCTCTTTATCAAGTAGGTGCTGATTTGTTTCAAATAATTACGGGTGCCCAGCCCAACGAAGCTCATAAAGCTCTTGGTGAATTGGAAGGTAAAGGTTTAATTAAAACTGTAATTACTCAAAATATTGACGCTCTCCACCAAAAAGGCAATTCCCGTAATGTATTGGAAATCCATGGTTCATTGAATGGTGCCAGTTGTATTTATTGTTCTCATGAAGAGCCTATGGAAAAAATACTACAAGATGTGCAGGAAGCCATTATTCCGCCTCGTTGTAAAGAATGTGGAGAACCTATGAAACCAAATGTCATTCTTTTCGGGGAAGCAATGCCTCCCGATTTTCAGCTTGCTTTAAATGAATCTCGCAAGGCTGATGGAATGTTGGTAGTAGGCTCCAGTTTAGTGGTTTCGCCTGCCAACATGTTGCCTGATTATGTTGATAACCTGGTTATCGTTAATCGGGAGCCGACACCCTTGGATGATAGCGCGCAGGCAATTATTCATGGTAGTTTGAGTGATATTGTACCCCAATTGAAAGATGAATGGCTTTCCAGGTAAACTTCTTACTGAAATTGCTTATGTTGTAGGTAAAAGATTTTTTAAGTGGAATTATCATTGAAGATAGTTTTTTGAAAAAATTCCCTTATTTCTTCATTAGACATTCCTTCGCCCAGGTAGTTATCATCAAACCAAATTTCCAAATGAAGATGAGGGCGATCAACTTCAGTAGTTCCGGAATATCCCATAGCGCCTATTTTATCGCCGGCCTTTACATGTTCACCTTTTTCCAGGGTTTCGGCAACGTCATCAAGGTGGCAGTAACGAATTATGAAGCCTTTTTCATTTTCAACCCATACCTGACGCCCCCGAAAAACATCTAAGATTTCTTCGGGAGTTCTTCCCAGTTCCTGGCATTTTTCGCTTAGTTGAATGAGTTCTTCGTTGGTAGGGAATTCATAATCTTTATCTACACGGACTAATTCTCCACTTGCTGCTGCGAAAACGGGAGTTCCGGTACTGATGTCGGCGCCGCTTTCTTCTGCATAAAAATCTAACCCATGATGTATGCCGTTTCGATAAGGGCGTTCTGCTCCGGGAAGATGAGCGTCATTCCAACTTAACGTAGTTCCGGGTAGGGGATTTTCTAAAAAACTAAGTTTTTCCACTAATTCTTCTACATCAACATCTTCGGGATCATAAGTAATGGATGGCAATGAAGGTTTATTCGGTTTGTCAGTATGAGGTAGATTTCCTTGGGCATTATCATTTTTTAGATTATCTTTTTCTTCAGGTTTGGTCGCTTCTTGTTCGGGCAAGGATGCCAACTGGATATAATGTAAAGCTATCAAGCTTGCGCCGGTGAGAATAATAATTGCAATCACAATTAATATAAATGGAATTGCATATGGTTTAATTTTTTTCATAATTATTTCCTCCTACCTCTGGCTTAGACAATGATATTCACAATGTGATAGGTATTTTATCATATTTTTTTAATTAATTAAAAAGGATGTTATTCATTAGATAGCGAATATACTTCCAAGGTTGAGGTGATAAAAATAATGTGTTCGCATAGAGATGCCTTGATTAGTGAAAAAGCCCAATTTTGCAAGAATGATCCCCATATAATGGCTGAAAATAGCGGAAGTTTGTTTGATGAACAAAAGAGCTGTTTTTGTTTAGAATACTGCCGCCACCAATATTATATATCTTACCCGGAAGGGACGGTATTAGAAGACTCTAATCAACAGGTGAGTGGAGAAGAAACGGTGCTTTTCCTGCAGTATCTTAATCGTGCCCAACCTTTGCCCCCGCGGCGGAAATGGCTTTCATTTTTAGAGCTTCCCGGCGGAGAACTGCATAACATGCCTTTTCAAAAAGAAGCAGTTATTCCCCTGGCGGCTAAGTATGGAAATAATATCGAGGAATTTGTTGCGCGTAGTGAAGAATACGGAGAATCGATGAAAGCCGGAGATGCCGCTTTTATCATACCCGTATTTCCCCGATTGGAAATGGCTGTAGTGATTTGGGGAAAAGATGAAGAGTTTTCGGCTCGGGCAAATGTTTTATTTGATGTGGCGTCTACTTATCATTTACCCACAGCTTCCCTTTATGTTTTGGGGATAGTTGTAGTTAAAAGGTTATATCAAATATAGAGGAGCGAGAGACATCATGGAAAACTTTGAAAATGAAATTGAAGATGTAATAAAGATGTTTAAACAAAAAGATGCTCGAGGCATAGACAAATTTTTGTATCGGTACCAGGATATGGGGATGGGGATGTTGTTTATAGCTCTTTATCAAGCTTTGAAAAATAGTGAAGGGGATGATTCCGGTTTTCAGGAACAAAATAATAATGGGTAATAAATAACCTGTTAAAGGAGGTTACATCATTTGCCCGGTCATCTGTTAGGTTTGAGAAATTGGAAAATGGAGCATATTCAGGAAGTAATGGAGCGTTCATTTTTTCTCTCCCGTTACAGGGAAAGAAAACTTGATAATCTAAGAGGCAGGTTGATAGCTGCTCTTTTTTTTGAGCCGAGCACCAGAACAAAATTTTCTTTTGAAGTTGCGGCAAGGTGGCTCTCAGCGGATTTTTATGATTTTCCCGTGGAAATGAGCAGCGTGGTTAAAGGAGAATCATTGCTGGATACCATCTTAACATTAAAATCTATGGGGCTTAATGCCCTTATTTTGCGACATCCGCAGTCGGGAACCTTGGAATGGTTGCAAAATAAAGTGGATATAACTTTAATCAATGCCGGAGATGGTTCACATGAACATCCTACTCAGGCCTTATTGGATATATTTACCATCCAAAAATATTTTGATCGGTTGAAAGGTTTGAAAGTAGCCATGATAGGCGATATCAAGCACAGTAGGGTAGTGCGCTCCAGTATAAAAGGGCTTAGAGAAATGGGGGCAGAAGTTTACCTGGTGGGCCCTCCTACTTTGCTCCCCGATAATTTTCAGGAGACGGGAGCTAAAGTTGGCTCTTCTCTGGAAGAAGTTATTAAGGAAGCGGACGTGGTTTATTTACTGCGCTTGCAGCGAGAAAGACAGCAGGCGGGGTTGCTTCCTTCATTGGAAGAGTATTCGCAGCTTTATGGATTAAGCGTAGAAAGGCTTTTACTATTAAAGGAAGGGGCTATGGTTATGCATCCCGGTCCATTGAACATAGGTGTGGAGATAACACAAGAAGCTCTGGACAAGCTCCATACATCACCTCCTGCCGGTATTACTGTTTCCATCCAGCGCCAGGTGGAAAACGGCATTATTGTGCGGGCAGCGCTGTTAGATTTTCTTTTAAAGGGGGATGACTAAATGGGAAAGCGAATATTACTAAAAGGAGCTACCCTTGTGGACCCTTCCCAAAAGATAAATGATTACCGGGATCTGCTGATTGCAGACGGAAAAATAATAGATTTAGCTCCTTCTCTGGAAAAAGGTGATGGCAATGTAGAAGTTATAGATCTTGAAGGAAAAGTTATTACCCCCGGCATGGTTGATTTACATGTTCATTTGCGGGAACCGGGTGAAAGCGCCAGAGAAACTATCGAAGATGGCCTGACTGCAGCTATTGCCGGCGGAGTTACTTCTGTGTGCTGTATGCCAAATACTCTTCCTGCAGTAGATAACAACCTGATGGTGGAATATGTTAAAGGAAAAGCTCACCAGGCAAACCTGGGGCATTTGTATCCTCTGGGTGCCTTAACTAAAGGGCGTGAAGGGCAAGAAATGAACAACTACGCTTCTTTAATTGAGGCGGGCGCTATAGCTTTCAGTGATGATGGAAATTTTGTGAATAATAGTTTGTTGATGTGGAATATTTTCAAATACCTGATTCCGTTCCAGAAATTAGTGGTTTCTCATTGCGAGGATTCGTCTTTAGTTGGAAAGGGTGTGGCCCATGATGGTTATTATGCTAGTGTGTTGGGATTGGAAGAGATCCCTCAAGTGGCAGAAACCGTTGCTGTAGCCCGGGATGCCTTGTTGGCGCAGGCTACGGGAGGGAGCTTGCACATTGCTCATGTTAGTTGTGCCGGGACTGTAGAGTGGATCAAGTGGGCCAAGGAAAATGGCGTTAATGTAACAGCGGAAGTTACCCCTCACCACCTTCTTTTAACGGAAGAATATCTGGAAGGCTTTAATACCATGGCTAAAATGCGGCCTCCTTTACGATCGGAGAATGATCGCCAGGCCCTTTTAGAGGGAATTAGAACGGGAGTAATTGATATCATAGCTACGGATCATGCGCCTCATAAATGGGAAGATAAGGATTGCCTTTTTGCAGAAGCTGCTTTCGGAGTCTCTTCGTTGGACTATGCAGTTTCATTGCTGCTAACTGAGTTGGTACATCCTGGAATTATAAGCCTGGATGAGCTTGTTAATATTTATTCATGTAAGCCTGCTGCCTTAATGGGATTGTCCGCAGGCACACTTCGTAAGGGGGCGGTGGCGGATATTGCGGTCCTTGATCTTCATGCCGGCGACACTATAGATAGCAGCAACTTTTATTCACGAGGACGAAATACTCCTTTTGATGGCCGCCATATAAAAGGCAAGCCGGTAATGACGTTTGTGGAAGGTGAGATCAAAATGAAAGATGGGAAGGTGTTCAAGTAAAAAATGGAAAAAGGCCGGATTGCCAGTATGCAAAAAATCACTGACAGATGGTATTTGATGAAATTGCACCTTCCTGGGTTTCCCTCAATAACACCCGGACAATTTTTGCATATACACCTCCCGTTTAACACTGATCCATTATTACGCCGTCCATTCAGTGTCCACTATCAAGACCCCGTTGATGGAACTGTGTGGGTATTGTTCGAAGTGGTGGGGAAAGGAACTTCTTTGATGGCCGGGCTTATTGCCGGTGATACCCTGGATGTGCTGGGGCCATTGGGAAATGGCTTTGAAGTTTCTCCCAAAGACATTAATGTGGCTCTTATTGCAGGGGGTATAGGAATGGCTCCTCTCTTTTTTTTGGCTTCTTGTTTGCTTAAAAAGGAGATTTCTTTTGAACTCTTTGTGGGTGCGCCTACTGCAGCGCATCTGCCTTCGCCGGATTATTTTTATCTTTTAGGTCGGGAACCTTTTATTGCTACGGAAGATGGAACCCTTGGTTTTAATGGATTGGTAACGGATTGTTTTTATAGAGCATTAGAAGATAAAAACGAAGGGGAAAAACCGGATAAAATATATGCATGCGGACCTACAGGGATGCTTTCTTCTTTAGTCGCAGGGGTGAAAGAATTTGAAATTCCCGTTCAGGTTTCTTTGGAAACAACTATGGCATGTGGTGTAGGTGCATGCCAGGGATGTATTTGTCGGGTTATTTCCTCGGAAAATCAGGAAGAATTTGAATTTCGGCGGATTTGTAAAGATGGGCCGATTTTCTCCGGAGAGTTGGTGGTGTTTGATGAGCTCCAGCCCGGTTCTAAGCGTTAATATTGCCGGTATAAAGTTAAAAAATCCTCTTATAGCTGCTTCCGGTTGCTACGGATATGGAAAAGATTATTTACAGTGGATTTCGCCCGAGGAATGGGGAGCAATTACTCTCAAGGGGACTACTTTAAATTCAAAGAAAGGAAATCTGCCCCCCCGCCTGGTGGAAACTCCTTCCGGTTTAATTAATTCTGTGGGATTACAAAACCCCGGCTTAGATGCCGTCTTGGAAAAAGAACTGCCGGCCCTGAAGGGCTATAATGTAACCGTGCTTATGAATATCTCCGGGGAAACTGAAGACGAATATGTTTTGTTAGCGGAAAAATTATCATCAGTATCGGAAATTTCCGGCATAGAAATTAATATTTCCTGTCCCAACGTGGAAAAGGGGGGATTAGCTTTTGGTGAAAATCCTTCGATGGTAGAAAAACTTGTTTCCCGGATACGCCAAAAGTATGCAGGCCCAGTAATAGTAAAACTTTCGTCCCATGGAAATGATCTACCTGATATTGCACGAGCCGCAGAAAAAGCAGGTGCGGATGCACTTTCTCTGATTAATACTCTCAGAGCTATGGTTATTGATATAGAAAAAACCAGGCCGGTTCTTTCCCAAAGCATAGGAGGTTTATCCGGCCCGGCAATACGACCGGTGGCTGTACGGGTTGTATGGGAGGTTTCTGCAGCAGTCAATATCCCGGTTATTGGCATGGGGGGGATAACCTGTGCTGATGATGCCCTCCAGTTTATTCTGGCTGGGGCCCGGGCGGTTGCTATTGGTACAGCTAATTTTATAAATCCGCAGGTGGTTAAAGAAACTGTAACCGGGTTAGAGGAATATATGCGTCAAAAAGGTTATAAGTATGTGAAAGAAATGTCCGGAGCAGCACGGAGGTGACTTAAATTGCGTTTGGGTATACATATGCCTCTCAAGAAAGGTTTTGCATATAATGCTCAGAGGTTAAAAGAAATAGGCGGCGAAACAGTACAAGTATTTCCGGGAAACCCCAGCAGTTGGAAGCCTCCTTCTATTTCCGAAGAAGAAATAAGGGAACGTTCCAAAGTTTTAGAGCAGTTGGAAATATACCCTCTGGTTATTCATACAGCTTATCTTATTAATCTTGCTTCTGCCAATGAAGATACTTATGAGAAATCTGTCAAGTTATTACGGGAAACCCTTTTTCAGGCGGAACTTTATGGCGCTCCTTATGTTGTTCTCCACACCGGCAGCCATGGAGGAAAAGGTCCGGAAAAAGGGATAAATAAAATTATTGAAGCCCTTAAGGGAGAGCTTTCATCTTGGCCTAACGAAGTAACTTTACTTTTGGAGAATACAGCTGGGGGTGGGAACAGTTTGGGTGGAGATATTAAGTATATGGGAAAGATCATGCGTAATCTTCCTGAAGTTCCCCTTGGTTTATGCTTAGATACAGCTCATGCTTGGGGGGCAGGATATGATATGGCCAGTGAAAAAGGGGTAGATCAATTATTAAAAGAAGTGGAATACGAAATGGGCATTAACCGCCTTAAACTTATACATGCTAACGATACGAATGTAGAAATGGGTTCTTCCCGAGATCGGCACCACCATATTGGCGAAGGAAAAATTGGAATGACAGGGTTTACGGCTTTATTCAACAAAGTGTGGTCGCTGGATCTGCCGGTGATATTGGAGACTCCGGATATGGGAACGGATAAAGATAAACAAAATCTTGAAACTTTACGAAGTTGTTTGCCCTGAATGGAAAAAGACACACTGGGGGCAGGGAAAGGAAAAGCAAATGGGGAAACGTAAAGAAACTTATTACTGCAGTGAATGCGGATACGAAGCTTATAAGTGGATGGGCCGATGTCCCGGCTGTGGAGCGTGGAGTGCTTTTACTAATACAAAAAAGTTTACTTTAGATAAGCGTGGTGGTATTAGTTCGGGTGTAACAGTGTCTACTCTTGAGGAGCTAGAAGTAAACGCAAGTGAAAGATTTGCTACCGGTATTAATGAATTTGATCGTGTTCTGGGTGGGGGTGCGGTTAAAGGTTCTGTATTATTATTGGGAGGTGATCCGGGTATTGGTAAATCTACCCTTATTTTACAGGCGGCGGGGCGGATGCATCAAGGATGCAAAGTGTTTTATGTTAGCGGTGAGGAATCCCTTGCTCAAGTAAAAATGAGGGCAAAAAGGCTACAAATTAGCCAGGGTTTTTTTGCTTTGGCTGAGCCTGAATATGAAACTACCAGAGAAATTATAGAACATAATAGCCCGGATGTATTAATAGTTGATTCCATTCAATCCATGTATAGTCAAGAAGTAGACGGAGTTCCCGGAAGTATAAGCCAGGTTAAGGAAATAGCCGGCGGCTTGATGCAATTGGCCAAGCAAAAAGCCATGGTTTGTTTTCTCATCGGCCATGTTACCAAAGAAGGCTCCATAGCCGGCCCCAGGTTGCTGGAGCATATGGTAGATGGGGTATTTTACCTGGAGGGGGAGCGCTATCACAGCTTTCGTGTACTTAGGGGGGTTAAAAATCGATTTGGATCAACTAATGAGATCGGTGTTTTCTCAATGAACGAAAAAGGTTTGGAAGAAGTAAGCGATCCTTCCAGTCTTTTTATCTCTTCCAGTCAACAGCAGGCCAGTGGCTCTGCTATTACAGCCAGCTTAAGTGGTTCACGGCCTTTTTTGGTGGAAATACAATCACTGGTTACAACTTCCGGTTATGCTACTCCCCGCCGGACCTCTACGGGCATAGATCATAATCGCGTAGCTTTAATAATGGCTGTGTTGGAAAAACATGTGGGTCTCAATTTTTATGGGCTGGATACTTTTGTCAATGTGGTTGGAGGAGTTAAGTTGTGGGACCCCTCTGTGGATCTTGCAGTGGCGGTAAGCCTTGTTTCCAGCGTAAGGAATAAGCCCACTGAGCGTGAAGCAGTAGTTATAGGGGAAATTGGTTTAACAGGAGAAGTGAGGCCTATATCCAGTTTAGCACCCCGCTTAGTGGAGGCGGAGAAATTGGGTTTTCAGAAATGCTTTTTACCTTCGCTTAACCTGGAAGAGCTTAAGAATGAACGTAAATTTTCGCTTCAAGCTGTTCCCGTGAAAAGCGTATTCGATCTACTGGAAAAAATTTTTTAATCCGGGTTTTAAGTAAAGAAATAGGGCCCTAAAGTGTTAATCCTGCTAAATTCGTTTTTGATTACTTCATTAAGATTTATATCGAGTAGATCGCAAATAGCTGTTAAGTAAAAGAGGTGGTTCCCTATTTCTTCCTCTACGAATTCAAAGCAACTTGCACATAACCTGCCTTGCAAATGAGAATGTGCATGTTTGGGGCAATCTTCAAGAGTTCCACTGGAAGGTCCGGGAAAGTTTTGGCGATTGGCATTTATGGAAATACAACCACAACTTGTGACCGCTTTGGAAAAAGCCCGATTGATGCGTGAGGTAGATTCATGGTGCTTGGTTAAACAGTCCAAGACGCTTCGATGCCTTGCTAATAACTGACTGACTGCATCTTGCAATTCGCTTACTTCTTCACTATCCTTCATGCTGCAATTCACCTCTTATTCTAATTTGACATAATACCTAATATAACTGTGATTAAAGTATAATTTAATAATTGACAGGTTGTCAACACCATGGAGCAGTTATCTTTAAAAGCAAAAATTTTTGAATATAAAAAAAAATTTATAGTTTTTGACATTTATCTCCCTTTATGATAACATTTTAATAACCTATTGATAGTATGCTTCGCGAAAGAAGAGACAGGAGAATGTACATTGTTTAATATAGGAGATAAGGTTGTTTACCCCATGCACGGGGCGGGAGTAATTGAGTCTATTGAAGAAAGAGAAATTTTAGGGTTAAAACGTGATTACTATGTAATGAATATTTCTATTGGTGAAATGAAAGTTATGATACCCATGGATAATGCCTTTCAAGTCGGATTAAGAGAAGTTATAAGCAGAGAAGAATTAGAAAAAGTATATAATATTTTAAAAGAACCTTATACTACTAGTACCAGCAATTGGAATCGTCGTTATTCAGGGA
>CAZWVJ010000008.1:0-72108 GCA_964636865.1 uncultured Syntrophomonadaceae bacterium
ATTTCCTGCATTATGCTTAATTCGGCGGCGTATCCTTGTGGGGCCAGCCACCCAAAAGAGCCTCCTCCCAAAAAATCTCCTGCATTGAAAAGTAAAATCGGTTCATCTTTTTCTTCTTTTTCCTCCCGTATTTCTTCTACTGCTGTAGCCAAACGGGAAAAACCTCCTTTGGTTGGATCTTCTTCATGGGGCAGGTAATCTACCGCGGGGGAATGAGGTATTATTGCCGAGTGCTCGTCGTTAGTATGTAAGATTGTGAAGTTGATTTCATTATCATGGTTGTAGTTTTCTGCCGAAGTTATTGAAGCTGACCAATGGAAGTAGATAAGACCTGTAGATGCCAACAAGCATATAAATAAACAAACCGGCAGTAATAGTTTTTTCCCTTGAAACATATTTGTTGCCTCCTTTACTTTATTGATGGCCTTATTAATTTCTTGAATGCAAATTATTAAAACTTTAGCATCATTATATCTTTTTTATATATATATTTCCATAATTGGCGGGCGGCCCCATATGTTTTCTTTATTTCTGGTTAATTAACAAAGTAAATGCAACCTCCCACCGGGAAAATTGGTTGCATTTAGTCTTACAAATGAGAGGGTTGCATTTACTTTGTCAATTAATCTAATCCTCAAAATATATTTCAGAAATATTTTAATTGTATTGTAATATTTACTAAAATAGAATATCATATAGGGTAAATATAAATAAATCGCTAAGTATTAAGTGAGAGGAGTGTTTAAGATGGCCGGTGATCACTACGAAAATTTGGTTACCAAGCTTGGTTTTCCCGGTTCGGACAGGTTAAAAGCTGTGTTAGAGCACCTGATTACTCCGGAACAGGCGTTGATAGCTGACAACTTACCCGGTGATGTGGCGGAAACAGCTGAAAACACAGGTGTTGATCAGGACAAGGTCAAAGAGAGCCTGGAAGACATGTTTCATAAAGGGGTGGTTTTCCCCCGGGGAAACATGGAGGAAAGAAACTATTACCGCTTTGCCCGGGACATTATTCAACTCCATGATGCTACTCAGGCCAGTGGCAAGCTTGACCCGGTGCAGGACAAAAAACTTTACGAGTTATGGCATGACTTTTGCCGGCGCGAAATGTATCCTTTTATATCTGTGTTTGCCCAAAACCTTCCTCAACCTATGGGAAAAGTGGTTCCTGCTTATAAAGCAATTAAAGATTTGCCCGGGGTGCAGCCCTGGGAAAACTTCTCGGAAATACTCAAGGCTCAAGAAAGAATAGCGGTAGTACCTTGCTCCTGCCGCTCACGCACAACAGCGGTGGGAGAAAATTGCAATTATGTTAATGAACCCAAAGATTGGAAATGCCTTCAGTTCGGGCGGGGCGCAGAGTATGTCATTGCCCGGGGCTCGGGTCGCGAGATTAGTTTACAAGAAGCCCTGGAAATTGCCGACCGGGTGGAAGAGGAAGGCTTGGTTCATATTGGCAATTATGATGACAGTATGAAACTTAACACTTCCTGCCAGTGCTGCCAGGACTGCTGTGAAATTTTTGTGGCTATGTCACAGAATGAGGGAAACATAGGCGATGTATATGCTCCGAGCAGGTTTACAGCTGTAATTACAGAAGATGAATGCGACGGCTGTGGAATTTGTGAAGATTACTGCCAGTTTAATGCCATTGAAATTAATGATCAAGCAGTAATTAACCGGGAAAATTGCTTTGGCTGCGGCATCTGTGTGGTTAAATGCGATAACGAAGCGGTGAAATTAAAGCCAAAAGATGATCAGTAAAAAATATTTTCTTGATAATGCAAAATTTTTAGGAGGAATATGAGCAAAAATAGGGAATACCTATGGTAAAGTATAGTAATTTTTTCCTGCCGGTAAGGTATGACCTGATAATTGAGATATGGAGGTGATAATGCATAAAGGCTGTTTAATAAATTTTTTTATCTTAATCTTAAAGGAGGTAAAATCATGGAAGGAGAAAAAACGTCTACGGGGTTGGAGCCAAACATTGCGGGTTTGTTATGTTACGTTTTGGGTTGGTTAACGGGCATTATATTTTTAGTGATAGAAAAAGACAACAAATTTGTAAAATTTCATGCTATGCAATCAATTGTGGTTTTTGGTGCTCTAACTGTAATATCAATTCTAGTATCAATAATTCAGGGGATTGTTTTTTCAGCGGCTATCAGAGGGGGAGCGTTCGGATTGCTAAGTGTTTTTGGCTTTATCTCCACAATTATATGGATCCTCTGGCTTGTTCTTGCCATTATTTTAATTATAAAGGCATACCAGGGTGAAACTTATAAATTGCCTTTTGCCGGGGATATTGCAGAAAAGCAACTTCAGTAAAATACCTATTGTGTCAAGACCTTACTTTGCTATCTGTTTTTGAATAAGTAATCCTATAAAAAGGAGGGATTGCATTGGACAATGAGGAGAATAATGTTAAGGAAGAACAGGAAAAAGAGATGACTCCTGAACAGCCTGTTGATATGGCAAAAAGCAGTGAACCTTCAGAAGGTTCTCTGGGAATGGTAGCCTTAATTTTGGGTATTATCGGGGTTATATTATCTTTTATCCCATGTGTAAATTTTTTGGGGATACTTTTGGGTATTGCCGCTCTTATTTGCGGTATTATAGCCAAGACTCAAAATCAGAAATTTGCCATGGCCGGTATAATTTTAGGTGTAGTGGCGATAGTTATATACATTTTAGTTTATATTGCATTGGTAGCAGGATTGGCAGGTTTGGAGCATATATTCCAGGATGTAATACAGGAGATGCCTGAGGAAGTGCCTGATTTCCTCGACGAGATGCCTAATTAAGGACTTTTGGCTCAAAATTAGGGGATAATGAGAATAAATACCTGAGTGGTATTATGTGAAAACTGTAAAATCATTGATAAATAAAACAGTAATAATTAAGAGCAAAGAAATCCCCGGTTAAGGTTCCGGGGCTTTCTTCATTAAAAATGATTTAGGTGAAAATAATAGACATATAAGTTTCGCGAACAGACGCTATTCGCATAAAAACTTTCGAGCATCTTTGGCTGTTTTTTCCGGAATTTCTTCCATGGGAATATGACCCACCCCCTCGTACATGATCAAACGGGCATCCGGAATATCTTCCTTAAATCTATAAGCATGTGCCGGTGGAATCCAGGTGTCAAGGTCACCCCACATTATGAGGGCGGGAATATTTAATTCTTTCAAAGATTGTAAGTCTTCATGGGGATCTCGCTCGTGCAGGTCTTCTGTAATTTTAAATAATACTTCCCGGTTTCCTTCCCTCAAAACCATGTGATGGTAACGCTGAACTACTTCTTCTTCCACCTTATCTTCATCCCCGTAAACCTGCTTTACCAGGATGCGGATAGCAAAACGGGGGGTGATGTACCTGAGAAACGGTTGCATTAAATCATGGGCTGCTAATTCCATTAAAAAAGGCCTACCTTCATTTTCTGTATCTATATTCTGATATCCGGCAGCGTTCAACAATATTATTTTTCCCACCCTATCCGGATTACGAGAGGCAAATGCCCAGGTTATTCCTCCCCCCAGGGAATTACCCGCCAGGTGGATTTGCTTCAGATCCAGTTCATCTAAAAAGACTTCTAAAAAATCTACGTAAAAGTCGGTAGTATATTTTTGCCCTTCCCGGGGACCGGTCAACCCAAATGCGGGCAGATCCAGCCTGATCACCCGGAAATCTTCCTTAAGTTCTTTAGTCCAACCGTCCCAGGTATGCAGTGAAGATGCCCATCCGTGTAGTAAAACTAAAGGTTCTCCCTCGCCTTCATCTCTGTAATGTACATCCTGACCATCAATTTCCACAAAATAGGATTGCTCGCCGGCGTACTTTTCCATCAGCTTTTCTACCGGAATATCAGACCTAAACTGCAGTAGAAGGCCCACAATCAGCAATAACAGCACTATGGCAACTACATAACCTGCTTTTAATTTTTTACTCTTTTTCGCTTGCATTTTGCTCCCCCCTCTTTTTTTGATTATCTACCATATTACTAAAATTTACAATAACCTTTTTTACCGGATTATGCCAACAGATGAGCTTCCTATAAATTCGGGGAGAAAGGAAAATAGATTAAATCTATGGAAAAAGTATCTTGGTAGAGAAAATATAAGTCAAATAGTGTGTTTTGCTGAGAAGCATTTGCCACAATATACAGGGATTTACTGAGCATATAGATATTTTTTTAAAAAAATTCATCTTCTTTTAGTTGGCTCCAAATTAGAGAAGAACTAAAAAAATAAAAAATGTATGTAAAGAAGAATCCTATTAAGTACGACTAAAGGGTATGTTATTATTAGTGAGAGGATACTTAATCATACATACTCATAAATATATGGGAACGAGGTGAAAATTGATGCATGGCTGGATTCTTAGGTGGATATTAAACATAATTGCCATAATTATCACTTCGGCTTTACTCGCCGGGTTTGAAGTTACCCTCTGGGGAGCTATTGTCGGTTCAGTTTTTCTGGGAGTGGTAAATGCCATTATTAGGCCGATACTGCTATTTTTGACCCTTCCTTTAAATGTATTATCACTGGGGCTTTTTACTTTTGTTATTAATGGTCTGATGTTATGGCTTACCTCGGTAACTATCCAGGGGTTTGATCTTATATCTTTCTGGTGGGCGATATTGAGTGCTATCGTATTAAGCATACTCAGCTTTATAATCAGCCTGCTTATAGATGAACGCTATTTTGGCCGCTTGTAGTTGTTATCCTTAATATTTTCATTCTATGTACCTTATGTGTGAGGAAAAATTATTTCAAACTTAGACAAATAATTTGGTATTTAGCAGAGGGGCAAACTTTATTATTTTCACCACCGGTTCATATTTTTCCCTCCTTATTTTTGATAGAATAGTTATAAAAGCAAGAAATAGAGCGGTGGTATGAAGTCAAGTGGTTAATAGGAAATTTACCCCTTTAATTGGATGCTGCTCATAGTATACAAATATACAAGGGAGGAACAGGGATGATAGAAGCAGATAAAGAAAAACTATATGCGCATGTAGATTTTCTTACCGGTATTAAACCGCCGCGTAATTATCGGAACATAGACTCATTAAATAATGTGGCTGATTATATCAGAGGAGAAATGGAAGATATAAGTTGTTTCTTACAGGAGCAGCCTTTTCAGGTAAGCGGCCAAACTTATAGAAATATTATTGGCAGTGTAGGTCCTCGACAAGCCCCGCGGATTATTTTGGGAGCGCATTACGATGTTGCCGGGGATCAACCCGGTGCCGATGATAATGCCAGTGCCGTGGCGGGTTTGTTAGAGACGGCGCGCCTGCTTGTGCCCTGGGATAAAAAAATTAAAAAGCGCATAGATTTTGTGGCATATTGCCTGGAAGAGCCACCTTTTTTTGGCACAGCCTCCATGGGGAGCGCTGTTCACGCAGAAAGCCTTCAACAGGAAAACGTGGAAGTGGAGTTTATGATTGGTTATGAGATGATCGGTTTTTTTAGCGATGAAGTGGGCTCACAATCTTATCCGGGGGTTGATTTAGATGTAACTTATACTGATAAAGGAGATTTCATTATTGTCGTAGGCATAGAAAGGTATGCCGGCCTTGCTGGAAGGCTGGCTTCTCTGATGCAGAAGCATGCTCAAATTCGGGTGGAATCTGTAGATTTCCCCGCGCCTGGCGGGCTTGTGAGTCTCTCGGATCACAAATGTTACTGGGATTGCGATTACCCCGCAGTTATGTTAACAGATACCAGTTTTCTGAGGAATCCTCATTACCACCAGGTTACCGATACCATAGATACTTTGGACTTTGAGCGCATGAAAGAGGTAATTAACGGAGTGGCGGGAGCTTTAATCGATATTTCACAAAATGAGTAATACTATGAGCGGAAGAGGTTTTTTAGAGTGATGAACCGGAAATGGCTTTTTCCCAATACAATTAAGATGATCATATATAATAAACTTGAGTTATCCGGGGTGTTCAGATGTTAAGGATGATGCATTTGGCGGATCTTCATCTGGGCTGGGAGCCCGCTTATCTGCCGGATGAAAAAAGGAAAATTCGCCGGGAGGAACGCGATCAACTTTTAAAAAAAGCGGTAGATTATGCGTTAGCCCCAAAAAACAATATTCAGGTAGTGCTAATTGTCGGTGATTTGTTTGAAAATTATTCTCCTCCGGATTACCTTGTAAGGCAAGTTAAGGAGCAACTTAGCCGTTTGGTCACTGCCGGTTTGCTGGTAGTAACAGTACCCGGCAACCATGATGAAATAACATATCGGGAATCGGTTTATCGCCGACACGGTGAAGAATGGCCCGGTGAGCTTGTAAAAAATGCTTTGCCGGAATTAGTTGTTTTGCAAGAAATAAATGGGGTGAGTCTCCATATCTACTCTCTGGCTTATACCGGGGGGGTAACTTCTGTTAAGTTTTGGGATGAATATCCACGCAGTGAGGCTTCCGGCCTACATGTAGGGGCATTTCATGGATCTTTGGACTGGGAAGGGGTAGATGATCGAAGTTTACCCCTTAATTCTAACCATTTGGCTAAAGCCGGGTATGATTACATTGCTTTGGGGCATTACCACCGCTACAGTGAAAAGAGTGTAGGCCCCGGCAAGGCAGTATATCCCGGCTCTGTGGAATTTAAAAGTTTTAGTGATCCGGGTAACGGTTATATTACCGTAATAGAGCATACGGGAAGCGGTTTTAAAGTAGAAAACATTTCCATAGAAGTTCGCAGGCATTTTTTTCGGGAAGTGGATATTTCCGGATTTTCCACTGAGGAAGAACTTTACACATATTGTCTTCAATTTGCAGATGAAGAAGCTATGCTTCACCTAAACCTTATCGGAACTCCTTTGTTTGCCGTCAGGGCGGAAAACTTAATAGATCAACTGGAACCGCATTTTTTTTACCTGGAAATTGAAAATTCTGCTCAATTTTTTGCAGAAAGCTTTTTAGACAGTATTTCTCAAGAACCCACTGTCAGGGGGGCATATGTCCGCCGTATGCGCCATAGGCAAAATGAAGCAGCTACGGAACAGGAGCAAAAGTTGCTTAAGCAAGCTCTTTTAAAAGGTTTGGCAGCCTTGGAAGGAAGTGACTTGAAATGACGGCTCCTAAAATTACTCTGCTTAAGCTTACCCTGGAGGGTTTTGGCCCTTACCGGGAAAAAACGGAATTTCATTTTAACCCGGGTGCTAACTGTTATATTTCCGGTAATGAAACCGGGAAAACTACCATGTTAGCCGGTCTGATTGCTACCATCTTTGGCCTTTCCCACAGCTCTAAAAGTAGATCCTTTTTTACTACTCAAAGATTTCGCAATTGGGAAAACCCGTCTTATTTTTACGGGGAAGTTTTTTTTGCGATAAATAATCATTATTACCGGATTTGGCGTGATTTTGAAACGCATCGGGTAGAGCTGTGGGAGATAGATGAATCCTTTAACAGACAGCAACTTTTAGTTGAAGGCAATCATAATCCGGAAGCGCGCAAGCCTCTTCAAACATATACTGATGCATTACATTCCCTTTTGGGGGTCAGCAGCCAGGAATTGTTCAGCGATACTTTTTGCTTGGAACAACCGTTACCGGAACCGCAGCACATCAGTGCTGAACTCCAGGGTTTGCTTTCCGGAGGCAAGGGCGCTTCTTTTCATAATGCCCTGGATAACTTGGTGGCAAGCTTGAAGAACTTGACTAAATATACGGGCCCTAATAATCGTGGTGTTACCAAGAAAAATATGAGCAAAGACGGTAAATTAGAAGAAATCAATAATAAAATTAATGAACTGGAGCAACAAATAGAGGAAGGTAAACAGACAGCGGATTCCCTGGTAGATATTCAACAAAGTTTACAGACAATAGAAAAAGATCTTCATCATAAAAAGGAAGAATTAAGTAAGAAAGAAAAAAGCCGACAGGCCTGGGAAAAGTGGCAGCTTTTCCAACAAGAATACCTTGGAACTACCCGGGAAAGGGACAAATTAAAACAAGCAGAAAAAGATGTCTCCGGCCTAACTGAAAAAATAAGAAAAATGCAGGAGGAAATGGAGCATAATTATGCTGAATTCAACGGCATGCCGCCGGAAACCGGTGATAACCTGGATTCATTAGTTCAAATTGATAGGCGACTTCGAGATCTGGATAGTAATATTCACAAACAAAAGGAATCTTTAAAAGTAGATGAAAAAAATTATGATCAAATAAATGAAGAGCTAAATAAATTTTCCGGTTGGGAGTGGCTGGGGGCGGATCCGGTAACCAGGCTTCAATCTATAAAACGTAATGCTGAAAAGTGCCTTCAGGATTGGAAGCAGTTTAAACAGCTTGAAAATGATTTGGAAATTATTAACCGAGATTTAACGGAGAAATATGCTCCTTTAACGGAGGCTTCCCCCCATACATTAGAGTTGGTTGCAAGTTATGACCGGCGCTATGCGGAATTAAACAGCGCCGAAGAAAAGGCTTTACAAGCTTACAAAACAGCGGAAAACAAGATGAAGGAATACCGGGAATATAAAGATGCTTTTAATAATAAATACAGTGATCTTGTTGAGCTACCTGAGGGTGCCGCAGAGGCGGTAGATGGAAAACTTTCTCTTTTACAAAAGAAGCGGGAGCTTGAAAAGCAATTGGCAGAAGCCACCAAAAAGGTAACTACTCCTCTGTGGATGCGGATAGGTGGAGCCGCACTTGTGGCAGGGCTGGTTGGATTTCTGATAGGAAACGAGAGTTTACCGGTTTTAATTACTGCAGTCTTGTTGTCTGCGGTGGTTGGGTATGGTGCAAGCAGTTATATTTATACTCTTGCTTTTTCTTCTTGGCGCCGGAAACGTCATGAAATTCGTGAAGAACTGAATAATTGCCGGCAGAAGATTGCTTCATTTGCAAACAAATTAGGCCGGTTTTCCCACGTAGGTGAAGCAGAATTAGGACGCCTTGCCCAGCGGTTTAGTCAATATAATGAGGAAAAAGAATATCTTGAAAAAATGGAGAATGAAATTTTTCCGGAAAAACTCCAGGAATTGCAGCAAGAACTAAATCGAGCCAGGGAAGAGCTGCAAGAATTTAATAAAAAAATGGCTCCTTTCCGGGAAGCCTTTGACAATGTTTCCACTGCTTTTAATCATTGGCGTTCCTTGTGCGAGAAAAAGCAAAGGCTGCAAACACAATTAGCCGATTTTGCCGGTGAAAAGTGGGGCTGCAGTGTTTCACAAGTACCTGCAGCCAACCCTTTATCGGAACAAACAGCGGAACAATGGCAGGAAGTTGCCTATTTCTTGGGTCAAGAAATTCATGTGTCTAATAAGAGTGTGTTTGATTTGGCAGAACAGATAGAAGAACTGACGGAAACATGGTGGCAGGAACGGGTAGAAAGAGCTGCCCGACTGGCTGAACTCCAAAAACAAAGAGAGAACCTCAATTATAAAATAGATTCCCAAAAAGCTCAAATTAAAGAGTTAGAGGAGAAAAGGCGAAATATTCAGGGGGAAAAAGATGAAATTGTGGCCAATATCAGGACAGTAGTGGAAAAGAATGATCATGATGCCGAAGCAGCATTGAAACGTTGGAAAGAGTTGCAGGAGAAGGTGAAAGCCAAGGAATCCGCGGAAATGCAGCTAAATACAACTTTGCAAAATAATCAGGTAGAAGGTATATCTGCATTGCAAAGCTTGCTAGCTAAAACAGAAGATAAGGTCACTACTTGCTTGCTCAGGTGGCGGGAACATATCGAGCAAAATCCGGGTTTGCCCGGAACGGAACAGGCTGATGATTATGAGCAGGTGAGCAACTATTTGGAAACCCTGGAACAAGAAATAGAACGTCTTAATACAGAAACAAACGAATTGGAAAACAAACGCAATGAGCTTACTAAACGCCAGGCTGCTTTAGAAGGAGATTCTCCTCTAAATATTGCGGCTGCGGAAATTGAACTGGCAGAATTAAAAAAGCAAAAAGAATGGTTGGAAGTTGAAGCAGAGGCCCTGGTGATAGCTTATCAAGAACTGGAGCAAGCAATTAATGAATACCGGCATACCTATAAAGAACGTCTGGAACATTTGGCATCTTCATATTGCCGGAATATTTCCGGAGTAAACCGGCGCTTTGTTGAGCTGGATGGAAATTTTAACATCAGCGTGTGGGAAAATGGACGCTCTTTGTCTGTGGAAAACTTGAGCAAGGGAGCCAGGGATCAGCTTTATCTATCCATACGTTTTGCTGTTGCTGACTTGCTGGCGGAAGAAATGAAATTACCTTTAATATTTGACGATCCTTTTACCAGCACTGACACCAACCGGTTGCATAATATATGGCAAATATTACAGGAACAATCCGACGACCGCCAGTTTATTATTATGTCTCATGCGGAAACATTTTTAGATTGGGGGTACCCGGTTGAAGTCAAGGTTTCAAGTTGACTTAAGCATTGTATGAAAATTTTGCAGGATAATCGCCATAAATGATAGAATGTTTTTAACATAATGCAAACTCTTTTGCTCAATGGTAAAGCCCCTGAGTCATTTATTTGGGGAAATATCGATTTTTTACTTGAAAAAAAAGTTAAATTAAGTTGAATACTAAATAATTAAAATAACCTGGCAAGATGCTAATGATTTTTATTTTACCTTTTCAAAAAATTTACATATAATTGCATATTGCCGGGCAAGAGGAGAATTTTCTTGGAGTTATTTGATATAGTTTGGCCCTGGGGAACAATATTAATTATTTTTCTAATATGTTTAATTATTGGCCTGGTTTTTTATTTCGGAGTTCGATTTGGGTCCGCAAAATCTTTGTCTCATTTATCCAAAAGTAAAAAAAATAACGATTTGCCGGCAGCTCAAGACCTTGAATATATGTTCCGTTTTTTTGATAATATGGAGCAGTGTGTGCTCCAATTGAGCCCTGATTACCGCATTGAATATATTAATCCCTCAGCTCGAGAAAAATTAAGCTTTCAGGTAGGCGAATTATGCTATCAACAAATTGGAAAGGAAGAGCCCTGCTCCCAATGCCCTCTTCCGCAGCTTTTACGATCATCTTCTACTTCGGCCGCTTACTCTGTCGAAGCTTTTAATAGGAATTTGAAGGGAAATGCATTCCAACATATTAGATCTGATGGAAGTATTTCAGTAATTACAATATTAGAAGATGAAACCGAGCATATGCAAACTAAGGAAGCATTAAAAAAATCGGAAATAAAATATCGGGAAGTTCTTGCGGTTATAAAAGAAGGTTATTATGAAATTGACCGGTCAAGCAATATTATTTATTGTAACCACTCGGCGGCCAGTATGTTGGGATATGATGTCAATAAATTAATGGGAATAAATTTTAAAGAAATATGCAATGATCCTGAAGCAGTATTTTATTATTTTGATCGGGTTATAAAGTCCGGTAGATCGGAACATGCCTTAACTATGGAAATGCTCCGAAAAGATGGCTCTTTAGGTTATGGGGAATTTTCTATTACTCCGGTTAAAGATAATGAAAATAATATTACCTCTTATCGGGTCACAATCCATGATATCACTGACCGCCGGCATTATGAAGAGCAGTTGAGGCACTTAAGTTTTCGCGATCAACTTACCGGCCTTTATAACCGGGCATATTTTAAGAACGAACTAGAGCGTTTGGAAGGTAGTAGGGAATATCCTATTACCATTATTTCTATTGATTTAGATGACTTAAAATTGGTTAACGATACTTTAGGTCATTTCCAGGGGGATGAACTTCTTAAGTCTTGTGCTGCTGTTTTGCGAGACATATTTCGTAGTTCGGATATTATATCCCGGATAGGAAGTGATGAATTTGCGGTTATACTTCCCCGGACAAGCGAGGAAGCGAGAACGAAAATAGTTGATCGGATAAACTCAACCATAGAGAAATTCAATGAGGAACAGAAACATAAATTACCCCTTCATATTTCTGTTGGCTCGGCTACAGCGAACGACCAAAATAAGCCGCTGGAGGAAACTTATAAAGAAGCGGATAATATCATGTACCAAAATCAATCCCATAAAGGCATTAAAGCCAGATCGCAAATGATCCAGGCCCTTATAACTATGCTGGGAGAAAAAGATTATTGTACCAAAGGGCATACTCAGAGATTGGAAGATATTTGTTCGGAAATAGGGAAGCGGTTAAATTTATCAGAGAAGCAGCTTTCCAACCTGATTTTTCTTGCCCAGGTTCATGATTTGGGTAAGGTGGGCATTCCGGATAGGATATTGTTCAAGGAAGGGTCCCTTACTGATGAAGAGTGGGAAATTATGCAGCAGCATGCAGAAAAAGGCTACCGTATTGCCCTTTCTTCCATTGGCCTCGCAGAAATAGCAGATTTGATTTTAAAACATCATGAGAGATGGGATGGAACAGGTTATCCTTTGGGGTTAAAAGGAGAGGAGATTCCTATAGAATGCCGTATTTTGGCTGTTGTGGATGCTTATGACGCTATGACGAATGATCGTCCTTACCGTAAAGCTATGACCCATGAAGAGGCTGTAACCGAACTGCAGGAATATGCAGGTAGTTATTTTGATCCCCAAGTAGTGCAATTGTTCCTCTCTATTTTGGAAGAAAAAAATGTGTTAGAAAATCAATAAACGCAATCGAAGATAATTGCTGATAAGTTAGGTAAGTTGAAAGTAACTCAAGTGTTCTGTTCTTTCGTTCTTTAATTTAAAATTCCACATGCTTGGAGGAAATGATAATAAGTTGTCGAATTAGGCTAATATATCATGGTTAATAAAAGAAAGCTATAATTTGTCTTTTGAGAAAGGATGGTGGAGCATTGAAAGCTATAGCTTTTATATTAATATTACTTTTATCATTGGTAGTTGCAGGGTGTGGAGCCATACAAGAGTACGATTATGAAGGTGAATACAAAGATGGCGTGCCGCACGGTGAGGGGATTATGGAATTTTGGGATGAATCCGAATATGTAGGTGAAGTTTATGAAGGAGAAATTCATGGTGAAGGTACATATATCTGGCGAGATGGAAGTAAATACGAAGGTGAATGGAAAAATGGGGAAAAACATGGTGAAGGGATAAAATATAACGCGGAGGGCCAGAAAGTTTACGAGGGCGAGTGGAAAGAAGGAGAGAGACATGGTTACGGTAAGGAATACTGGGAAGAAGAAGGCAAAGTAGGTTATGAAGGGGAATGGAAAGAAGGAGAAAAACATGGAGAGGGCACAATATATTTTGATGAAATAAAATATTATGAAGGTGGCTTTAAAGAAGGAAGAACACACGGGCACGGTGTTGTATATAATGAGGACGGCACCATCTATTATGAAGGTGAATGGGAACACGGAGAAAAAGTAGAATAGAGGGCATTTTATTATTGAAAGAGCCTGGTTTTCTTTGGGAAAACCAGGACTCTTTGTGTCAGAGGATGGCAATGTGAAAATTATTTTCCTTTCTTTTTCCCTAAATTTTATTCTTATCTTAATATCTCTTTATATATCTGCTTTATAGCCGGAAAAATGTTTGGTTAGGGTTTTGAATTTTAGCGAGACTTGTTTATCTTTTCAGCATTCGGCTTTGCGAGGTTCCCGGCAGAAGATGCCCTCCCGGCTAACTTATAAATGACTTTCAGGTTTATTAAATGGCCTATATTTCTGACTTGCACTGTTCATTGCCATCATTTTTCGCAGCAGGAGCCAAATTACCTGTATGTATTGATTTACTTAGATCAGGAAAAATTTTTTTATTTCTATATAAATGAAGGAGGGGTTTATGTGTTAACTTTGGAGAATGTAGGTTTTGCTTTGGAAGAAGATGAACAAAAAGTTCATATTCTTAAAGGAGTGAACCTGCAATTGGAAGCAGGAAAGATGTATGCTGTCACCGGACCTAATGGCAGTGGAAAGTCTTCTGTGCTCAAAACAATTATGGGGATATTTTTGCCTACGGAAGGAAAAGTGGAGTTCCAGGGGCAAGATATTACTAACCTTTCTGTTACCGAAAGATCCCGTATGGGAATAGGGTACGCTTTTCAACAACCGGCAAGGTTTAAAGGGTTGAAAGTGAAAGACTTATTAGAGGTAGCTATGCAGGATGACGATATTACTGATTGTAAATACCTTAGTAATATGGGACTTTGTCCTGATGATTACCTTGAGCGCCCGCTGGATAGTAGTTTGTCGGGAGGGGAAATGAAAAGGATTGAAATAGCCACTCTTTTAGCTCAAGATCCTACCGTAAGGCTTTTTGATGAGCCGGAAGCAGGTATTGATCTTTGGAGCTTTACTCAATTGATAAATGTAGTTAAAGAAAGTCACTACGAAGATAAAATAACGGTTATCATTTCGCATCAGGAAAAAATCCTTACTATGGTAGATGAGATTATATTGGTTGTAGACGGGCATATAGAGATGAAAGGTTCCAGTGAAAAAGTTTGGCCTCAGGTGCGTGATTACAGTGGGTGTGCTTGCTTTAATAGCTGTGCAAAGGAGGGGGAAATCTATGCTAACTGCCCTCGATAAACGTTTACTGAAAGAAGTAGCGGATCTTCATCGGGATCCTCCAGGGGCTTATAATATTCGGAAAGACGGGCAAGGTATAGATCGTCATTCCTTGCCGGGGGTAGAAATTAACCCCAAGGAAGGGGAGCCCGGAATAGATGTGCTTGTAGAACCCGGAAAAGAGGGAACCGTTCATATTCCGGTATTATTAACCGAATCTGACCAAAGTGATCTGGTGTACAATACCATCGATATTGGAGCGGAAGCAGATATTCTTTTGGTTGCAGGCTGTGGCATTCATAATCCGGGGGGAGGAACGGCACAGCATGATGGCCTACATACTATCACCGTGCGTAAAGGTGCTCGCTTACGTTATGTGGAAAAACATTTTGGAGAAGGTGAGGGAGAAGGAGAACGTATCCTAAACCCCAAAACTGAAATAATGGTAGAGGAAGGAGCTTATGTGGAGCTGGAATTAGTTCAGATCCGCGGGGTAGACCATACTGTGCGTTCTACGATGGCCCAGATTAAGCCCACGGGGCAGTTGGTTATGTTTGAACGCATGTTAACAGATGGAGAACAATCGGCGGAATCTGACATAGAGGTGAAATTATATGGGGATGAGTGTGTGGCGCGTGCTGTATCCCGTTCAGTAGCGCAAGACAGGTCACGCCAAATATTCCGCCCTCGCCTGATTGCTTATGGACGAGGTAGAGGCCGCGTAGAATGTGACTCTATAATTATGGGTGAAGCGTCTATTCGCTCCATTCCGGAAATTGCGGCAGAACATGCCGAGGCTGAACTGGCCCATGAGGCTGCTATAGGGAAAATAGCGGGGGATCAAATGATGAAGCTTATGGCATTAGGTTTAACTTCCGAAGAAGCTGAAGAAAAAATAATTAGCGGCTTTTTATCTTAAAATTAATTGTGGTTATTACTCATGGTGGTATTTGATGCCTAAAAACAATTTTTGGAGAGCTAATTATTCATGGGTTGTCCTGGTGATGGGTACACTGGTAGTTTTTGGGGCGCTGGGACTGGCTCGCTATGGCTATTCCATGGTTTTACCCGAAATGCAGCCGGCGTTGAAAATGGATAATACTCAGGCCGGCCTGCTGGCGACGTTCAATTTGGGAGGTTATCTGGCTTTTGCCCTTATTGGTGGCGCTTTGGCTTCACGTTTTGGGATTAGGCTGGTGGCATCTTTAGGGCTTTTATTAGCCGGGGTGGGCATGTTCCTTACCGGAATGGCGGAAGGTTTTATACCTGTGTCAATTTGGAGAGGAATGACCGGTTTGGGAAGTGGCGCTGCTAATGTAGCCATCATGGGGTTATGGGCGGCCTGGTTTTCTCAAAGAATGCGGGGGCTGGCTGCCGGTATTGCCGTAGCCGGTTCATCGATGGGGCTGATTTTTACCGGTTTGCTGGTACCCTGGATCATAGCAGAATATGGCGACCCGGCCTGGCGTATATCCTGGTATATTTTTGGTCTTATAACCATAGCCCTGGCTATAACTTCATTTATGGTGCTGCGAAATAATCCCGCTGAAATTGGCTTAAAATTATCTGTGCAGGAAGAAAAAATCCGGCCTTCAAAAAACAATGCAGATCAAATATATTCATGGAAGCATGTTTACCTTTCTCCTCCGGTTTGGTACCTGGGCCTTGTTTACACTGCTTTTGGTTTTTCTTATGTTATCTACATGACCTATTTTGTAAATTTCCTGGTTCAAGAATATGCTTATACGGCAGCGGAAGCAGGAAATTTGTTTATGATAATGGGCTGGCTTAGCTTGCTTTGCGGTGTTATCTGGGGAAGCGTGTCTGATTATATCGGTCGCAGGAACACGCTGACAATTTTATTTCTTCTTCATGGGGTGGCTTTTTTTCTATTTGGTGCCGGCGGTGCCCCGGTGTATTTTACTATTTCGGCGGTTCTTTTCGGGCTTTCTGCATGGAGCATACCTGCAGTTATGGCTGCGGCATGCGGTGACATGCTGGGATCGAAGTTTGCCCCTGCAGCGCTTGGTTTTATTACCCTCTTTTTCGGTATCGGGCAGGCTTTAGGTCCGGTAGCAGGTGGTGCCATTGCAGATAGCATGAGTTCATTTGAACCGGCATTTTTGCTTGCCGCCGCAGTTGCTCTGATGGGGGCCGGGGCCGCTAGATTTCTACTTAAGGGAAAAAGCCACTCTGCATAGCTAACAGGTTGAAGTTTATGTATATTATTATGAGGGTGACGTTGTTGATGAGTTTAACCACAGCAACTATAATGATAGCAGGCTACAGAATTAGATTATGGAGAGGAGCGAAGAAAAATTAACAGATATCTTCGCATGATAGGGTTTATAGCTTTGATAGCAGGGTTGTTTATATTAGCCCAAATCATCAGTGGTTCATTGTATGCTTTTTATGTTAACTTTACCCATACCCTGGAAGGTATAGAGCTGACAATGGGGGAATATCGGGAACTAATTGAAGAAAATATGATCTATATTGCTATCCTGAGCGGAGTTTTGACCCTGGTATTTTTTTGGTTGTTTTTCCTAATTAGAAAGGTAGTAACCATTAACAAGGAAGGTTTGTTGGAATACTGCAAATTTAGAAAACTATCTTTAGCCCAGTTGGTAATGACTATTCTTATGGGTGTGTCTTTCTATTTCATTTTAGCGGGGGTTATGTTTTTCACAGAGCTGCCCCGGTACTTTCCTGAACACCAGCAATTGTTAGAGCCTATGTTTGCCCAGCATTTTTTGGTTTCCATAATTGGTTTGGGACTGATAGCTTCCCTTGCAGAGGAAATAGGATTCCGAGGCATTATTTTTAATCGTATGCGTGAAGATATTCCTGTGATGGCGGCTGTGTTTCTTCAAGCGGTATTTTTTGGTTTTATCCATTTTAATGTCCTTCAGTCAAGTTATGCTTTTATCCTGGGGTTGCTTATTGGTTTTTTATACTTATGGACGGGTTCTATCTGGGGCCCGATTATTGCCCACTTTACTTTTAATTCCTCTTCCGTGCTTATGGAGCAGGTAATCGAGATAGAAAAAACTCCAACTGATGTGGGCCTTCTGATGGCAGTAGGTTCAGTGGTGTTGGTAGTATCCATAGTATATTTTGTCAATAATTCCCATAATGAGCAGAGCATAGATGGTGCAGCATAATTTTATGTGTTGCAAATTACAGATTATATTTTTTATGTTTCAACATCAAAAGATTTCTTTCTTTTTCCTGAAGAAGGAATTTAACTGGGGGGAAGGGTAAAATTGCTTAAGTCACTGCCTCTTTGGGGTAAAATTGCTTATGGCGGCGGTGCAGCCGGATGGACCCTTTTAGAAAGGGTTATTCTTACCTGGCTTTTTTATTTCTATATTACCAGCCCCATAGAAGGTGTAGAGGCCTTATTGGGTCCCATGGCGTTTGGTTTCATCATGTTTGGGGGAAGAGTGATTGATGCCATTGCTGATCCCCTGGTTGCCCGTTTTTCAGATAATTACAGCAGTAGATTGGGGCGAAGAATGCCATTCATGCTTGTGGGGGGGATAATATATGCCGCAGCATTTTTGGCTTTATTTTATCCACCCGTGGCCGAGCAATCTGCCTGGAACAGTGTTCACCTGGTTTTTTTTCTGGGGCTCTTTTACTTCATGTTTACTGCTTATGTGTGTCCTTACCTGGCTTTGCTTCCTGAATTAGCCCGAACCAAATCTGACCGGGTAGATTTATCTACTTCCAAGGCTGTTTTTACTATGTTGGGAGCAGGCGTAGCGATGTTGGGTTCCAGTATCTTGTTGGGATATACAGATTTCCATACCATGATCTGGATCATGGCGTTAATAGCCCTAATTTTTCTTTATATCCCCGCATTTATTAAGGAAAAACATTATGCTGAAGCCCGGCCGGCTAACATGGGCCTTTTGGATGCGGTAAAAACTACCTTTCAAAACAGGCCTTTTAGGATTTATTTGGTGGGTAGTATGGCCTTGTGGTTTGGGTTTAATATTATTAGCCTTAATTTGCCTCTTTATGTGACCGAATTGCTTGGCAGGCCGGAAGAAGATATGGCTGTAATGTTTGCTGCTTGGGGAACAGCTGTGGTTGCTTTTTTCCTCATCAATTTCCTGGCTAAAAAATGGGGTTTAAAATTTGTTATGCTTATTGCCATGATAGTTTTTGTGATAAGTTTGCCTTTACTTTACTTCATGGTAGATCCCTTTTGGAATATACCGCCTACTGTTCTCTGGTTCTTTTCTATGGGGTTGGCGGGTTTTTCCATTGCCGGAGTTCTTATAGTACCCGATGCTATTGTGGCTACAATATCGGATATGGAAGAAAAGATTACAGGGCAGAGAAGAGAGGCCATGTACTATGGTGTCCAGGGTTTTTTTCTCAAATTAACCATAGGAATATCCACCGTTGTTACCGGAGGTTTGGTAGAATTTTTTGGTCGGCCTCTGGGCGTTCAACTGACCGGGCCGGTTGCGGCTTTAATAATTTTGCTCGGAGCCATTTTCTTTTTACGCTATCCCGAACAAGAAGTAATGCAAGCCAGTGAAGAAATACAAAGCGGTTTAGAATAATAATGGGGCAAGGAGCAGTGATTTGGCAACATTTTGGTTTTCTCATCTATATTATTTGAGATAGAATTAAAAGTTATTAAAGTATTTAGCCGGACAGCCTTGACAACAAAGATAATCATATTATGAAATTTTCCGGCAGGCAAAAATTTTATTTAATAAGGAACCTTATTTATATTATTTTAGTCATAAGAGTAAACAAACATTTTTCATATTTCATAAGCGGAGCATTATTAGTTAAAAGATTAAAAATGGAATCTTATTAGCAATTATATAGTGGTGCATTATGTCATAATGAAAAAGGGATTTTACACAAGGGGGAATTCGTATGAAACGCTTATTAGTATTTTGCCTGATCTTGCTAATGGTGACGGGTTTGGGGGGAATTATATTTACAGGTTGTGGTTTGGATGAGGAGGTTAGTGAAGATGTTGCTGTACCTCCGGATGCTGAGATGGAACAAGAACTAATGAGGACGGAAGAAGATGTAGCCGATTTTGCCAATGAAATAGAAACTAATGAGGACAACGATGTAAGCGGGGCAGAAGTTGAGGAAAAAATTATAAAAGAAGGCTGGGTGGAATACGTTACCGATGATGTGGAAGCAAAAGTGGAAGAAGTTGAACAAATAGTGGAAGAATACGAAGGACATATTCAAGAATCTTCCTTCAGTAAAATGAATGATCGCGCGAAAGCCAGGTTAAATATAAGAATTGAAAGCAATCTTTTTGAATCTGTTTATGGAGCTCTGGGAGAAATAGAAGATCTGGTAGAAAAAGAAAGTACTACCGAAGATATCACTATGGAATACGTGGATCTTAAACGTAGGTTAGAAGTATATGAAGCCCAGGAAGAACGTTACCTGGAAATGTTAGAAGAAGCTGAAAACATTGAAGAAATGCTGGAAGTAGAAAAAGAATTGGAAAAAATAAGATTAGAAATTGAAAGTTATAAGGGTAAAATTAATTACTTTGACAGTGTTACCGACTATTCTTACATTGATGTTACGGTGGAAGAGAAAAAAGCTGTAGCGGCTGCCCAGACTCCTGATAACGTGTGGGAAGAGTTTGTATTTTCATTATCTGAGGGGTGGCAATTTTTCTCTGCGGTAGTTGTTTCCATGGTATCTTCCATTATCTGGGGTCTTCCTTTCATTATTACCCTTGGTATTCTTATTTTTGTGGTGATAAAAATAAGAAAGAGAAGCATAGCGCGGGAATAAAAGTTAAAGAGAATAATTTTACTATTTTTTTAGGCGAAGTTTTGTCCATAAACTGAGAAATTATTATAATTCACTTTGTTAGAAATTGTAAAATTTGCTTTGCGGGAAATTCCTATATGAACTCTAAATCCCACTGCTTTTGTAGTGGGATTTTTTCAAAATGCTTATTTTAGAGGTGCGGTAGTGTTTGTTGACATATACCAATAATAACCATAAAATGTTTATAAGAATATAAGTGATAGTAGGCGAAAAATTACGAGAAAAACAAGCAGAAATCCCACTGCTTTAGCTGTGGGAGTATGTCAATCAAATAGTGATAGTAATTTTGTCAAATATACTATAAAATGTAACAATAAAGAAGTGATAAATTGACAAAATAACTTTTAAAAAGTACAAGGAGGTATAAAATGCCCAGACCCCCGAAAAGACGCAGAGTAGAATTTATGCCCGAGGTTACATATTTTAAACCGGCAGGTGTCCCCTTGCGTGAGTTAGAAGATAAATCACTTAACATCGAAGAGCTGGAAGCTATACGTTTAAAGGATGTTGAAGGATTGGATCAACAGGATGGAGCTGACAAAATGAATGTATCCAGAGCTACTTTTCAGAAAGTACTAGTTTCTGCCCGTGCCAAAATTGCCGAAGCATTGGTTTACGGCAAAGCCATTAGGGTTGAGGGAGGAATATATTCTTATAGAAACGATGCAGGTAGGCATAGACACGGCCACGGCCACAACAAATAAAAAAGGTGTCAGACCTTGATATTGACATAGAATCCATATTATGAAAAACTTTTTCCTTCGGAGTATTTTCCTTCGTAAATTAATTATTAATCAAATCTGCAGTGAAACATTTCCGCTTTCGCTTCGCTTAGAAGCTGGAGCTTCCTGTTCAATATGGCTAATGCCACTTAAATTTCCATTTTAGATTTTTTAGAATAAATTTTTCCTGGTTATTGTCAAGATAAGCTAAAAAGTATAAAATAATTATAAAATTATAATAATTTAAAGTATGCCACATAAGTTACTCTTTTTGCTGCAACTTATATTTTATTCATATCTTATTCATAGAACTTCTCCCTTAAAACCCTGGATAAATCCTCCCAGAAAATCTTTTTTAGTTGAAGCTTCTTCTTCCTAATTAATTTTGTAATACTGCTACATAATTCTTAATTAAAGCATGGAGGTGATGTTTTGGTTTCGCTATCCTAATTGAGAAGACGGAGAGGTGCGTTTATGGGGCAAATGGATAATATATAAATATTAATGAAAGTTACCTCTAATATGGCCAGTGAATCAATAGTTAAAGGAATGGAATTGGAAGTGTTTATATGGTTAATC
Organism: uncultured Syntrophomonadaceae bacterium; assembly: GCA_964636865.1. Classification (GTDB taxonomy): domain Bacteria; phylum Bacillota; class Dethiobacteria; order DTU022; family PWGO01; genus B1SED10-75. The sequence goes on from CAZWVJ010000008.1 coordinate 21,609, forward strand.
CCGGGCAAAAGATAAGACAACAGGATAATATTGATAGCGAGAGGGGAGGTAAAACTTGAATTATTCTTCTACTTAAAAATAGAAAAGGTGCGGTTTTCGGGGAGCGCCCAAATTTTATCCGAAGGGAGTGTTTTGTTATGGCTGAAGAAAAAATAGTTAAGAGTCAGGAGTTGGAAATATTTAGAAGGTCTACCCTGGGGGAAATTCTTTATACAGCGGTGAGAGTGGAACCTGAAGTGGTAGCTATTTCTTACCGTGAACCGGGAAAAGAAAATTTTATCAGCCTTACTTATCTTGATTTGGGGAGAGAGGTAAAGGCTCTGGCAATGGGACTGCTTTACCTGGGAATCCAAAAAGGTGACAAAATCAGTATTTTGGCCGAAACACGGTACGAATGGCCCCTGGCAGATTTTGCGATTCTTACCACCGGTGGAGTTACCGTCACCATTTACCCTACTTTATCCCCTTCCTCGGTGGAATATATTATTAATGACTCGGATACCCAGATGCTTTTTGTGGAAGATCAGGAACAGCTGGACAAAGTAATGGAAGTTTCAGACAAAATATCTCATTTAAAATATATAATTACCATGGAAAAGACAGATAAGCCGTGGAGTAATATTTACACTTTGCAAGAAATCCAGGAAATGGGTAGAAATTATAATTATGATCCCTTCAAATACGATGAAGTACAGCAGAGCATTCATCCGGATGATTTATGCAGCATTGTTTATTCCAGCGGGACAACAGGTCAGCCCAAGGGTGTTATGTTATCTCATTGGAACTTCGTCTCTAACCTTTTTGCGCTGAGAGAAGTAGTGCAGTACTCCTCAGGTGATGATATGCTGGTTTTTTTGCCGTTTGCGCATGTATACATGCGTGTGGTCTATTTTGCCGCCTTGGCGGGTAGGCAAACATGTTACTTCAGCCGACCGGACAGGTTGGCCGAGGATCTTCCCGTGGTAAGACCGGTGGTAATGACGGCAGTTCCCCGCCTGTGGGAAAGAGTTTACGACCGTATGGTACAGCGAGTAGAATCTTCCCGCATCACCCGCCGTCTCATTTTTTACTGGGCAGCCCGCATTGCTCGTGAAATGGGGCAGTATCGGAGCAAAAAAATTGAGCCACCGCCGCGGTTGAAAAGAAAGCACCGCCTGGCCGAGCGCATTGTCTACAAAAGACTTCGAGCAATGGCAGGGCTGGACCGCCTCAAAACCTGTGTATCGGCCGGCAGTGCCATGCCCAAAGACCTGGCCTATTTTTATAACGGCATAGGTTTCCCCCTTCTGGAGGGTTACGGATTGACCGAAACTGCCGCCCCGGCGAATATCAATCCTTCGCATGATTTTAGGCCCGGATCTATCGGCCCACCGTTGCCGGGCGTGGAGCAAAAAATTGCGGAAGACGGTGAAATTTTAATCCGAGGACATAACGTGATGATGGGTTATTACAAATTGCCGGACGAAACGAAAGAATCTTTCACTGAGGATGGATGGTTGAAAACCGGCGACATCGGGGAATTTGACGAAGAGGGTTATCTTTATTTTAAAGAAAGGAAGAAACACCTTCTGGTCTTATCCACGGGCAAAAATGTAGCCCCCCTTCCCATTGAGGACAAACTGAAAGAAAGCCCCTGGGTGGAAGAGGCCGTGGTGATAGGCGATGATAAGAAGTATGTTTCTGCGTTGATTCAGCCCCAGTTTAGTAAGTTGCTTGATTTCGCCCGGACAAACGCTATTAATTTCGATGAAAACCTTACCGAATATGCCCCGGACCAGGCTGGAGAAGAAGTTCCTGTAAAGGTCGACCCGGCTTTGCTTGCTCATGAAAAAGTGCAAGAGATATTCCGGCAGGCGGTTGAGGAAGCCAACCGCTTTTTCAATGACTTTGAACAGGTTAAAAAATTTCAACTTCTGGATAATGCAATTTCTCAGGAAAGAGGAGAATTAACTCCTACTTTAAAGATTAAGAGGAACATTATGGCATCTAATTATGGGGAATTAATTGACACATTATATGAGTAAAGTCATCTTTCCATAATGTGTTCACATTTCTCAATTCATGAGGTTTTATTGCTTAAAGTTATTTGTAGGGATGATTTTTATAGAATTACGTCCGAGAAAACCTTAAACTTTAGTCCGAAAAGTCGTCACTTTCTTTATGTTCCGGTAATAAAAACGCCAATTCAAGGTACATAAGTATAAAGCATCCCTGGTTTTTTTTAACTAAAAATTTAAAAAAAATAATAAAAATGTATTGCTAAAAAATACTTAAAGATATAAAATATTTATAAATTGCATAATATTCAAAAATGGTTGCAATTTCGAAGCTAACGAACATATCTAATTTCTCTCATTGTTTTGTAATATTTTCAGCTCCTAAATTATCTGCTTAATTATCACTATTAATAATTTTATCAAAGCAAAATTATTTTTAATATTTGCAGCTTAGTTCTCATAGTTTTCCTTTAATTAAATACTTATAGCGACGTCAGTTATCAGTTGGCAATAAATAAACAGGGGGTGGTATGATTTTTATATCTCCAAATTAATTATATCCCCTTATTAAAGTTGCTGTTTTGATGTTTCTCTGAGAAATATTGGAAGTACACGAGGATGTTTTTATGCAACCCGTAATTTGTATTTTTGGAAAGGAGATAATTGGTTCATTATGAGAGAAAAGCATGTAAGTGAACTTTTGAGAGAAAAGGTAGTTATTAGCTGCGCTTTAACCGGAGGAGCTACCATGAAATATCAAAATGAATCGGTGCCTTATACTCCGGAAGAGTTTGCCGAGGAAAGCTACAAGTGTTGGCAGTCGGGCGCTTCTGTGGTGCATATCCATGTTAGAGATCCGGACACCGGCATGGCCACAGAGGACATTGATTTAATAAGGCCCACTATAGAAGGCATTAGGGAAAGGTGCCCGGAATTGATTATTAATATGAGTTCGGCTATCCGCCCCTTCATATCGGCTGAAGAACGCATTTTTCCCATCAAAGAAATGCAACCGGATATGGCTTCTCTAAACACCAATTCCATGAATTTTGCCCTGGCGGATCATGCTACAGGTGAGATCAAGCTTGAATTTATTTTTGAAAACACTTTTCAAATGCTTTTTGATTTTGCATCAACGATGAGGGAAAACAAAGTAAAACCGGAATTAGAAGTTTATGATATGAGTGGTCTCTATAACGTTATGTTGGCCAATAAACAAAATATTTTGGATGATCCGTTGCACTTTCAATTTGTCTTTGGAGTGGCGGGAGGAGTGCCTTTTTCTCCCGGCAATTTAGCCCGCATGTATGAAGTACTTCCCGAAGGATCTTCCTGGTCTGTTTGTGGCGTAGGGCCTAACCAGATAGCTGCGGCGTATGCGGCCGCCGCTTATGGCGGGCATATACGCGTGGGCTTAGAAGACAACACCCGTATGTATAACCGGGAACTGGCTAAAGGTAATTATGAACAGGTAGAATGGGCCGTTAAGGTAACCGAACTGTGCGGGCGTGAAGTGGCTACTCCGGTAGAAGCCCGGGATATTTTTAACCTTTACAGCCGATAATGGCCCGGAAAAAAGATACCGGGAAATATTTTTGCTGGCAAATCCAAAGGAGGTAAATACATGGAAGATCATCCCATTTTTAATGAAGAGCACAAAGCCATTAGAAAATCAATTCGCGAGTTTGTGGAAAAAGAACTGGCGCCGTATGCCGAAGAGTGGGAGGAGAATGAAGATTTTCCTTCCTCTGTGTTCCAGCGCATGGGAGAGTTGGGTTTTTTGGGGCTTCATATGCCCGAAGAATATGGCGGCCAGGGAGGCGATTATCTATCGGGAATTATACTGGCGGAGGAGATGATGCGTTGTAATTCCGGGGGACTGGCCATGGCGGTAGGTGTGGTTACCGATATGGTCAGTCCTCTTTTGAACAAAGTGGGTTCTGAGGACATCAAGCAACGATTTTTGGCCCCTACCCTGGCGGGGGAAAAAATTGGTTGCCTGGGCATAACCGAACCCGATGCGGGATCTGATGTTGCCTCTATTCGGACCACTGCCCAGAAAGACGGGGATAACTGGATTATTAACGGGCAAAAGATATTTATAACCAACGGGAACCGGGCTGATTATGCCATTGTAGTGGCTCGGGAACCCGGATCCGAAGGGCCTCAGGGAGTTAGCTTGTTTGTTCTGGAAACTGATGATCCGGGATTTTCTGTATCCCGTAAACTGGATAAGGTGGGTATGCGCAGTTCTGATACAGCGGAGCTTGCTTTCCAGGACTGTGTAGTGCCTGATGCTAATCGATTGGGAGAAGTCGGCCAGGGTTTTTACAATATCATGTGGGAACTTCAGCCGGAAAGGCTTTTCGGAGCTATTTCATCGGTAGCCGGAGCCCAGAGGACCTTGGATGCTACCCTTCTGTATGTGAAGGAGAGGAAGCAATTCGGAAGGCCCATATTCAAATTTCAGGCCATTCGTCATCGTCTGGCGGAATTGGCCACCGAAATCGAAGCAGCCAGACAGTTGTCATACAATGTGGCCTCCAAGATCAACATGGGTGAATTTCCCGCAAAGGAAATATCTATGGCCAAACTATTTGCCTCCAGGGTTTCTTTCAAAGTTGCCGACGAAGCCCTGCAGTTTCACGGCGGTTACGGTTATATGATGGAGTATCCCATTCAAAGGGCCTGGCGGGACAGCCGCCTGGCTCGCATTGGCGGCGGGACGGATGAGGTTATGTTGGAGATAATATCCCGGTCTCTTTAATTAAGAATTAGCATCAACGGGAGTAGGGAGGTGAAAAGTTTTTCTTACATGAATCCATTAACTACTTCGTATATTTGACGATCCTAGGAGGTGATAAGAATGAGTAAAATTGGAATTATTGGTTGCAGTCTTAGTGAGTTTCAGCCGGACATGGAAGATGTCGCCACCGGTCAGATCATTTTTGAAGTAACTGAGGGAGTCTTGAAAAATGCGGGTCTGGATATTAAAGATATCGACCAGGTTATTTCTGCTTCTTGTGATACCATAGACGGCGTGTCCATTTCCAACGCTTTTTCCGCAGAGAACTACGGAGCTTTTATGAAAGAAGAGTCTAAGGTAGAAGAAGACGGGGCCTATGCCATGATGTATGCCTACTACCGTATGCTAACGGGGCAGTGGAATAATTGTATAGTAGTGGCACATGGGAAAAATTCAGGTGTGGGGCCGGCTTTTTATGCCAATATGAGTTTTGACCCCCTTTACCTAAGGCCTTTGGGGCTGGAAGCAACTTCTGCGGCGGCATTGCAAGCCCAGGCCTATTACCGGAAGTATGGTGTCAGGGAAGAAGATACGGCCATGGTGGCTTCCAAAAACCGGGAAGCGGGAAGTAAAAATCCGCGGACCATGCTTCGTGAAAAAGTTAGCCCTCAGGATGTAATGAATTCTTCTTATGTGGTGGATCCCCTCAAAAAACTGGAAATTCCTCCGCTAACTGACGGAGCGGCTGCCATTATTCTGGCCCGAGAGGATTTTGCCCGTGGTGTGAAAAATGAACCGGTGTGGATAAAAGGGATAGGTTTTGCCCAGGACAGCTATTATCCCGGGCACAGAAACCTGGCCTTTTCGGATTCATGTCATGCTGCCGCCCGGATGGCTTATAACAGAGCCGGGCTCAAGGATCCTGTCAGGGAAGTGGATTTTGCTGAAGTGTATGAAGCGTGTGCTTTTTACGAATTAATGTTAAGTGAAAGCCTGGGTTTTTGCCCGGAAGGCAAAGGAAAGGAAATGATAGAGGAAGGTAATAGCAAAATAGATGGCAGTTTTCCTATAAATCCTTCGGGTGGAGCTCTTTGTGCCAATCCTATTATGGTTTCAGGCCTTGTAAGGGTAATAGAAAGCTACTTGCAGCTAACTGGTCAAGCCGGGGATAATCAGGTGCGGCGGAATAATGGAGCAGCTGTGGTACATGCATCTAGCGGGATGTTTTTGCAATCTAATCTGGTTTCGATATTGTCTATTTAAACATGCACAGAAAAGGAGGTGGAAAAATGGTTAATAATGTAGGCGTGGTAGGTATCGGAATGACGGAAAATAAGTCGTTTTGGAACCTAAGCATCCCCGCCCTTTATCGAAAAGGGGCTTTGTCAGCATATGAAGATTCCGGGTTAGGGCCTGCAGAAATAGATGCAGTAGTTTTCGGTCATTCCCCGGAATATTTTGAAGGAGTTAATCACCCCGAAAAATGGTGCGGCGAAGCCGTGGGGGTAGTTAACAAACCCCTGTTCCGAATTCATACGGGTGGCACTGTAGGAGGTTCTGCTGCTATTGGGGCTTACTACCTGGTGGCAAGCGGGGAATTTGACGTGGTTATGGCCATATCCGGTAACAAGCTAAACGAAACATCTTCCGCTCAAATAGGCCTTTCCACAGTTTATGAACCCCTCATAGCGAGGAGAATGGGTGCGGGAGCCCCTTCAGCGGTGGCGTTACAGGCTTCTGCCTATTATGCCAAGTACGGATATGACGGAGAATATAGTTTAAAAGTTGCTGTAAAAAACCGGAATAATGCTGTGAATAACCCCTATGCCCAGCTGAGGATCCCGGACTATAACCTCGAGGGAGCAAGAGAAACTCCTATGTTGAGCTATCCCTTAAGGATGGCGGATATGTGTCCTACTTCTGATGCGGTTTGTGCTATGATATTTGCGCGGGAAGATAAGGTTAAAGAAATCACCGATAAACCGGCCTGGGTACTTGCAGCGGTATCCACGAATGAAGGAGTTACCTATGCGGATAGGGACTGGGCCAAGCCCATCGGGCTGCGGCTTGCCGCGGATATAGCCTACGAGCGGGCCGGTATAAGCAATCCCCGGAAGGAAATAGATGTGGCTGAGGTTTATGACGCCTTTTCCGTGCAGGAGATGATTTGGTACGAGGGATTAAACTTCTGTGAGTGGGGAGAAGGCGGTAATCTCCTGGAGAGTGGAGCAACTCATATGGATGGAGATTTACCGGTTAACCCTTCCGGCGGAGTTTTATGTGCTAATTCCATTGGGGCGGCTGCTATGTTTCGCAAGGCAGAAGCGGCCCTCCAGGTTATGGGCAGAGCGGGTGACAGGCAGGTTCCGGGGGCGCAAATTTCTCTTGGTCATGGATGGGGCGGGGGGATTCAGTTTCATACCGTGATGATCTTTTCCAGTAATATGCCTTGAGGAGGTGAAAAACTATGACAAAAATATCAAATTGGGATATAACCGTGCCTTACCAGTGGACACCCGGACCGGTTTTAGGAACTTTTTTGGGAGGCCTGCGGGAAAAAACCATCACCGGTGTAAAATGTAATTCTTGCGGCAAAATATATGTTCCTCCCCAGGATTTGTGCCGGGACTGCCTGGAAGACATGCAGGTGGAAAATTTTGTGGAAGTCAAGCCGGAAGGCACGGTAGAAGGGTTTGTTAAAATCAGGCAAAATTTTTTCGGAGAAAGGCCTTCGAAAGAATACCTTAGTGAAAGGATCAGCCCTGCCGATATTGATAAGCATCCTCTGTTATGGTTTCCGGAGACACCTTATGTGGTGGCCATGATTAAATTAGACGGGGCGGACACCTGCATGCTGCACTTGGTGAAGGGAGCGGACATGGATAACCTGAAAATAGGTTCTCGAGTGGGGGCAGTTTGGAAAGAAGAAACCATTGGACATATAATGGACATTGATTGTTTTAAGATAACTGAATGAAGGGAGGGGGAAAAATGTTCGAGCCTACAAGCAGGGTTATGCATACCTGGTATGTACCTTACAAGTGGTCTTATGGCCAGCGGGCTACTGAATTTTTAGAGTTGATGAGAAAAGAACAAAAAATCTTTTTTGGCCGTTGCACCAGTTGCAAAAAGGTTATTATTCCTACAGCTATCTGCGGAAGATGTTTTGCCCCATTGGAAGACGAGTTAGTGCCTTTAAACGATGAAGGGGTGTTGGAATGTTTTACCGTAGTATATCTTCCTTTTCCCACTCAGCCGGCCGAACCTCCTTATGCCTATGGCTACATCAGGCTGGATGGTTCTTCCAGCACCATGCCGCATATTATTGATGAAGTGGATTATGATGATCTGAGAGTGGGCATGAGGGTAAAGGCAGTTTGGAGAGAGGAGCTAAAGGGTGACATTTACGATATTAAATATTTCAAGCCGATAGATTAACGGAAAGGTGTCAGGCCTTGACATTGACACATAATCCATATATTGAAATATCTGAAGGCCGGCTTGCTTTATTTCTTGTGTAACTACTCGGGCATATACTGCTGTGCCAAAGAGGATTGTTCTATAGTCTTATTTCGAGCCTTTGCGCCGCAGGGGGGCGGTTCTATTGTTTCCCTTCGGGCCTGAAATAAAGATCTTAGGCCTTTCGCCGCTTTGGTGATGCTATAACCGTCCCCTTGGCATGGCCTATCTTAGCTAAGTTTTATTTTGCCCTGAGTAGTTACTTTTTTGTTTATGAATTATGGAAATAACGATCTAAAAAATTTTATGTTAATACCTCTATACAATTTATAACTCTAATATTCTTTGCGCATTTGTGGAAAGCAACTTTTCTCTGGTGCTTTCCTTTAAGTTGAGCTTATTCAGTTCATCCAATACTCTTTTTCTGGGTAGGAGGGGATGGTCAGAGCCAAATAAAGCTTTATTAGCCAAAAGGGAATCCATTAGATTTATTACCGGTGCGGGAATATATTGAGGCGCCCACCCCGCGATATTAAAATAAACGTTGAAGTTTTTTTGCGCTACAGCTAAAGCTTCGTAAAACCAGGGATAACCGAAGTGAGCCATAATAAAGTTAACTTCGGGAAAATCGATTGCTATTTCATCTATAAATTCAGGTTTGTTGTATTTTATCTTGCACCCTAAATGAAAATGAGTTCCGGTATGTAGTAACACCGGTATTTTTAAGGCACTTGCTTTTTCATAGATGGGATACATTAGCTTATCGTTAGGACAAATTTCAATAAGGTGGGGGATAAACTTTAATCCTTTAAGCCCCAATTCATTGACTGCATATTCCAAATCTCGGAGGGCAATTTTCCCCTTGTGGGGGTCTACGGAGGCAAAACCGATTAACCTTTCTGGATGCTCCTGAACTGATTCTGCTACCAATTCATTGGATATTTTATAACCTTTTTTAGTTTCGGCATCAATAGCTACTACTACTGATTTGTCCACTCCCGCATTATCCATGTCTGCCAGGGTATCTTCTACATTTCCCTTAAAAAAAGAGGCGTACCCCATCATGTCCAATCCTTCAAGTTCTCCCTTTTGGACCATTTCAACGAACTTAGGGGTAAATAATTGTGCATGGGTATCAATTATCATTTTATAACCCTCCCGTTAATTTGTTTCAAAAAAGTAGGAAGTAGTATAAGCCATATGAAATGAGATTATGGCAGGATCACATTTACCGTTTACTTTTCCAACTTTCACTTATTCTTATATTATCAAATTTATAAATTATTTTATATATAAAATTCCTTTTCCTTTCCACAGGCACGGGGACGGTTGTGTTGCCTCATGTCTCACACAGGTGCTGGGGCGGGAGTCTGTGTGATAAATCATGTTTTCGGATTTGTAAGTGCTAAAAGTGGGAAAGCAATGCAAAAATGCAACCATATTAACATCACAATCCCTAAATTGCCTTATAAAATGAGGGAGGAATGGGGATAAATATTTTTGGTGCAAATTTATCACACAGCCTGATGGTTCTGTTGCCTTAGGGACAGGTGCCTTCCCTTCGGCCTTAGCTTCGCTACGGGACGCTTGAACCGTTCACGTGGTTTAAAAGGCAAAGGAACCGTCCCCGTGCCTTGAAGGAACCGTCCCCGTGCCTTGTGGCTTGCCATAAAAGTTTCGCTGTAGTGTTAGATGGTATTTTTTTAAAAACATTATTAAAAGATAGGCAAAATTGAAAGGTTTTAAAAGAGTTTAGTAGAATATATCTTATATGTCCGATAATGTTAAATAATAATTGAGGCTTTTGCCGGGATTATTATTTAAAAGCATATACATAAGTATTAATTAATATAGTAAATGGTTATATAAAAATTATTTATTGAATAAGCTAAGGAGGTGAAAATATGAGTAATAAAAGCTATAAAGATGTTGAGCCCGGTGATAAGGCGGCCCAAAAAGCTATTGTGACGGCACTTTTATTTTTTATGGGAAGGGCTATGCCGGCAATTGCCCAGAAAGATGAAGAGGTAAAGAAAGAAATAGATCAATGGGAAGAAGGTTTTTCTTTTTTGTTTGAAATATTACCTGATGGACCTTACCTGGCCATGGAAAAGAAAGAGGGTATGCTACAATTTGTTGGTATGGAAAGAATAAATGCTGATTTAATTGTTTCTATCAAAAACATAGATTCGGCATTTAAAATGTTTACTACCCAACTCAGCAGTCATAATGCTTATGCTCAACACCGCATGAGTCTTCAAGGGGAAAATGACAAAGCTCTGCAATTAATTCGCTGCCTAAATATAGTACAGTTTCTTTTGTTCCCCGGATTTCTTTCCAAGAGAATTTTAAAGCGCCAACCGGAAATGTCAAAGCAAAGATGGCTAACTCGTTTGTATGCTTACTTGATTGCTGTGCCGTTAGGGCGGCCGTAAGTATTAAATTAACCAGTAAAAAATAAATCCTGAGGAAAGGAGTTTTAAAATGATACCTTCTTATTATGAATATTATAACCCGGTGAAAATTATTTCCGGTCATGATGCTTTGGAAAGTGTAGGCCATGAGCTCAAACTTTTAGGAGCCAAAAGGCCTATATTGATTACTTTCAAGACTGCTGTAAAATTAGGGCTAGATAAACAATTAATTGATTCCTTCGGTGGTTATGATGTCACTATAGGAGCAATTTACAGTGAAACTCCTCCTGATTCTTCGAATCTGGTGGTAAATGAAATAGCCAGAATGTACAATGAAAATAATTGTGACTCTATAATTGCCCTGGGTGGAGGCTCGGTGCTGGATACTGCCAAAGGGGTTAACATTGTTGTTACCGAAGGTGCCCATGATTTGATGAATTATGTGGGGGCTGAACATTTGACCAATAGGATGAAACCCCTTATTGCTATTCCTGCAACGTCAGGCACCGGTTCGGAAGTAACGCTGGCTGCAGTAATCAACAACGTAGAAAAGGGGCGTAAAATGGCTTTTACTTCTTATAGACTAATTCCCGATGTAGCCATTTTGGATAGCCGTGTTACTTTATCTGTGCCGCCCCGACTCACTGCCGGTAGTGGCATGGATGCCTTAACTCACGCAGTGGAGGCTTATTCATGTATTCAAAAAAATCCTGTTAGTGATGCTTATGCCATGTCGGCAATTAGCATGCTTCGTGATTATTTGGTAAAGACACTGGAGAAACCTAAAGACAAAGATGCACGTCTGGCTACAGCAAATGCTTCTTTGTTGGCGGGTTGCGCATTTTCAAATTCTATGTGCGGCATTGTTCATGCTATGGGTCATGCCGCCGGGGCTATCGGGCATATACCTCACGGGGAAGCCATGGCTATTTTGCTGCCTTTTGGGATGGAGTATAACATGGATCTTTGTAAAGATTATTATGCCGAACTGCTTTTGCCTTTAGCGGGCCCTGAAGTCTATGCTTCTACTCCTGCTAATAAGAGGGCTGCCAAAGCAGTAGATACAGTAAGGCAATTAAACAAAAAACTTAATGAATTAAGTGGAATGCCCATTTCCTTAGAAGAAGCCGGTGTTTCTAAAGGTCAGCTTAAATCAATTTCTGAGGCGGCTATTGATGATGGAGCTATTAATTTTAATCCTAAGGATGCTGATTCCAATGACATTCTAAAAATAGTGGAGAAAGCTTATAGAAGATAATACTTCAAATGAGTAATTGAGATTTATCATTTCGATATATTCTAACGCTTTGACTCATGGCTCATAATACTAATATTTTATGTTTAATGGAAAACCCGTAAAGCGATGATATTATATTTATGTGGAACTTACTTGTGCGCGCACGACACAAGCAAGCATTTAGTAATTCTATAAAGCTTAATTTAGTGAATCTATAAGGCTTAGAAGAAAGATTGATTATAAATCTTCGGGGTTATGTTCTTGTAATAACTCTTGCCTTATCTCAAGCATTTTATCGTATTTGAAGTCGAACTTTTGGCTTTTGTAAACTTGATTAAAGTTTTCCTGGTATTTTTTAGAATTAAAGTAGTCTTTCATAAATTTTGATAGCGGAAATATTTGCTCAGAGGGTTCGTATATATAGGGCTTATTAGTAGTACTATCAATTATAGTTTCCGTAATCATTCCCCATGCTAAGTCAGCAAGGGAATATTCTTGTAGATCACGTAAAACAGCCCTTAATATGGCTTCACTTGCAGGGTTGAAGAACTTAAATTTCTTAGAGTACATTAATGCCCCGTGAAAATGTTCCGGGATATCCATAAATCCATCCTTAAAAATTTTTTTGCCTGCAAGATACATTAGATCCATCATGTAGTTTAAGCTTCCCAGTCCGGGATTTTTTTGCCCCGGTAATTGAGGCCTTTTATGGTCAAAAGATTTGTAGGGATGTTGAGCAGAAAGCCATTCAATTACTGCCATGTCTAAAACTTCTACTTCATTATCATTTTCAAAAAAGCTCCTATCAGGTATAAATCTTGTTTCGGAGAGGCGGAGGTCAATAAGAAGGTTTTGCGGTTTCTTTTCGTTATAATAAACTCTAAGATAATTTATTTGGTTTTCATCTTTTTCAATATCTACTTGAAAATTGTCAAGTCCCAAAGAATTGAGATGCTTAGTTAAGCCCACTTTATTCATTAACTCCAAAATATTATTTTCATTGAATCTGCTTAAGAACAAAGCGTCGCTTTTTTTTTGGAATGCTAAATGTCCCAAATCATCTTCCAGGTCAACTTCAAAGGTTTCCTCGGATAAAATATTTTTGGTTTTGGTTGGTTTGAAATATTTTAAAAATGCGCTTTTATTGGAGGCTTTCAAGGGCTAACTCCTTTACCGATTAGCGTTATGCTTTTGCTTATAATATATCATTTAATAATGTTCCGGTCTACATTTTTCGCAATTTAACCGGTAATCCGAAAATAATATAAGACTGCTTTTATTGCCGGCATATCAATGTATGTTTCTAATTTGAACGATGGGTTTGAGAAAAGATGAAAAAAATAATATAGTAAATTCAAAATTGGGTAAAAGGCAATTGACACTAATTAATTACTGCGTTATACTTACTATTAAACTTTTCAGGGCTTATTTGTAGCTAATATATAAATTAATGCATTATCCCGAAACCGAAACTTTAAGTAGAAGAGGTTATAAGTAAATAATAAATTTTTTCATTTTATTATAAATGAAAGGAGGATTTAATATGGTCAAAAATTTATTTCAAAGCAAGACTTCTAAAACAGAAGAGGAAATAGAGGTTTATTTGGATATTATTTCTAAAGCTACTATGATTTTTTATGAAGGCGTTAAAGATTATTTATTTAATAAATTGGATAATCTTGAAGAGCGTTGCCAGGAAATTTCCGATGAGGAAAAAGAAGCGGATCTAAAATTAGAAGCGATTAAGTACAATCTTTATGCTTATATGCTGATTCCCGATTCCAGGGGTGACGTTTTAGAGCTTTTAAATGATCTGGACGATATTGTAGATACCACCAAACAGATATTATTGCAGATGTCTATTGAAAAGCCCCAAATTCCCGCAGAAATGGTAGATGATTTCAAAATAATGACGAAAACTTCTCTTAAAGCAGTAGATGAATTAATCAAAGCTACCCGAGCTTATTTTAAAGAAATTAAGCTTGTGGGTAACTACGTAAACAAAGTCTATTTTTATGAAAAAGAGGCTGATAAATTAGAAGCAGATGCTAAAAGACAAATTTTTAATTCCGATATGGTTACGGACCTGTCCCAAAAGATTCATTTGAGATATTTTGTAGATAAAAGTGCGCTTTTATCGGATAAGTCCGAGGAAATAGCAAAAAACTTAATGGTATACACTAGCAAAAGAGAAATTTAAAAAGAATGTTTTATAATCACTTAAAGAATAAACTTTATTAAAATGAAGATTAATTTCTCCAAAAGAAAAAACGGAAATTTAGGAGAAGTTGTGGCTTGATTACTTAAAGCTAAAATACATATAAAAAATGAAAATTTATTATAGGAATTGAGGAATATATAATGGTAGCCAGTTTATTATTTTTGACAAGTGGACTTTTTATGGGGTGGTCCCTGGGAGCTAACGATGCAGCTAATATTTTCGGGACTGCTGTGGCTACCAAGATGATAAAATTCCGAACGGCAGCAATAATTTGCAGTATATTTATTATTTTAGGAGCCGTAATAAGCGGAGCCGGAGCAGCCGATACATATGGTGAATTAGGGGACATTAATGCTATGGCGGGAGCTTTTGTGGTAGCTTTGGCTGCAGCATTTACGGTATTGTGGATGACCAGAGCCGGCCTTCCTGTTTCTACTTCGCAGGCCATTGTGGGTGCTATAGTGGGTTGGAACTTATATGCCGGCTATTCTACCGACATAGGTGCTTTAAGTAGAATTGTCGGTTCGTGGATTTTTACTCCCATACTGGCAGCTATTTTTGCCATTGGAATCTATTTTCTTGTCAAGCGAATTATTGAAAATTCGCATATCCATCTTTTAAAGATAGATAATTATACCCGTATAGGCCTTATTTTAGTAGGGGCCTTTGGCGCTTACAGCCTGGGGATGAATAATATAGCTAATGTTATGGGAGTATTTATAGAGACTTCTCCCTTCCAAGAGATCCAAATAGCCGGATTATTAAATTTGAGTAGTGTTGAACAGCTTTTTTTGGTGGGAGGTATTGCCATTGCAGTGGGCGTAATAACCTATTCTCACCGGGTGATGAGCACCGTTGGTTCTCGCATATTTCAACTTTCCCCTGTTACAGCATTGATAGTTGTTTTGGCTAGTGGATTGGTGTTGTTCGTTTTTGCTTCGGAAAGTTTACGGGAGTTTCTTATAGGAATGGGGTTACCTGCTTTTCCCCTGGTTCCGGTTTCACAGTCTCAAGCGGTGGTAGGGGCCATTATGGGTGTCGGATTGGTTAAAGGCGGTATCCATAATGTAAACTTTGTAACCCTTGGACGTATAGGTTTAGGCTGGATAGCTACCCCTGTTGCTGCTGGAATTTTAGGTTTTATTGCCCTCTTTTTTATGGAAAATGTTTTCATGATGCCCGTTTACTTCTGAGATAGACAAAATGTTTGGCCCCCTCAAATAATTTAATCATCTCACTTAATTAATCTCCGTTCTTCTTTGTAAAAATAATAAATAAAGGTGTCGGTCCTTGACATTGACACAAAAATACAAATAATACATTTAACTGATTAAGCAAAATTATTTGCCATGGTGCCGTTTTTATAGTTTAGAAAAAATTTATTAAGGTATTTCCCTTATACCTGGAATTATGATAAAATAATTTTGCAAAAATATTAGTACTAATCAGAAAAAATTGACTATATATTTTGAAGAACCTAAATGAAGATGGGGTGGCTATTTATGAAGGGGGAAAAGGGGAATGATAACCTTCAAACTCCTAATTTAGAAAACGGGACTAAGCATAATACAATTACTAAAGGTGATAAAGAGCTTTTATGGGCTATTAGTCGGGTTTCAGCTGCAATTAGCGGCCTGGGAAATCTTGATGCAATCTTAAAAGTTGGGTTGGATACCACTCTTAGGTTTATTAACGGAAGCAGGGGAGGTATTATGTTATTAAACGAAGAAAACGAGGTTCTTGAATACCGTGTTTCCCGGGGACTATCCAATCGTTTTTCCGAAGAAATGTATATGAAGTTAGGGGAAGGAATAGCCGGGAAAGTGGCTCAAAGCGGAAAAGCGACACTTGTAGATGACATTTCTGCGGAGCCTGATGCAACCCGCCCCGATTTAATCAGTTTAGAGGGGTTGAGAGCATTCGTGAGTGTTCCTCTAAAGGTTAAAGAAAAGGTTTTAGGGGTTATGAATTGTACCAGTCAAGAACCACACAAGTTTACACAAAAAGATTTTCACCTCTTACAATCTATCGGAGATCAATTGGGCATTGCTGTGGAGCAGGCCAAACTTCAAGAGCGGTTGAAAGAGAGTCGGGAAAGGTATCGGCAATTAGCGCGTCAGATTATCATCACCCAAGAAGAAGAGCGCAAGAAAGTAGCCCGTGATCTTCATGATGAAACCAGCCAAATCATGGCGGGCCTGGCTCTTAATTTACAGGCCCTTATTGAGATGGCGGAAAGCATTGGCATTCAAGATCAAAATTTTAGAGAAATACTTCAAAAAACTCATGATTCAACAGTCCAAATCCATACGGAAATTAGCAGGATAATTGCGGATCTCCGTCCGACACAGCTTGATACTTTAGGCCTTGTGGCTGCTATCCGTCAACACATCCACTCAAATATGGCTTCCCGGGGGATAAATGTCCATTTTGATCTGGATTCCATAGAGAAGCAACTTTTACCCGAAGAAGAATTAAGTATATTCCGATGGGCACAAGGTGCTGTAGGGAATATTATTCAACATGCGCAGGCAGAAAATGTGGAAGTATCTTTAAAACAGAAAGAAGAAAAGTTGATATTAACTATCAGCGATGACGGAAAAGGGTTTGAAATTGACAAGCTCACTGAGATGAGAGAAAAAGGCCGGGGCTATGGCCTCTTGAACATGAAGGAACGAATGATCCTCATCGGGGGGAATTGTTCTGTGCAAACACAACCGGGTGAAGGGACTACAGTCACTGCAGAACTACCGTTGTCCGGCAGAGAGATAGTAAAATAGTAAAACATCAAAATTTGATTCCCTACATAAAGACTAATATATTTCATAACCTTTTGGGAAAGGTGAATTAAAAATGGAAAGGATAGAGTTATTGGTAGTAGATGATCATGCTATTGTCCGCGAAGGCATCTGCGCCTTATTGGAAACTTCTCCCGAGACCGTGGTTTTGGGGGAAGCAGCTAATGGTTATGAAGCTCTGGAAATGCTCACAAAGTTACAGCCGGATGTAGTGTTAATGGATATAGTTATGCCGATTATGGATGGCTTTGAAGCTACCCGCCGTATTTGTAAAGATTACCCTTCGGTAAAAGTATTGATATTAACTCAATATGATGACCGGGAACATGTGTTTGAAATTATTGAAGCAGGGGCTGCCGGATTTATTAACAAATCTGTGGTGTCTACTGAACTAGTCAATGGTATCCGAGCGGTTTATCATGGCAATTCATTTTTATCTCCCCAGGTGGCAAAATACCTGGTGAATGACTTACAGACAGACAATTCGGTGAAAAAAAACCGGGATCCTTTCTCAACTTTAACCGGCCGAGAACGAGAAATCTTTAAATTGCTGGCGGAAGGATATACCACCCGTGAGATATCGGAATATTTGGTGTTAAGCCCTAAAACGGTTGAAGGACATAAAACAAGGCTTATGAGCAAACTGGATCTACATAACAGGGTAGATTTGGTAAAGTATGCTATGCGTAAAGGAATAATTGTTTTTTAGTTATAAATGCAAAATCCTCGCGTATGCATTGCCTTAACGAAAATTTAAATATCTCTTCGGCTTTATGCTGGAAATGAATAAAATTATGTAAGTAACCGAACCATTAACATGGTTTTTTTATGTACTTGTGAAGTACTCCTGCTTCTAAAAGCGGGAGCTTCCTGCTCAATACGGCTCATGTCGCAAGTTTACCCGGGCTCAAAGGGTAGAACCTACCCTGATTCTGTCATTTACCCAACCAGCTCTAAATTGGTTTTCGCTAAAGCTTCACCAATTTACCTCTAATTTGTATAGCAGGGGAATTCTTGGCTTTACGGTTAAAAAAGTAAGGGAATGCGGTCAAGAAAAAAGGGGGTATTTTTTCCATGTTTATCTAGGGGAAACACCTCAAGACAAAAATTTTGATTTGCCATATAATTTAGAAAATTAAAGGTTGGCATTAAACCTTAACTAAAAAAGGAGGGTTAAAAATGAAAAGGAAAGACTTAATTTTGGTGATAGACGATGATATGGAATTTGCCGGGTCACTGCAAGAAAATTTGCAGCTGTTGGAATGTGAAGCCATGATTGCTTCTGACAAAGAAAAGGCACGTCAAATTGCTCTTGCTCATAAGCCGAGCTTGATAATGTTGGGAACAATTTTGCCCCGGGGAGAAGCATATCGGCTTCACAGTTGGCTTAAACAAGCGCCGGGTTTGAAAGAAGTTCCGCATGTAGTATTAGACGCATCCCCCGAAAACCATTTGACCCGGGGGTGGCGCCGGGATGAGGGAATGCGTGTGGAAGCCGTAGAGTATTTTTGCAAGCCAATAAAACCTGAGTTTCTGGCCAATGAAATTTGGAAATTGATAGCTGTGGAAGCGACGGAAATAAAGGTGCTTATTGCCGACGATCATGCCATGGTCAGGGAAGGTATTCGCACATTATTAAACCTGCATCAGGATATTTATATCGTAGGCGAAGCTGTAAACGGCGCTGAAGCCGTAGATAAAGCGTTTCAGCTTTCTCCCGATGTGGTGCTGATGGATGTGGTGATGCCAGACAAGGATGGTATTGAGGCCACCAAACAGATTGCAAATCAGTGTAAAGAGAATGTAAAAGTGCTCATGCTCAGCCAATATGATGATGAGCAAAATTTATTGGCAAGTACCCAGGCGGGCGCTCTTGGCTTTGTCTCCAAGAAAAGTGTAAGTTCCAAGCTTTTGGAAGCGGTTAGAACTGCCAGTCGGGGTGAAAAACCTGGCAATGGGCAAAGATGCGTGAGTTAACCATTCTGTTCATCTGCGGAATATAAATGGAAGGAGGTTGCTCATTGCATTCAATAACAGTTACTATTAATCAACGAGTGGTAAGCGGCCATGCCGACATGACAATTCTGGAATTAGCCCGGGAATCGGGCATATATATTCCCACACTTTGTGATGACCCAAATTTAAAGCCCGTGGGGGCATGCAGGCTTTGTTTGGTGGAAAACGATAACACCGGTGCTTTAATGGCATCTTGTGTTACCACTGTAGCTTCGGATATGGTTATCAATACCGACTCTCCCAAGGTGCGACAATATCGCAAAAATATCCTTAAGCTAATGCTGGCCAGCCACCCTGAAGCTTGTTTGATTTGCGATAAAGGTAACCATTGTAAATTGCGCCAAGTTGCTTCGGATTTAGGAGTGGGTTTAAATGAAATGGAAAAAATACCGCGTTTTGCAAGCGTAGAAGAATTAAACCCTTTTTTAACGAGAGACAATAGTAAATGTATATTATGCGGCAAATGCATTAGGGCATGCCAGGAAATTGTAGTAGAAGGCGCTATTGATTATTACCAAAGAGGTTTCATTACCAAGCCTGCTACTTTCAATGATTATCCCCTTGAGCATTCAGAATGTACTTTTTGTGGAACCTGTGTGGCTATGTGCCCAACCGGCGCGTTAACGGAGAAAGATAAGCCGTATCAAGGAACCGGCAGGAAAACCGTGCGAACTACCTGTTCTTTTTGCGGGTGTGGGTGCCCTATATTGCTGGAAATAAAAGATAGCCATATAGTAAGAGCTTTACCGGCTGAGGGTAAGATCCCTCACAAGGGTGCCCTTTGTGTGCGGGGAAGTTACGGATTCGAATATATCTATAGCGAAGATAGATTAACCAAACCCCTGGTAAAGGGCAAAGATGGCTTTGAAGAAGTTTCCTGGGAAGAGGCTTTAACTGCTGCAGTTGCCGGCTTAAAGAAAGTTAAAGAAAATTACGGTCCATCTGATCTGGCAGTTTTGGGTTCTTCCAAGTGTACTAATGAAGAAAATTATCTTTTACAGAGATTTGCCCGGACTGTATTGGAAACAAATAATATTGATAACGGCAGCAGTCTTTATAATGCTGCAACCCGTGCAGGGTTGGCAGAAACTATTGGATTTTTAAGTGCTACAAACTTATTGGAAGCACTTGAACAAGCGGAAATAATTTTAGTGGTTGGCGCAGATCCTACCGTAACTGCTCCTCAGGTGGCCTATGCATTAAAACGGGCTATCAGGCAGCACCATGCAAAATTAATCCTTATTGATTCTTCTCCTACAAAACTTGCCTCTTTTGCTCATCAGAGTATTTATCCCTACCCGGAAAGCGAGCTGGCATTGTTAAACAGCCTGTCGAAGATTATTATTGACGAAGGTTTATTAAATAGTGAATACCTGAGTCGCCAAACAGAAGGTTTTGCAGACTTTGAGGCAGCACTTGAAAACTTTTCTCCCGAAGATACAGCGGAAATTACGGGAGTTAATGCCATGGAAATCCGTAATGCCGCCCATCTTTATGCAGGGGCAGAAAAATCTGTAATAGTTTTTGGAGCAAGAGCTACCGGCACTGTAAATGGTGCGGAAAATATTATGGCAATTGCCAACCTGGCCCTTCTTACCAATAATGTGTGGGGCCGTGGTTGTGGGATCTATCCTCTTCAAAAAGAAAATAATGCCCAGGGTGCCGGTGAAATGGGTTCCTTGCCTAATTACTTACCCGGCTTTCGTCCACTTGGGGAAGTAACGGCTCGCCGAAATTATGAAGGCCTTTGGCAAAAAGACCTACCTTCCGTACCGGGATTAAGTGCATTGGAAATACTTTCTCAGGGCCATGAGGGGTCGTTAAAAGGCCTTTACATTGTGGGTGAAAATCCTGCTGCCGGGTTTCCCCAGTCTAAACTGGTTGAAGATACCCTGAAAGGATTAGAGTTCTTGGTAGTTCAAGATATGTTTTTAACGGAAACTGCCAAACATGCCGATGTAGTTTTACCCGCAGCGAGTTTTGCCGAAAAGGATGGCTCTTTTACTAATTTTGAAGGAAGAATAGGCTGGCTGCAACAAGCTTTTCCACCGAAAGGAGAAAGCCTGGCCGACTGGGATATTATTCTGCGTTTGGCTCGGCAATGGGGAGATCCTTTACCCTATTTTTCATTACAAGAAGTGATGAACGAAATTGAGGAATATGTGCCTTTTTATGAAGGGTATATTTACCCGGAAAAAAGATTGGGGGAGAAATGTTCTTACCTGGAAGAACGCCGCAATAGAATTTTTCAATCTTTAACGGGGTTTCCATGCTTTTCTATTCCCAATTATACTCCTCCATTACCTGAAAGAAATAGGAAATATCCGTTTTATTTAACAGTGGAGAAGGTGCTTCCTCATTTTGGCAGTGGAGTAAGAAGTGATAAAGCTCGGCGTTTGAAAAGTTTCTACCCCGAGCCTTATTTAAGTGTTTCCCCGGGAGATGCCCATGAATTGTCTTTGGTGTCCGGTGAACATGTTTATGTGAAATCTCCCTTTGCGCAAATAGAACTGGCTGTAAAAGTTTCTAATGGGATGCCCTCTGGAACATTATCTGTGCCTGTTTCTATTTCGGGAGTGATGGACCTTTTTGGTGCCGCTACCGTTTCGGAAAAGGATAATAACCGATGGGATTTTAGTTTGGCAGGTTGTTACGTTAATTTAGAAAGGGTGAGTCCAAATGAGTGAAAAACTAAAAAAACCCGAAATAGATATGGAACAACTTACGCACATAGTAAACAGTTATAAGCATCAAAAATGGTCATTAATCCCTTTGGTGCAGGATATTCAAGATGAATTCGGATTTATTCCCCCTGAATCCATACCCGTTATTGCCGATGCTTTAAACCTTTTTCCCAGTGAAGTGCAGGGAGTAGTTTCTTTTTATGCACAGCTGTATACAGAGCCAAGGGGTAGAAACATAGTTCGCGTTTGCCGGGGAACGGCTTGTCATGTTCGTGGGGGCAAAACAGTGCTAAAACTGGTGAAAAAACAGCTGGGATTACAAGAAAACCAAACTTCTGAAGACCTGGAATATACTTTAGAAACAGTAGCATGCCTGGGTGTTTGTGCTCTTTCTCCCAGCATGGTTATAAATAACCAGGTATATGGAAATATGAACCCCAAAAAAATTAAGCTGTTGTTTAAGGGGGAGGAGGGTAGTTGATTATGCAAAAACGCACTGTATTTGTTTGTCAGGGAACCGGGTGTTTTTCCAGTGGATCTCAGGCTTTATATGATCATTTGCTTGCGGAAGTAAAGCAGCTGCAAATTCAGGATACTGAAGTAGATTTTACCGGATGCCATGGATTTTGCGAGCAAGGTCCCATTGTCGTAGTAGAACCGGAAGGAATATTTTATACCCGCGTTCAACCTGAGGACGCTTCTGAAATAGCATTATCTCACCTGCAGAAAAACATACCGGTAGAGCGGCTCTACTATCGGGATCCTTTGAGTGGAGAGGCGATACCTTATTATAAAGATGTTAATTTTTATCAAAAACAACAACGAGTAATTCTGGAAAACTGCGGGCACATAAACCCTGAAAATATTGAGCATTCAGTAACAAAAGGAAAATACCGGGGATTGGAAAGGGCCCTGTTAAACTTATCTCCCCAACAGGTTATCGAAGACATAAAGGCATCAGGATTACGCGGACGCGGGGGAGCCGGTTTTCCCACAGCGCGCAAATGGGAATTTTGTTTTAACGCTCCCGGACCCAAAAAGTATGTGATCTGTAACGCCGATGAAGGCGATCCCGGAGCTTTTATGGATCGTTCCATCTTGGAAGCCGATCCTCATGCGGTAGTAGAAGGTTTAACTATCGCCGGCTATGCCGTTGGTGCTGATGAAGGATATATTTATGTGCGTGCCGAGTATCCTCTGGCAGTGAAAAGATTGCGTATGGCCATTAAAGAAGCCTTAGATAAAGGTTTTTTGGGTAAAAATATTATGGATTCCGGTTTTAATTTTACCCTGAATATTAAGGAAGGTGCCGGTTCTTTTGTGTGCGGTGAAGAAACAGCCCTTATAGCTTCTATCGAAAGCCGTCGGGGAATGCCCAAGCCTCGTCCTCCTTTTCCCGCTCAATCCGGGCTGGATGGAAAGCCAACGGTTATAAATAACGTTAAAAGCCTGGCAGCTGTTTCTGCCATTATGCGGCGTGGAGCAGATTGGTTTGCTTCTATGGGCACCGATAAAAGCCGGGGAACAGTAGTTTTTGCCTTAACGGGAAAAGTAGCCAATAGTGGACTGGTGGAAGTAGAAGCAGGTACACCACTATCTTCCATCATTTTCGATATAGGCGGGGGCATTCCTCGCGGCAAAAATTTTAAAGCTGTCCAAACCGGCGGTCCTTCGGGAGGATGTATTCCGGCACCTTACATGGATACCCCCGTGGAATTTGAAAACCTGGCTCGCCTGGGATCCATTATGGGATCAGGTGGTATGGTGGTTTTGGATGAAAGTACTTGCATGGTAGAAATTGCCAGGTATTTTCTCAGCTTCACTCAATCGGAATCTTGCGGGAAGTGCACCCCCTGCCGCTTGGGTACAAGGCAAATGTTGGAGATATTAACCCGCATTACCCAGGGCTTGGGCCGAGACGGGGATATCGAAGCTCTCTACAATATTGCGAAAACAGTGAAGGAAGGTTCTTTATGTGGATTGGGGCAAACTTGCCCTAACCCGGTTTTAACTACACTTGACTATTTTCGTAAGGAATATGAAATGCACATAAGAGAAAAAAAATGCCAGGCTGCAGTCTGCGATGCGCTTATGATTTCTCCCTGTCAACACACCTGCCCGGTGGGGGTAGATGTGCCTCGCTATGTGGAAGCTATTTCCCGGGGAGCATACCTGGAATCGGTAGATATAATCAGGGAACGTAATCCTTTTCCCGCTATTTGCGGGCGGATTTGCCATCATCCATGTGAAATGAGGTGCCGTCGTGGTGAACTGGATGACTCCCTGGCTATCAGGGCATTAAAACGTTTTTCCGGCGATTGGTATTTTGATAATATTCAAGAACTTCCTCCACCCGCACATTTTGAGCGCCTCTATCCGCAAAATATTGCCGTAGTTGGGGCAGGCCCCTGCGGTCTTTCTTGCGCATATTTTTTAGCTCAGATGGGCTACGGAGTTATCATTTTCGAAGCTTTACCTGTAGGCGGAGGAATGCTTTCTGTAGGTATTCCCGAGTTTCGGTTGCCTGAAAAAGTTCTCGAGGAAGAAATAAATTATATCCAAAAGTGTGGGGTGGAAATTAAGTATAACACCCCGATTAACGTAAATTTTACCATTGAAGATCTTAAGCAAAGCGGTTATGATGCTGTATTTATTGCCGCCGGAGCTCAAAAAAGCCAGCAAATAGGAATACCCGGTGAAATTGAAGATTTGGAAGGATTTTATTACGGATTACGTTTCCTTCGGGATGTAAAGATAGGCAAGAGGGTATCCATTGGCAAAAAAGTGATAGTTATCGGCGGAGGTAATGTTGCTCTGGATACTGCCCGAACGGCTGTTCGCATGGGAGCAGAGCAGGTTGAAATATTTTATCGCCGCACCGAGGAACAAATGCCGGTTTCGGAATTTGAATACAAAGAAGCTTTAGATGAAGGAGTGAACGTAAATTTTCTGGTGAGTCCTACGCGTATTGTAAGCAGTAATTGGAAAGTAACGGGAATAGAGTGTATTAAAATGCAACTGGGTGAACCCGGCAGTGATGGAAGGCGCCGCCCGGTACCGGTATCGGGAACTGAATTTTTTGCCCCAGCAGATACTGTATTTGCTTCCGTGGGCCAGGCTCCCGATCTTTCATTTTTACCGAGTGATAGCGCCCTGGAACGTTCGAGGATGGAAACCCTGGTAGTAGATGAAAATAGTCTCTCTACAAATGTGCCGGGTGTATTTGCCGGAGGCGACTTTGTTACCGGCCCTGATATGGTAGTTGAGGCCATTGCGGCCGGAAGAAGAGGGGCGTTGGCTATAGATAAGTATTTTAAAAAAGATCCTTCGCGGGTTTTAATGTATGATATTCCAAAAAGTGTGACTGCGGGAAAAGAGGAAGATGAGGAAGAAGGCTCTGAAGACCTTGAAGAGGAATTGGAGGAAGAAACATGGCAACCACAATTTCGACCTGAAATACCACAGCTTTCCGTCCCCATTAGAAAAAAAAGCTTTCAAGAAACAGAATTGTGCTTTTCAGAAGAAGAAGCAGTTCAGGAATCGAAACGGTGCCTCAGATGTGATCTGGAAAGATGAAAAGGAGGGATAAATTTGAAATCTATTACCAGGCTAAAACCTTATGCAGAAATTATGCAGCAGCTGGAAGATTGTAACCGAGTTTTTATAGTGGGATGTGGCACTTGTGCTACGGTGGTTCAAACGGGGGGGATAGAGCAGGTAGAAGCTATGAAAGAGCAACTGCAGGAATCTGGAATGCTGGTAACCGGTTGGACCGTTATACCCACTGCCTGTGACGAGATGACTTCTGCTTCAACCGCTGAATATGAATCTGCCATCCAAAGCGCAAATGGGATATTGGTCATGGCTTGTGCCCTGGGGGTGCAGAGGTTAAATCTTTATACAGGCAAACGAGTCTTACCTGCTCTTGATACTTTGTTTATGGGTTTAGAAGAAAGTCCCGGCTATTTTGTGGAAGCTTGCGACCAATGTGGAGAGTGCATTCTTGGCTATACGGCAGGGATTTGCCCGGTAACTGCCTGTCATAAGGGTTTACTTAACGGTCCGTGTGGTGGTACCAACAAGGGTAAATGTGAAGTGGATCAAGAAAAAGATTGCGCTTTTACTCTCATTTATCAGAAGTTGAAAGACCTGGGCCGGCCGGATTTAATGAAACATTATCACCCACCTAAAAATGCGCAGGTATGGCCTAGGCCAAAAGTAAAGATTCTGGAAGCAAAGGAGACAGAACAATGGATTTAAAATTTAAAAGTTTACTTGATTCCGGAAAGTTTGTAGTGACTGCAGAGGTGGCACCGCCTAAAGGAATTGAGCTTGAACAGATGAATCATCATATTGAGCTTCTTAAGGAGAAAGTAGATGCTTTAAATGTAACCGATCACCAAAGTTCAGTTATGCGTTTTCCCTCCATGGGAGGCTGCCTTGCCATTAAGGAAGGAGGCGGTGAACCCATTCTGCAGATGACCTGCCGTGATCGCAACCAGATTGCCCTGCAGTCTGATCTCCTGTTAGCATACTCCCGGGGCATAAGAAATGTGCTTTGCCTCACCGGGGATGCTATGCCGGTGGGAGATCACCCTCAAGGCCGCGGTGTTTTTGAAATGGACTCTGTTCAATTATTGCATTGTATAAACAGGTTGGAAGAAGGTTATGACATGGGGGGCAATGAATTAAAGGGAGGAGTCTCTTTCTGTAAGGGAGCAATAGTTACTCCGGAAGCAGATCCTATAGAGCCTCAATTAAGCAAATTTGAAAAGAAAGTTGAAGCGGGTGTGGAATTTATTCAGACCCAGGCCATCTATGATCTGGATAATTTTGCCGCCTTTATGGAGCATGCCCGACAATTTTCTGTAAAGGTAATAGCCGGAATTGTTTTACTTACTTCTGCGAAAATGGCCAGATATATGAACAACAACGTTCCCGGCATTTTCGTGCCGCAACACCTTATTGATGAACTGGCTGATGCTCCCAAAGGAACTGCTCTGCAGAAAGGAATTGAAATTGCGGGCCGCATGATTGCCACTTTACATAATGATGCCCTCTGTGATGGAGTCCATATCATGGCCATTAACAAAGAAGAAGTTGTCCCGGAGATTTTGGAGGCTGCGGGTATTCAATCATAATAAATATTAGCTTTTTAAATGCTAATAAACTTCTTGAGCCGCAGTCAAAGGGAAATATTTATTTACAAACGCTAAACTCTCCGATAAAACTGTGAGTGTGAATCTCTGTTTGGAAAGCTATGAATTTTATTCCCCGGAGATTTCATCTATAATTAAGTAAAAAAATAAAGTAATGGTTAAAAATTTATCGATATTAGCAGGGAAATAATGGCATTTATAGAATGTTATAGTAGCAAATATTCAAATAAGCGATCTTCTGAACAATAATTCATGCTGCAAAATTCTTAGATAAAACATTTAAATCTAAATTCCACTTCAAGCAAAAGGGGGTGTTAGCCTTAATTAAAAATTCTTTTTTTGTGGCCTTATTTCCCTAAAATTAACTACTTATACTTAATTGTAGAAAGGGGGCATTATCTTGACGCGCGAAAGCTGGGTATCAAGAATGGGGTTTATCTTGGCTGCTGCCGGCTCGGCGGTAGGCTTGGGAAATATATGGCGCTTCCCATATGTTGCCGGTGAAGGAGGGGGAGCTGCCTGGATCATTATTTATCTAATCTTGGTGCTTATTATCGGATATCCTATGATGGTTACGGAAATATCATTGGGCAGAGCTTCGCAGAGAAATGTGTTGGGAACGTTTAAATCTTTAGCACCTAATACTCCCTGGTGGTTATTGGGTGCCCTAGGTGTTTTAACTTCCGTAGTAATACTTTCTTATTACTCGGTTATAGGCGGATGGTCCCTGGCATATATATTTGAGTCAGCATTAGGCGGCCTGGGAGAAGGGACCGATTTTGCAGATGTTTTCATGAGTCATATAGGTTCAGTTTGGGGACCTATTATTTGGCATGCTGTGTTCATGTTAATCTGTGTCGGCATAATAGCCGGAGGAGTAGTGAAAGGAATCCAAAGATGGGTGTCAATTCTATGGCCGGTTATGGGAGTTTTACTCATTGTTCTGGTAGTGAGAGCTGTAACATTACCCGGTGCCGGTGAAGGGTTGGCCTGGTACTTGATCCCGGAATTCGGTGATATAACCGCCGGATCAATAATTGCTGCTGTGGGGCAGGTCTTTTTCACTTTAAGTTTGGCCATGGGCATTATTATCACTTATGGCAGTTACTTCACTAAAAAAGATGAGATACCCGGCAGTGCTGCTTATGTGGTAGGAATGGACACTGCAGTGGCCATTATAGCAGGTTTTGCTATTTTCCCCGCCGTTTTCGCCATGGGTTTTGACCCCGGTGAAGGCGCCGGGCTGGCATTTATCACTCTTCCAGCCATTTTTGCGGAAATACCCGTGGGAGGAATGATCTTTGGCACCTTATTTTTCATATTGCTCTCGGCAGCAGCTGTAACTTCAGCCATTTCTTTGCTGGAGGTAAGCGCTTCCTGGCTTATTGATGAATATAACTGGAAACGCGGCAAGGCTGCCGTACTTATGGGAGTAATTATCTTTATAATTGGTCTTCCCTCTACCCTGGGGTATAGTGTGCTGGAAGGAGTAACTATTGAAGCCATAGCTCCGGAGTTATTGGATGTTTTTGACTGGATAGCTTATCATGTCTTTCTACCCTTAGGTGGTATTCTAACGGCAATTTTTGCCGGCTATGTGTGGGGGGCCAAGAAAACTAAAGATGAAGCTAATACGGCTGAAGTAAAGGGAAGATTAAGTATAGGTAATTGGTTTATTCCTGTACTTAAGTATGTTTTGCCCATTATTATCCTTATCATCATGATCTTTGGCTTTATAGAAACTTTCTGGCCGGAGATATTACCGTGGGAAGTACTCTAAATATGGTTTAAAATTTATGTTAAAGTATAATGTAAAAAAGGCCGGCACGTATAAAGACCGCAGCCGGCCTTTTTTATTTATATAATTGATTTTGGACTTCATTAATGTATGAATATATATTTACGGCATATTTTTATCAACATAAACAGCTAATTTTCCTAAAAAATTAACATAACTACCAAGTTCATTGTCATACCAACCGAAAATTTTAGCATGGGTGACGGGAATGTTAATGTCCTCTTGTATATCGATGCCGTGTTCGCGCAGGGTATCAGCATAAAAAGGGATGAAGCCGGTTCTGGTATGTGTTTCCGCTCCTTCAATGATAATTGCGGCAGGATAACCAATCATGTCTGAGGAGACATTCTTTTTTTCACTGTAAACAAGCATTTCTTTTTGGGGGCCTTCAGCGGCTTTTTTATAAATATTGTTAATAAAATTTTTGCTTAAAAGAGGTTCGCCATCTTCGCTCAGGGTAGTGTTAAACGTAACGTTGAGGACAATAAGAGAAGCTGTACTAATGGGGACTCTAACTGAATCTGCCATGATGCCGATCTGCTTTATTTCCGGTAAAATATTTTCCAGGGCAAACCCTGCGCCGGTAGTGGTCATGATTATGTTGTTAAATACGGAGCGGGTTTTTCTCAAATCAGAAGCATCTGCTTTAGGTGCCGAATCTAATATATTTTGATTATTTGTAGCTGCATGGACAGTAGACATTGAAATAGTAATAATTTCTGATGTTTCGCGGGTATCCAGTAGTGGACTAACCATGTGTGCCAAGCCGGTGGTTGTACAACTGGCGGCAGAAACAATATGGTGATCATCGGGTTCGTATTCATGGTGATTGATTCCATATACAAAGGTGCCGCAATCGGAAGGAATCTCCTGGATGTTATCGGCGACTTTAAAAGGAGCACTGACAATAACCTTTTCGGCCCCGGCCTCAAGATGGCCGCGCATGCTGCCTTTGGGGTGATCAGCAGGAACAGTGGGATCAACAAAATTCCCCGTGCATTCCACAACCAGCCGTACATCTTCTTTAGCCCAGTTAATATTTCTTGGATTTCTGGAATCTGCGATAAGTTTAATCGGCAATCCGTTAATGGTAAAAATAGCTGAATCCCGGTCAGTAATTTCAATATCGCAGGTTTTGCCTGAATATCCATAAAAGAAATTATCCAAAGATCCAAAAGTAGAATCTTTTACCAGGTAGTCAATAAAGTCTTCCAATTTTTTGCCCACTTTTCTGCCGGCATTAATAACAAAACCATCAAAGTGCCCATAGTTTAAATGATTCCACAGGGTGAGTTTTCCAATCCGCCCGATACCATTGATGCCTATTTTTTTAGTACTTTTTAGGAGATTATTCATTTACCTTTTTCACCCCTATCTTTCTTAAATATATTGAATTATTGAGCAAATTTGTCTTTATCAGCTTTTTGCGCTTTGGTATGAAAATGAAAGTTGATTATCTTCTGCATGTATGCTTCCCACTTGCCCATCGATATAAATAGTGGCACCTGATTTAATGGTGACATTGTTAATTGTACATTCTTTATTGGTTTCGTCAACTTTAAGTTCTTTGCAATTAACAATGCATACTTTACCTAATTTCTGGGCCGATACCGCTGCATGGGAAGTAATGCCTCCCCGGCTGGTAACCAACCCGTCGCTTATAAAAATCATGTGAATGTCATCGGGTACCGTATCGGGCCGGATTAAAATGTGATTTTCCTCGGGATATTTATTTTTATTTTCTTGCAGATCTTCCATATAGAAGCTGACAATGCCCTTCATGAGGCCTCCACCAACTCCGATACCTTTACCGATCATGCTTCCTTGAGCATTGGTAGTGTTGAAGGAAACTTCTTTATCTTTGGGAGTAATTTCTTGTTCTCTGGTTTGAAGAAGGTACAGATCTTCCGGTTCCGGTGACTCAAAAGTAAATTCAATCTGCTGGTGGTTAAAACCGTGTGTTTCTATTAGTTCGGCAGCAATTTCATACAGGCGTTGAAAGATTTCAGGAAATGCAGATTCAAGGGAAAATTCAGAGTCCTGGTATTCATTTATACGTTGTCTTTCTGAAACAGGCATAGTATAAACAAGGCCGGAGACAATATCTTCTCCCTGACTGCAAGTTGTAAAATCTCCATAGAGATGGATGCCCGGTTTATTTAATTTGGGATCATGGGTAAAAACCACCCCTGTACCGGAATTTCTTGAGCGGTTGCCCATTACCATTTTTTGGACGGTAACTGCCGTGCCCCATTCATCGGCGATTTGCATATGTTTGCGATAAGCATTGGCTCTTTTAGAAGACCATGAATCAAAAACAATGGAAATGGCCTGCTTAAGTTGTTCAAAAGAATCTTCTGCAACGAAAACATTATTTTTGTTGAGTATTTTTTTATATTCTTTAGCTATTTCTTTCATCTGCATCGCATTGAAGAAGGATTTAAGCTTAACATTATATCTTTTTTTATAATAAGCCATGATTTCATCAAACAAATCCCGATCGATGCCATATGCCATGCCCCAACTTTGGATAAATCGCCGGTAAGAATCCCAGCTCATCCAAGCTGTTTTAGCGTTTTTACCCAACTCTTCGGCGATAGCGTCATTCATTCCCACATTTAGAAGGGTAATCATGGCGCCGGGCATCGAAAATGCTGTTCCGGAACGAACAGATAAAAGCAAGGGATTTTTAACACTGCCAAACTGTAGCCCCTCGGAAATCTCTAACGCATGCACCTGGCTTAAAATTTTGTTTTCCAGGTCACGCAGCATATTTTGGTTTTTAAAAATAGTTTGCTTGTGCCTGTAAACTTCTGTAGTGAGAACAAAACCGGGGGGGATGGGTAAATTATAAGAAGACATTTTTTTGAGGTAATATGCTTTGGCGCCCAGAAAAATTCGATTGTCCATGGGCAGGGTTTCTTGGGTTAAAGGACTGATAGCCAGTTCCGGCTTATAGCTGGTATTGGTGTGTATATGCACTTCCTTCTTGTTTTCAATCAGGTTTTCGGTCACATTGATTAAGTTAGCCAGGAAATTATCAAGTTCCTGCATTAAAAAGGAGGAGGATAATATATCCCGGTAAAAAATTTCAGATACGTTCATGAGCGTTTCGGCTGAATCATCGTATATTTGAGGGACTACAATATTAAGAGCTTCATCGTAAAACCTCATAAAATACTTATTTATTGCTTCTTTGATATGTCCGGACATGAATCTGAAAATGTTTATATACTGCCCCAATGTAACGCTGGGTGAAAAAAGGCTGTGCCGAATCATCTCCAGGGTAGAATTAAAATTTTGGTTTACTATGCCATCTAACTCAAGTCCTTTTTTGAATTGAACAAGCAATGCATATACTTCATCAAGAGTGTGCGGTGAAAAATTTTCCAGGGGTAAATCTTTTAGTAATCGTTCAAACAAATGAGAGGCTAACTGTTCCAGTCTGTAAATGAGGCCCAGGGCTTCAAATTTCGGTTCTCTGTATTCTCCGTACATTGAAGGAATCCCTATGGCTATATGCCTTTTATAATAAATGTTTTCAACAGGTTCAGTTATAGTGTCGTCCAGTATTATTTCGTTTAAATCTTCCATAAAAGCATATACTTGTTCCAGGGCTTGTTGATGCAAATTTTGTTCCAAAAATTCTTGTAGTTGTTTGATATCATCTTGTTGGAAAAAATTACTGCGTGACAAAACATCAATGATGTTGTTGGCCTCTAAAGAATATTTAGCTAATAAAAGTTTGTTCATATGAAGAAGATATATTAATCGTTTTTTATCTCTTTCATTCACCGAACTCTGGTTTTGAATAAATTCTGCGACCTCATCTTCAGGTAATTTCAAAAGTCCTTCAAAGTCAACGTTAAAGTGTTCGCATACTTCATTCATGAGGAAGTTTATTTCTACAAAATAC
Organism: uncultured Syntrophomonadaceae bacterium; assembly: GCA_964636865.1. Taxonomy (GTDB): domain Bacteria; phylum Bacillota; class Dethiobacteria; order DTU022; family PWGO01; genus B1SED10-75. The sequence continues at coordinate 54,054 of CAZWVJ010000008.1, forward strand.
TCACTTTCTACATCAATGAATTCGATAACGTCGCTGGGAAGTATAGCTTGTAGTGGTTTTAAATCACCATTGTACCAAAAACCGGCTACTTTTTTTATAAGCTCTACATGCATGTTGTTACTTTCGGCGTGAATTTGCTTTCTGACAAAATGCATGAGCCGGTCTTTTCTACCGGAGAGTTCATCTATAGCTGTGCTGTAATCGCGTAGATCTCCTTCGGCGCCGATTTCGTTATAATATACCGGAAAAACTCTGGCTAATTGCTTGACCTGTTTAAATACTGACCCGATATTTGCGTTTAGCAATTTAGTAATATCACGCTGAAAAAGATCAGTGTCAGAGATAAAAATGCCGCCAAGTTTTAGATTAACCAGAAGAGCCGACAAAAGTTTTTTAAAATTATAAGGCGAGGTCCCGATTAATTCCAGCCAAACTCTAATATTTTTTACATGGTTTGGGTTGGCTTTGGTTACCCAGTCATCAGTTATTTCAATTTTTCCCGGGAATACAAAACCAAACTCAATTAGTTTCTCTATGTAATGATTGATGATTTCCTGGTCTTCAATGGCGGCAATTTCTTTTCCCAGTGTAAGTTGACAATCTAAAATTGTGCCGGTGTGCTGTTCTCTAAGATCAATGAAAAGGTTAAACATAATATCAATGAAAGGATAGATATCTTTGTTGGCAAGTTCTGCTAAAACTGTCTTGAGTAATCTATTCAGATCATAGAGGAGGTGATTTTTAAGGGGAATCATTCCCGGTAAATGCAACAAGTATAAAAGATAATATATCTTTTCTATGGAAAGCTCGAGTTCTTCGATAAAATGCCGATAATAGTTGGCAATTTCTTCAAAAAAGAGGTTTGACTCAATTTCGTTCCATTCTTGAGATGCTTCGATTTGCTCTGATAGATCCTTAAAGAATATTTTCCCAAGTTGCTTTATTTTTTCCCGACTTTCGGGAAGAAAAAGTTCTGATTTGCTTTCTATCCATTCCTCGATATTAGTGGTATTTTCCCAGTATGCACAGCTTTTCCGCAGGATTTCTTTGGTAATTTCGCAAATTTTTTGATTAAACTCTGGAACTTTGGCCAATTTTCTTAGATACATTTTAAAGTGCCTCGCATTCCGCAGGTAGATCTCTTCATTTTTAGCCATTCCCTGTTCAATCAAATCCAAGCATTTCCAAATTACCCGGGGTGGATAGTTCTCTTCTTTGGCAAGTTTGTCTACAAACACGAAAAGTGTTCTAACTAATTGTTCCTGCAATTTTTCTTCCAGTTCTTTATTTTGTAGTTCTTCAAAAATATCTACCAAAAAAAGCAAGGCTTCTTCCGATTCTTCCACTGAATTATAAAGCCACAAATCATTTACGCTGATCTTGTGCAAACTTTTGATAATAAAAGCGTAATCGGGGTATGCATGGTTGTACTCTTTAATAAAATTTTCCGTTTTTTTGTTTATACCCCAGTATGAAGCAGATAAAGAAAGAAACCAATGATGCTTTTCCGGAAAATCTATCTGGTCTTGTTTTGTCTGAGTTAAATTAGCTTCTAACGCTTTTGATTTAAAAGTGCTTTTCATAAAATCACCCCAATAGCTGCACGCTTTGTTGTTTGTTTGACAAATGTGTAAATTTAGGAGTTATCTTTTTCAAATACATTATATCAGAAATAATATGAAAAAAATAGTTAGAAAAATAAGACAATACACTTCCTAAGCATAATCTGGCAGATAATATAATGGGCAGGAGAACTGTATATTTTCAAGAAATATTATTACTAAAGAACCACTAAGAACGCCCGGAAGTTTATGTTTTGATAAAGTTGCCATTTGATAGGAGTGACGGGGAATGAGTGCTAACGAGAAAATACTACAGGAAGGTCTTTTTAATCGGGTGTATGGACTTTTTGAGGTTATGACCAAATTTCCGGAGGTAATGAGCGAAGCCGAACTGGAAGGTTTAATTAAAGTGCTTCCTCCCGATTCAGCAAACAGCATAAGATGCATCTTAAGGCCATCTATCCAGGAAGCAAGTATGTCTTACATAAAAATGCTCAATGTGTGGCTTAAAGAAGCCAGGCAGGCGCGAGAAGAAGGTAAAAAAGTTATCCTTCTTCCTTTTAACTTTAACCCGGAAATAATTCATTTTTTTGATAATCTATTTCCTCTTACCAGTGAAGTTCTTACTACCATGGGAGTAGTAGCCCTGGAGGGGCAGGGTCAAAGATACTGGGATTATGCTATGGGAATGGGAATGCCTGACCATATTTGTTCGGCAAATTCGGTGGAAATTGGCTCTGTGCTTACAGGAGTGGATTTTAAGCCTGATGCCGTGATTTCAGCAGCTCCGGGGGCTTGTGATATGAATGCTAAAATTCACGAGTTTTTGGCCAGATACCTCGAAATTCCTCAGTTTGTGATACAAAAGCCACCGGATAATACGCAGCGGGGATACGAATTTTTTAAAAACAGCTATAGAAAGTTATTTGCTATACTGGAAGATTATGCCGGGGAAGAAGTAAAAGAGGAAAGAATGCGGGAAGTGGCAGCAAAAGCGAATCGCTGCACGGAATTGTATTATGATCTTTGGGAATTAAAAAAGCAAATGCCCTGCCCCGTGCCGGGAATATTTTCTCTCTATATTATTGGAGTTCGCTTTGCCATGTGGGGAAGGGATGAAGGTATAGCGACACTGCAAAAAATGGTAGAAGTGGCTCGCCGTAATCTTGAAGATCCACATTACCAAACTCGAGAAGAAGTTGCCCGGGTGCTCTGGACTTATGTAAGTTATTATTACGACTTGCTTGGTTTTTACGAATGGATGGATGAAAAGGGAATTATTAATATGGGGGACATGCTCCAGATTAATTTTACCCAACCCATTGATTTAAGCACCCGCGAGAGTATTCTTGACGGTATTGTTGAAAACGCATGGAATGCTTTTATGACCAGGCAAATGGGGGGTGATTCCATGTCATTACGGTGGGTAAATGATCTGATTCACATTATTAAAGAGTTTGGTGTCAACGGTGCTATCTTTTGCGGTCATCATGCTTGTAAACAAAGCCAGAGTGTTTTTTCCATTGCCCGTAAGGAAGTTCAAGAAAAAGCCGGTGTTCCTACTTTAAAATTACAAGGGGATTCCTGGGTAGGTTCTATGACTCCCATGAGCGTTATTCAGGAAGAAGTGGATCAGTTTATAAATAATGTGGTTAATAAGAAAAGAAGACGTCGGAAAAGATCCGGAGGAATATAATATGCAAATATTTCTATCCGTTATTAATTTAGAATTTTCCTTCCAGCTTGCTTAAGTCCTCATGTAATTTTTTCTTCACTTTTTCTTTATTTTTTAAGACATTTTTATAATCAAACGCCCCTTTAATATTATTGCCTGCCAATTCTTTTTCAAGATTGCGCAGTGTTTTGCCGGGCATCCCCATATGGGTGCAAAAAAGGACAATATTTTTTCCCGAAATGGAGTTTTCTTTTAGGAAACTTCTTATTGGAGGGGAAAAGTTAAAACTCCACACGGGTGTCCCCAAAAAAATCAAATCATACTTATGGAGGTCAAAATTATATTCTTTGAGTTTAGGGGATTCACGCATCATGACTTGCTTGCCGCCCCATATATGTTTGATGGGTTCAACTTTTGAAAGCTCTTTTACGGGTTTGAGTTCCTGAAAGTCTACATCAAAATGTTCTCCTATGCACTCTGCGATAAACCTGGTGTTGCCTTCAAGTGAATAATAGACCACTATTTTATCCATTGTACCGATTCACCTCTTTCTAACAAAATATTTTCACAGATTACTTCCTTTATATTTAAGTGCATCCAATTATACCAATAATTATTTCTATTTGGCAAAGAAAGCCAAACAACTCAAAAATGCTGCTATATATCTTAAAAGAGGAAGAGTGAAAGATTATGTTGTAATATAAGAATGGAGTATATGAATTTAACAGTTGCAATTTATTTAAGTAATAAACACCGAAAGCCGAAAAACTTTTCAAGAAAAGATGTTTTATTATATTCTTTCCGTAGTTAAAAAATAATTTATTTAAACAGAAGTAGATACCGGTATTTACTGATTTGTGATTTTGATTAAAACCCGGCTTGTGAGGTCAGAAGAATGCGAAAAAAAATTTCTGAAAGATTAAGTGTTTTAACAGGAGGAAAAGCTCACAGAATAAAAAAACGATTAAGCAGGTATATTCTTTTTGTTTTAATAGTATTTTTAATTATAATCGGAACCGATTTTTATTCTTTGCTTATTATAGGAGCCCTGGTAGTAGGGGGTATAATGTTAAATATTTACCTGAGTCGAATTAATGCCGGATTGCTTTCCCCTAAATCAAATGTAGCTTACAATACGAATTTAAAAGAAAACAACAAACCTCGTAAAAAAATCTACCGGGATGGCTCAGGTCACTGGCGCATTATAAAGAACGAGGCAAAAAAATTTAATATTTTGCATTTGAGTGATCTACATATAGGCAATAGTTTTATTAGTTTTAAAAGGGACAGAATGGCCTTCCGGGCTATAAGGCAGTTAATAAATCACGCTCAGCCGGATTTGATAGTGGTAAGTGGTGATGTGGCATATCCCGTTCCATTCTTATCGGGAAGCGGAAATAATTTGCAGGCAACCAGGCTCTTTGCCGGTTTTATGGAATCTTTCGAGATACCCTGGACAGTTACTTTTGGGAACCATGATGAGGAGGTATGTTCATGGTATCCTCTGGAAAAGTTGTGTGAGGTTTATGAAGATAGCAGGAACTGTTTGTTTCAGAGAGGTCCGGAAAATGTAACAGGTTTGAGCAATCATTTTATCAATATTGCAAACCCTGATGGAACTTTGAATACTTCCCTGGTGATGTTCGATTCCCACTCTTATATTCACCCCTTTTGGGTGCTTCATTACGATTATATCCGTGAAGACCAGGTTAATTGGTACGAGGAACAATTGAAGACAATTTCAACCCATTACAAATTAAACAGCCTGCCTTCTTCCCTCGCTTTTTTCCATATTCCCCTTAATGAATTTGATGATGCTTGGGAATTATATCAAAGGGATAATCAGAGCTCTGAAGTGAATTATTTTTACGGCCATAAAGTAGAAAAAGTTTCTGCCCCTCTCTACCGCAGTTCCCTTTTTAGCAAAATGATAGAATTAGGAAGTACAAAAGGCGTGTTTGTGGGGCATGATCACTACAACGATTTTTCTATTACCTACCGTGGTATCAGGCTTACATATGGAAAATCAATAGATTATTTGGCCTATATTGGAATTGTCCATTCCTCCCGGCAAAGAGGAGGAACTTTAATTGAAATTGATGAAAATGCAAATTTTGAGGTTACCCCTTTGTCTCTCTCGAGTATAGAAATAGATTAAAAAAAGGTGCAAATAATTCTGCATTCATATCATTCCTTTTTTAGCATTTTTTTGTGAGTATGAAAATCTTATTTGGGATAATAAATTGAAGGAGGATTTATTTTTTATTTATAGAAATTTAAAATGAAAACGTTTGCATAGTTGCGAATGAAATTAGATAGGATATGTTATTTGTCTCCGGGTCTTTGTCTTTAGTTTGGCAACTCCGGAAGTGAAGAAAATTGTTCGAGGCAGTTTTCTTTGATTAAAGAAATAGGGGGAAGAAAATGCGGAAACTGCGTTTGGGCATTATCGGTTGTGGAGAAATAACCAGGTTTATGAGCGTTTTTGCCAAATTGAATAAGAATATTCAAGTTGTAGGTTTTTATGCTCGCAATATTGAAAAAGCCCGCCGCTATGCTTCCTATTTTAGAAATGCTTCTGCTTATGATGATTATGTTGAAATGGCTCGTAATTTACAAATGGATGCTGTATACATAGCCCTTCCCCATCATCTTCATTTCCCGGTAATGCAGGAATATATTACCAGAGGAATCCATGTTCTGTGCGAAAAACCGGCAGCACGCCACTTCACAGAAGCGAATGAGGCCTTGAATTTAGCTCGGGAGTGCAAAGTTAAAATCGGTGTTAACTATCAATACCGCTATGATAAAGCTTGTTACCGAATGGCCAAAGCATCTCGAAATGGTGACCTTGGGAAATTGCATTATGGGATTTGCAATATACCATGGTCCCGGAGCAACGAATATTTTCAAAAAAGCCAATGGCATGCCCAATGGGAAAAATCAGGAGGTGGCACCCTAATTACCCATGGTTCTCACGGCCTTGATTTGTTGTTGTGGTCTTTTGGGTTAACTCCTGTTCAAGCGGCAGGTTTTAGTTCCCAACAGAAATTTTTCCATACTGAAGTAGAAGATCTGTGCATGGGAATTTTGGAACTTGAAAATGGTTCCCTTCTTCAGGTTACCAGTTCCATGGTAGCGATGCCGGAACAGCCTGCCATGGTGAAAATTTACGGATCGAAAGGGACTGCCATATGCACTTTCCGGGAGCTCTTTTCCAGTGTGAATTTTATTAAAACTTCCGTGCCGAATTATACTCCCGAAGTCCGGGGTGTTCATGCCATGGGAAGAAGTTTGGAGGCTTTTAGGCAATGGGTGGTTAAAGGTAAACCATATTATTGTTCCCTGGAGAATGTTGCCGGTGTGCTGGCGTCAATAGAAGCTATTTATGAAAGTAGCCATAGCCAGGTTAAAACTGAAGTTAGAAAAGGAGATTTTGATAACTACGGGGGAGAAATATTGTGACTACCATTAAAGACGTGGCTGAAAAAGCAGGAGTTTCTATCAGCACTGTGTCACGGACTTTAACAAGCAGTGCGCCGGTAATGGAAAAAACTCGTCAGAAGGTTTTGGAGGCGATAGCAGAACTTAACTACCAACCCAATACCGTTGCTCGAGGACTAAAAGTGGGTCGCTCCAAAACTTTGGGATTAATCATTCCAAATTATCAAAGCCTGGTGTTTCCTAATGCCATTAAGGGAATTACCGATGCTCTGGATGATTTTGGATACAACCTGGTTTTGGGAGATACCTATGATAACCTTGAACGTGAAGAACAATTAATTGAAGGACTGCGCATGCGCATGGTAGACGGGTTGATATGTTCCACTGCTACAGGAGCTAGCACGCACCTTTTACAATTAAAAGAAGAAGGTTTTCCTGTAGTTTTACTTTTAAGACATTTAAATGAAGATATTGATGCCGTAATTGCGGATAATTACCAGGGTGGTTTTGTAGGAGGCAAGTATTTATTAAGTAAAGGTTTTACACGAATTGGGTTTATCAATGGTTCCCTGGATTTAGACCTATACAGACAGCGGTATAGTGGTTTTCAAAACGCGTTTTTTGCTAAAGGTATAGAGCAAGATCAAAAGCTGGTGACGCATGGTCACAAAGGTTGGCAAGGAGGTTATTATGCCATGATGAAATTATTAAATCAAAAACCGCTTCCGGAAGCGGTTTTTGCCACCAGTGATCCCAAGGCATTTGGAGCGATAAAGGCTATTCATGAATCCGGCTTGCAAATCCCGCAGGACATTTCTGTAGTGGGTTATGACAACCTGGAATTTTCGCAATTAATCAATCCTCCCTTAACCACTATCGGCCAGCCTTTTTATGATATGGGTAGAATGGCTGCCCATAAGATATTGGAATTAATCAACCGGGATAGCCGGAAGGAAGCCATGGTGCATAAATTTCCGGTGAAACTGATTGAACGTGATTCTGTAAAATAAAAATAAGTTAAGTATAATATTATTTCGTAAGAACGAAAAATTGCAAGGATACTTTTAAGGAGGGGTGATAGAGTTTGAGTTCAACAAAATCCATGGTTTTAACGGAATTTAATGCTCCTTTAGAAAAGTGGGAATATCCGCTTCCTGAACCGGCAAAAGGTCAATTGCTGGTGAAAATAGCTGCCGCCGGTGTGTGCGGTTCGGATGCCCATATGTGGAGAGGGAAAGATCCTCGCACTCCTTTGCCTATAATTTTGGGCCACGAAGGAGTGGGATGGGTTGCCGGTATTAAGGGTGATAAAGAGTCAGTGGAAGGACAAAAAATCAGGGAGGGGGATCTTATTCTCTGGCACAGGGGGATCAGCTGTGATCGCTGTTATTATTGTAAAATAATTAAAGAACCTGCGCTATGTTCGAATAGACTGGTGTATGGTATCAACCGAGGGTGCAAGGAGCCTCCTCATCTGAGAGGGGGGTATTCCGGCCACATTCTTCTTGATGAATCTACCAGCGTGTTTAGCCTCCCTCCCCACATAGATCCGGCAGTAGTTGTAGGCGCTACTTGCTCTGGTTCTACTGCTGCTCATGCTTTTGATCTGGTTTCGCCCGGGATTGGCGATACTGTGCTGGTTCAAGGTCCCGGCCCCCTTGGTTTATTTGCAATGGCTTTTGCTGCAGCTTGCGGTGCTGCTCAAATTGTGGCAATAGGTGGAACTGCCGATAGGTTAAAACTATGCCGGGATTTTGGCGCTGACATTACCCTTAACAGAAATGAGCTATCGGCAGCAGAACGACGAGAAAAAATAATGGAACTTACTGACGGTCTTGGAGTTGACTATGCTGTGGAAGCTGCAGGTTCCAAAGAGGCGGTTAAGGAAGGGATATCACTGACGCGTCGAGGAGGGGCGTATTTGTCTGTGGGGTTTGGGGAACCAGCCGGCGGTTTAGAACTGGAAATATTCGAAGAGTTGGTCCACAAGAACTTGCATCTACAGGGAGTGTGGGTTAGTGATGTTCGCCACACTTATATGGCGCTCCAACTCATCAGGGGAAAGATGGATACATTTGCCAAAATGATCACTCATCGCCTTCCCCTGGAAAGTGCAACAGAAGGGATGGAATTAATGGAGAAAAAGGAAGCGGTCAAGGTGGCTTTAATTCCGGAGTAAAACAGGAAGTTTTGCGGATATAGATTGGTTCGAAGGAGTATTAGGAATTCTAATCCTTAAATATCACGGAGAAAGGGAGGATTAACATGACCCAACAATTGCGTAGAGAGAAATGTGATGTTTTAGTAGTAGGTTCCGGTGGAGCCGGTTTACGTGCAGCCATAGCCGCTGATGAAAAAATTGGTAATAATGGGCGAGTGATTTTGGCTACTAAAGGAAAAATAGGATACAGTGGCGTTACTGCCGTAGCATGCTCTGACCGGATGGCTTTTCATGCTACTTTGCCTTTCACCGAACCGGCTACCGAAGATGCCTGGTTTTACCATGCGGAGGATATTTATGAAATCGGAGGCAAGGTATCCGATGCTCATCTGGCGCGTATCCTGGCTACCAAATCTGCTGAGGCCTATAACTTCCTGGATAATATCGGGGTTCCCTTTGTTAAAAATGAGGAAGGATATCCTTATCAATTTGTTACTGACGGTTCCGATTATGCCCGAGCATGTTATACAGGACCTCGTACAGCGGTTAATATTGAAGAAAAATTGGTGGAATATTTTCAGAAAACCGGGGTAGATACTTTAGAGAACTGCGAAGTATTTCGCCTGCTGGTATCCCATGGTGAAATTTGTGGGGCTCTTGCTCTGGTAGAAGAGGAACCGGGCAATGAAGAGTTTATTGCTATTGAAACTGGTGCGGTAATTATGGCCACAGGCGGTGGCGGAGAAATTTACGCGGAGAATGTATTTCCCAGGGGTAATAGCGGTGATGCTTTTACGGCCAGTTATCTGGTGGGAGCGGAATTGGTGAATATGGAATTTATTCAAATCGGAATTGCTTCTCTGGCAACCAAACTAAATTGTTCCGGAAGTATGATGCGTGCCATTCCTCGTTTTGTTAACGATGCAGGAGAAGAATTCGTATTTAAATATTTCCCGGAAGGAACGTCACCCATGGAAATATACGACACCATGTTCCAAAAAGGCGCCACCTGGCCCTTAACATATGAGAAAGAAACCCACAAATTTGACATAGCGGTGTATAAAGAACGGCGTGCCGGTAGGAAGGTTTATCTAGATTATACTACCAACCCCACCGGTTTTGATTTTAATAAATTGGATCCTGACTTGCAGCGGCGTTATCAAAATGAAATGAAGTTTGACCTTGGAAAAGAAAGAAGGGAGAATTCACCGGCAGATAGATTACAAGAGATCAACACCGAGTCGATAAAGTGGCTACAGGAAAGAGGTATTGATCCCGTAGCAGGTGATTGGGTGGAGATAGGTTCATGCAGTCAGCATTTTCAAGGAGGAATCAAGATTAATTCCAGGGGAGAGGCCTCTGTTAAGGGGTTGTATGCTGCCGGCGAATGTGCCGGGGGGCAACACGGAGCTAACCGCCCCGGAGGGAATGCACTCCTGGATGGGCAGGTTTTTGGCCGCATATGTGGTGAGCAGGCTGCATTTAAGGCCCTTAAAAAAGACTATCCTGATTCTGGTACGACCCCTGAAAATGCGTTGCAGGAAGAAATTGCCGCAGTTGATCACCACCGGGGTTTACCGGCAAAAGAATCAAGGGAAAAAGTGCAGCAGCTAATGAGCCGGTATGCCAGCGTAGTGCGCACCGGCGAGGGATTGGATGAAGGATTGGAGCAATTGAATGAATTGTGGCTTCAGGGAGTAAGTAAAGACGAGAATGGAATAACTTATGCCCTGGAAACCAGAGCCATGTTCCCTCTGGCAGAGATGGTACTAAAAGCTGCGCGAGAAAGAGATGAGAGTCGGGGGCCTCACCTGCGCTTCCAGCGTTATGAAGATAATGTCTCCCTGCCGCATAAAGATCCGGATTGGCAAAAGTACCTGGTATTTAGGCGTGGCTCGGATGGAAACATGAAAATGGAACAGCGGGAACCTGTGAGAGACTACTATTATGAAGATTAAGCTGAAATGATGAACACTGTTATTTAAATATTTATAGAATAATTTGTAAGGATGGGATAAATGGAGAAGAAAAAGGGGGCGCCTTTAGATGATTGATTTGGAAGTAAACTATGGGGGGCTGAAATTAAAAAACCCCTTGATAGTTGGTTCTTCTGGTATCAGCGGCACGCTGGATTTAATGAGCCGTGCTGAAGAAGCGGGAGCAGCGGCAATAGTCATGAAAACTTTGTTTGAGGAAGAATATACCAGAAGAACGCCAACACCATGCTTTTCGCTGTTACGAAGAGAAAGCGGGCCTATGAAATCTACTACTTTTTACAGTTTTGAGCAGGCGAGCCCCTGGGGGTTAGAACGTTATGCACGGGAAGTTTCCAGGGCCAGGGAGGCTCTGGAAATCCCGGTCATAGCCAGTATTAACTGTGTCAGTGAGGAAAGTTGGCTTGAGTATTCCCACACCTTGGAAGAGGCCGGGGCATGTGCCCTGGAACTTAATCGTTCTTGTCCTTTTAGCACGGTAGTGTTGGGAACGGGAGATGCCTGGACTGAGAAAGCGGTGGAAACTCTGGAACTGGTTAAACAGCAGGTTTCTATTCCCGTATTTCCTAAATTTACTCCCCAGTTATCCAATCCGGTGGGAGCAGCGCTGGCCTTGCAAGAAAGAGGTGCAGAAGGCCTGGTAATGTTCAGCCGTTTTACCGGTTTGGAGATTGATGTGGAAAAGGAAAGGCCTATCATGCACGGGGGATTTGCAGGGCATGGCGGCACATGGGCCCTACATTACACCTTACGCTGGATTGCTGAGACTTATCCGCAGGTGAAGGTACCTATCAGTGGTAGTGGTGGGGTATCTTCCGGCGAGGATGTAGTCAAATTGATTTTGGCCGGTGCAAACAATGTGCAATTATGCACATCTATTTACATGGAAGGTTTTCAAGTCATTGAAAATTATCTTCAGTTTTTAGAAGCATTTATGGAAAGAAAAGGATATTCTTCACTGCAGGAGTTACGTGGGGTGGTAAATGATAAGATTATCACCCCTAATGCCGTGGATCGCTCCCGGCGGTTGGTGGTTTCCATAGATGAAAAAGAATGTTCCGGATGCGGTGCATGTGAGGAGATTTGCTATCATGGTGCTATTCAGAATTTAGATGAATGCTGTGTCGTAGAAGAGGAAAAATGTATGGGCTGTGGTCTTTGCATAGAGGTGCTGCAATGTTCCGCATTGCAATGGAAAAGAATATCACCCCCGGCTTGATGGGGAAAAGGAGGTTTAAGCTTTTGCCATGCTAAAAAAAATGAGAAATCTCCAGCGAATTATGGATACGGGAATTATAGCCGTCATTCGCGGAGATACTGTTCAACAGGCTTTGCAGGTAGCAGAAGCGGTCAAGAAAGGCGGTATTGATATCATCGAAATTACCATGACTGTTCCGGGAGCCATGGATGCTTTACCTCAATTCAAACAGAAATTTCCCCGGGACGAAGTATTACTGGGCGCGGGGACAGTTCTGGATACGGAGACTGCTCGCCTTACCATATTAGCCGGTGCTGAATTTGTGGTTAGTCCGGGCTTAAACCCGGAGGTAGTGAAAATGTGCAATCGTTACCAGGTGCTAAATATGGCCGGTAGTATGACGGTTAATGATGTTATAGGAGCTTTGGAAGCGGGTAGTGATGTAGTTAAATTTTTCCCGGGCAACCTTTTTGGCCCTCAAGTTATTAAAACTCTTAAGGGACCTCTTCCGCAGGCAGAATTTATTCCCACGGGGGGCGTTAACCTGGATAATGTTCAGGAGTGGTTCCGTTTTGGCTGTCTGGCAGTCGGTGTGGGCAGTGAACTGACCAGGGGCGCAGAAAAAGGAGATTATGATGAGGTAACCAGAACTGCCGAAGCTTTTCGGGAAAAAATTATGGAAATCAGAAAGGGGTAATATTTTTAGGAAAGGAGGTTTTATCTTGGAAAGAGTGGTCACTTTTGGGGAAATTATGATGCGCCTTTCACCCCCCGGAGTGCAAAAGTTGATCCAGGCAGAAAACCTGGAGTTGACCTACGGTGGTGGAGAGGCAAATGTGGCAGTTTCATTGGCCAATTATGGCCTGGATAGTGTTTTTGTGACCCGCCTCCCCCAAAACCCTCCCGGGCAGGGAGCGCTGAATCACTTACGCAGGTTTGGCGTTAATACTCAATATATTGATCGGGGTGGAAATAGGCTGGGACTGTACTTTCTGGAGAAAGGCGCCTCTCAGCGGCCTTCTACTGTGAGTTATGATCGCACGAATTCTGCTATATCCGAAGCAGGAAAAGGTGATTTTCCCTGGCAGGTTATTTTGAGTGATGCCAGGTGGTTTCATTTTACTGGCATAACCCCCGCCCTTAGCGACAGTGCTGCGGAAGCTACCCTTGAGGCCTGCAAGATTGCCAGGAACATGGGGGCAACAATTAGCTGTGATTTAAACTACCGGAAAAAATTATGGTCGCGGGAAAAAGCCGGGGAGGTAATGGGCTCCCTAATGCCCTATGTAGATGTGGCAATTGCCAATGAAGAAGATGCCGAGCAAGTTTTTGGAATCAAAGCGGGTGATACAGATGTGGAAAAAGCTGAATTGGACGAAAAAGGTTACATGGAAGTTGCCCGTAGGTTAAAAGAAAACTTTGACTTTAGATATGTAGCTATTACTTTACGGGAAAGTTACTCGGCCTCGGATAATGGATGGTCGGGTTTGCTTTATGATGGCACGACTTATTATCATTCTCGCCGGTACACCATTCATGTAGTGGACCGGGTAGGGGGTGGAGATGCTTTTGCCGCTGGACTGATTTATGGTTTGCTCCATGAATGGGATCCTCAAGATACGATAGAATTTGCTGCAGCGGCTTCATGCTTAAAACATACTATCCCCGGTGACCTGAACATGGCCTCGGTGGAAGAAGTACAAAATTTAGCAGAAGGAGCAGATTCGGGAAGGGTGCAGCGATAGTTTAATGTACTCACAGATAGAGAATTCTTGAGGAGGTTAATATTATGGAAAGACCGGTAAAGTTGCACAATTATATTTCCTATGGAATGGGTGATTTCCTGGGCGGTGGTTCCCTGGTTATCATCGGTACTTTTTTGTTAATTTTTCTTACCGATGTAGTGGGAATGGTTCCCTTTTATGCAGGTCTGGTTTTTGCTATAGGAAAGGTATGGGACGGTGTTTCCGATCCCATCATGGGTTATATCTCTGATCGCACTAGAACCCGCTTTGGACGTCGGCGATTTTATTTTCTCATTGGTCTGGTGCCATCTGGTTTGTTTTTTTTCCTCCTTTGGGTGCCGGTGAATATCGAAACTCAGGCAGCACTGTTTTTTTATTACCTTTTGCTTTATATCCTTTTTAATACCAGTTACACAATTCTAATGGTTCCCTATACTGCCCTGAATGCAGAAATGTCACTGGATTATAAAACCAGGGGTAAACTCAGCGGTTTTAAGCAATTTGCATCCGGTCTTTCTTCTGGAATTTGTCTGGTAGGGGCTGAGCCCATTATTTCTTACTTTCCTGATGAAGTTACGGGTTACATGATGATGGGGCTTATTTTTGCTTTATTTTTCTCCCTGCCTTATATTGCAGTTTTTTTAGGGACGTGGGAAGTCCGTGCCGATTACGGGGAAGCTCAAAGGCAAACCTTAAAAGAAATTTTTACAAACTTTTTCTCCGTTTTTGTAAATCGGTCTTTCAGGTTACATGTGCTTATGTACGTTGCCGGTTTTGCAGGTCTGGATACTATTATGGCCATGTTTATGTATTTTCTTACATATTACCTGGGCGATCCGGGCTTATTGCCCATTTTGGGAGCCGCACTTTTTATCTCCCAGGGAGTAGCCATGCCCATCCATATAAAAATTGGCAACGTGTGGGGAAAAAGTAAAGCTTATATGCTGGGGGCTATAGTTTGGATAGCAGGGATGATATTTGCTTTTAGCTTTACCCCGGATACTCCGGTGCCGATAATGGCCGCCGGTGCGGCAGTTATAGGCTTTGGTATGGCCGGAGTTACGGTTATGCCCTGGGCCATCCTTCCTGAAGTAACTGATGTAGACATACTCATTACCGGGGACAAAAGGGCAGGCACTTATTCGGGGATGATGACTTTGCTCCGCAAAATAGTAAACGGCCTGGTGGCTTTCATGGTAGGAGTTTCATTGACGTTGATAGGATATGAAGCCGGACAGGCGCAAACTCCGGATACCGAACAGGCTTTACGTGCAATGTTTGCATTTATCCCGATTATTTTTGTTTTGATTGGATTTATAATCAGTCTTAGATTTAAAATAACCCCTGCTACTCACAAAATTATGATGGATGAAATCGACCGCCTGGAAGGCGGAGGCAGGAAGGAAGACGCCGATGAAGAGACCCAAAAAGTTTGTGAAGATTGTACCGGTAAGAAATATGACGAGCTTTATCTGGCGCAAAAAGAGGATAACTTAAAGTAGTTTAATAGAAAGGATGGAATGAATGGGAAAATTGACCGGCAAATTGGAAGATGTAAAGATCAGTGTTGCTTTCAGGTTTCATGTCAATATGTATCATTCCTATAGGGGAGACACTCCGGACGAATATGGTGTTGGTAAGGATATCAGGCTTATCAAATATATTCTTGATATCCTGGATAAGTACAACCAAAAAGGGATTCCGGTCAAGGGAACATGGGATATAGAAAATTATTTTTCATTGGAAAATAATATGCGAAAGCACTGCCCGGAGCTGGTTGAAAGGTTAAAAAGACGGGTAGAGCAAAATTATGACGAAATCGAAATAATGTCCTATAATAATGGCCTGGTTTCTGCCGATATGGAGGAAGATTTTAGGGAAAACATGCGCAGGGCGATTTCCAATGAAGGTGGCTCCGGGGTCAAAGATGTTTTTAACCATTATGCCCCGGTGGTTAGACCCCAGGAATGCATGATGACTCCCGGATTAATCAGATTGTATCAGCAGGCCGGAATAGAAGCATTCTCTGTTTTTTACAGTTGTATTCCCTTTAATGGTTTTAGTAATTTTATCCCCCTGTTGCCGGTAGAGAAAAGGTATAACCCCTTATGGTATACTGCTCCCGGTGTGAAAGATAAAATAATTGTTTTGCCGGCAATTAACCCCGGAGATGTCTATGAAAATTTTGGACTTGTTCACCTTATAAAAAGCTTGCGCCGGGAACAGAGAAAGATGAAATCACCCTGCGATCTTCTGGTCTTGCTGGACATGGATGCTGACGATGATTTCTGGCAGGGGTATTTGAATACTACTTTTTCTTTCGGGTTGGGTTTTCAAGAGCCGCTTTTGGATGGAGGGCTCAATATTTTTATCCGCCAGTTAAACAAGTTGCCCTACGTGAAATTTGATACACCCTATGCTTATTTACAGAATCATCCTCCTGTGGGAGAAGTCAGTGTGGGACAGGACTTGGCAGATGGCTCTTTTGACGGCTATTCGCCGTGGTCGGATAAATTAGAAAATACTAAGCTGTGGACAGGTATAGATCGCAGTAGAATGATATCGGAATATGCCCTGGAAGTGGCCGATTATGCCGAAGAAATTAAAACAGAAGTGGAGCAAACCAGGAAACAGAGGTTGCTTGCCACCTCTACCACTCACTTTGGGTTATCTACGCCGGTGATGTGCAAGCCCCGATTACAGCAAGCCATAGAGAGGGCCCGCAACAATCTTGCTCAGTCAGAAAACATTCTTTCTTCTGCCCTTCAACAAAATAGGGTGCAGGAAGACCCCGGGGTGAAAGCTGTATTCCCGTCCCGCTTTTACAGGGGGGAAGGAAGGAAGAAGGGCTTAATAAGACTTGCAAGCAATAACGAAAGCACCCTTCTTACCGGGAAAGGCGTTAAAACGGCTTTTTCCCGGGAAAGTTTTGGCCGGAAAGAGGTTAACCTGGTTTTTGAAGGCAGGGAAAGAAAAATTCATTTAAATGAAGGAAATAATGAAGGTAATGCGGAAGAAGAAAGTTCTACTTATATTTCCTCCTCTGTTATCGGCAATTCACACCTGGAATTAAGAATAAACACCCATAATGAGTTGGTATTGTATTATAACGGACAAGCAGTAACCGACAAGGGGTCTTTTACTACTTCTGTCAATTATCAAAACCGCCTGGTTTCTGCCGGTGAAGTTGAATATGAAGTAAGCGGGATAGAGGGAAAAGTAGCAACAATAACTGAAAAAGGAAAGCTGCACTTGAGCGATAAAATGCTCAAGATGGTTTCTTATGAAAAAAAGTATATGATAGCGGGGGATCTTCCTTACTTATTCGTAGATGTTGATATTTCTTACCCCTTAACTGCTGATTATGGGACTGATAAAGCCAAAGTGAAAAAGTTGTACAGGGGCTATGACACCAGGTGGCGGGAAGTCATGCCCCTGGAAATCGTGCCTTCTTTCAGGGGGTCAAAAGAAAGTCCCATTAGGGTCTACAAACATAATTTCTTGGGGGATCTTACTTACTTCGATTTTAATTATGAGCAATTTAGCGATAATAAAGAAGTAGATGCC
This sequence comes from uncultured Syntrophomonadaceae bacterium, assembly GCA_964636865.1. GTDB lineage: Bacteria > Bacillota > Dethiobacteria > DTU022 > PWGO01 > B1SED10-75. Next base: position 71,400 of record CAZWVJ010000008.1, read on the forward strand.
AGCAACAACGCCATTACTTGTGGTTTTGTGTCATTTTCTGTAAACGAGCGGGGAATTCTTTTGGCGCAGAGTGTTGCAGCCGATAATAATTTTGCATTTAGCCGGGCTCGCTTACGAAAAGAAAAGGGGATGGATAAGCTCTTTATAAATCCCTTTGGAGTTTATACGGGGAAGCAGTTGAAGTATAACACGGAAAGATTGGGTCTGGCTCAAAAGGTGGCCTTAAAATTTGCGGAATCTTATATGTCATGTGCCCCTTCTTTCAGAGGCGGCAGGCAGCAATTTAGCTTGATGATTGCTCCCTTTGATGGGATAAAGCCTTCGGAAGAACTTATAAACTCCGCCATTATGCATGCTTACCCCCCCTATATTCAATCTACGGATGAAAGATATGGGATGATTAACTTTACTGACTGGAAAAATTTTGAACCATTGGATTTTAGCTATTAGGAATAGAGATTGGTATGGGAGGTAAAAAAGGGGAAATGAGGTGATAATAATGGGAGAAAATTCTTCTTTTCAAACACCTTTTATGGATGAGAATTTTTTGTTGAACACAGAAGAGGCCCGAGAACTCTACCATAATCATGCCCAAAAAATGCCCATCATTGATTATCACAGCCACCTGGATCCTTCACAAATAGAAAGAGATCACAAATTTAATAATTTAACCGAGATTTGGTTGAGAAGTGATCATTATAAATGGAGG
>CAZWVJ010000009.1:0-69915 GCA_964636865.1 uncultured Syntrophomonadaceae bacterium
TCGATAAAGATCGTAATGAATTTTATTTTATGGAAGTTAACTCTCGTATTCAGGTTGAACATCCCGTCACCGAGGAGATAACGGGCGTGGACTTAGTGAAGGAGCAGATTAAGGTGGCCTTTGGCGCCCCTCTCTCATTGAATCAGGAGGACATAAACTTCCAGGGCCATGCTATCGAATGCCGCATCACAGCCGAAGATGCCAAAGATGATTTTATGCCATCGCCTGGTGACATAACATATTTTGCTCTGCCTGATGGCAAGAATGTCCGGATAGATACCCACTGCCATCAGGGATGCACAATCAGTCCCTTCTATGACCCGTTATTAGCCAAGCTGATTACTACAGGCAATACCCGCGCAGAAGCATTAGCGAATATGAAAATTGCACTGGCGGACTTTAAAACCGAGGGAATAGAAACTAATATCTCCTTCCTGCAGTTCTTGGTTGAGCAACCTGAGTTTGCGGCAGGAGATATCCACATTAATTGGATAGAACATACAGTTTTACCCAATTTTGTAGAATCACTAAAATAAGATAAATGCAAGGGGAAGCCCTCGGGGTTTGCCCGGAAGGTGAAGGCGGACTTTTGGCTGAATCCGGCGCAACCGCCCCGGGCGGAGGATTGACTTTGGATACTTCCGGCGGGCTGGAATGCAGGGGCTCCCTATAGGTGTATCGGGATAAGCAATGGTCTATGAAATAATTGCCCAGTTGCGAAGTGAAGTAGGGGACAGACAGGCCAAAAGTGCCCGGATTGGCCTTGCTGAAAGGGGGGCTGTTTCCTGGGAGCCGAAGAAGCAGCTGCCGCGGTGCAAATATTTCAAAAGCAATAATAATAACTTATAGATAGGGTTTTTCGTTTTATGCGCCCTAACAGTATTACTGTTTTGGAAACGGGGTTTATAAGATTCATGGATGGTGAAACAAAGCAATGAAAAATGTAGCTATTACCGGCGCAGCAGGTTTCCTGGGTAAAAAGATACTGGATCGGTTGCAGGAGTATTCCGGCATAGATACTATTGTTGCTACGGACATAAAAGAATTACCTGACAAATATTATAGCGATAGAATAAAATTTTACAGGTTAGATATAAGAGATAAAAGATTAGGTGAGCTTTTCAGAGAGCATAATGTTGATACGGTGATTCACCTGGCTTTTATTCTTGATCCCATCAGGCAGTTGGATGAAATGCGCTCTGTTAATTTGGAGGGTAGTAAAAATGTTTTGGACTCAGTTCGTTTCTGCGGCGCAAATCACCTGGTGGTAGCTTCTTCAACTTCCGCTTTTGGTGCTTTCCCTGACAACCCGGAGTGGCTTACTGAAGAAACGCCGGTGAGGGAGCATCCCACCTTTAATTATGCTGCGGACAAATATGCAGTGGAACAAATATTAAATGATTTTATTGTGGAAAACCCCCGTATTAAGACCGCAATCATAAGACCCTGTATCGTATATGGGCCCAATGTGGACAACTATATTTCCAGGATGATGCGGAATTGGCCTTTTTTGGTCCGGGTGGGGAGAGATTGTCCACCCATGCAGTTTGTCCATGAAGATGATGTGGCAGAACTTTTCCTCTTGGTTTTGGAAAGGGAAGAAGAAGGAATATTTCATTGTGTAGGAGAGGGAGTAGTTACCATGTATGATATTGCCGCCAAAGCAGGTAAAAAAGTAATACCTCTTCCGGTGTGGTTGGCATATCCCTTTACCGCCCTGCTTTATTTTTTGCGTATTCCCCTGGTGGAAGCCCCGGCTCCTTTTCTTGATTTTTTACGTTACCGTTGGACGGCTTCCGATCTGGAAACCAGGCGTAAAACAGGGTTTAAACCTCGTTATTCCAGTGAAAAGGTGGTGGAAATACTTTTTGAACAATAAAGAGGAAATGCACCGGTTAAAGTAGAATAACTAAATTTAAAGAAAGAATAGAACGGAACATATAATATTAACTAAACTTCAGGAGGTATGAAATTTATGGGAAACAGAGTAAAATGGCTTGGCCATTCTACTTTTGAGGTGGTAACCGGAGGAGGGTTAAAAATTCTCATAGATCCCTGGATTACAGGCAATCCTTCTTGCCCGGTGAACAAAGAAGAATTACAGGGTCCGGATGCTATCCTGATTACGCATGATCATTTTGATCATCTGGGGGAAGATGTGCCTTACTTGGTAAGTGGTTCGGACGCTATTATTTTGGCTCAACCGGAAATAGTGAGTAAGCTTAAAGAGGCCGGGGTGGATGATAACAACTTTATTTATGGCATGGGAATGAATATCGGCGGCACCGTGCAGGTGGAAAATGTAGAAATAACCATGGTTCAGGCATTTCATTCCGCCCTGACGGGATCGCCTGCCGGCTTTATTATTGGCACAGAAGATAAAAAGGGCATTTACCATGCCGGAGACACGGGGGTTTTTGGCGACATGAAATTGCTATCGGAATTATATTCCATAGATCTCGCTCTTTTGCCTATAGGAAGCGTTTTTGTTATGGATCCATTACAGGCGGCTCAATCTTTACAACTGCTTAATCCCAGGAGAGTAGTGCCTATGCATTATGGAACTTTTCCTATTTTGGTCCAAGACACGGAGGAATTTATTGAACTGGCGCGGCAAAAAGCACCTCACGTGGAAATAGATGTAATTGAACCCGGTGAGGAATTAGAATTTTAAAAAAGGGGAATATGGGCGAGAATAGAAATCTCTGAAAGCTAACGCCTTCGGTGAAGCGGAGTTGTCTTATGTATTATACCCGGCAATATTACCGGGTATTTTTATGGGGAAAATATTTATTACTGAAATAATTAAATGCAAAGGTAAAAATAAGCACGATACTTCCGAGCAATAACCAGCTTAGAGCGTAGGTTTCAGTTTGATCTGCTACCAGGCCAAATACAGGAGGGGCAATTACTACTCCAATACGAGTAAAAATCAAAGCAATACCGGTAACTACTCCTATATGCTCCGAAGCAACCAATTCCCCTACGGAGGTAAAAAATAAGGCCATTGCTCCCATGGTGCAAAAACCCAACAAAAAAGAAAATACCAAAACAATCCAGAAAGGAAGGCTGAATGGGCTAATTACCAGGCCAAAAAATATTGCCAAACAGGCAATGCAAATTCCCAGAAGGCAAAGCCCTTTGCGCCGGTCTCCTTTAAATAAAACTTCGTTTATTATGCCCCAAACAGGGTGACCGGTAACTCCGCCCAAATGGGCTATTCCCAGTCCTAAGCCGGCAAGAGCGGGGGTAAATCCCAGGTCAAGGGTGAGGTAAAGGGAAAAATGCCCTGTTATGGAAGAAATGCTCATCCCAAAAACAATGCCCATGCTGCAGATGGAAAGCAGGTAGCGGTTTTTTATGAAATGAAGTAAATCATCTTTAAAAGAAGAAGTTTTATTTTCACCGGAGGTACTTTCATCTTCTGGTTCAGGTGATGAAGGCTCCCGGTGAAACTTTAAAATAAAAAGGCCGATGAGAATAGCAAAAGTACCTGCGCCTAAGAGCGCTATCCGCCAGTCAAATATTTCACCCATTATGGGTAAAAGGGAAGCACCCGCGAAGGCTCCAACTCCGCCGCCGCTGTGGGCGATACCCATAAAAAAGCCTTTTCGGGAAGGTTTCACATTTAAAAGTATCCCTTTACTCACTGCAGGAGTCAGTACGCTAAAACATATGCCGGTTAAAAAAGCCATAAAGAGAATGAAACTAAATAAAGGAGCAAAAGAATGAAGCACAATTATTATCCCCACCATGGTCGTTCCCAAAACTAAACTTTTTTTAGCTCCTAACCAATCTACAATCCGTCCGCTGAAAACGGCAAGTAAAGTGGCACTTAGAAAGTAAAAACTGGAATAAAGTCCGGCTTCTGCCCGGGAAATTAGAAATTCTTCCTGTACCATGGGTAGAAGAGCTTTAAACCCTTGAATATTGGCCATTACTGCCAGGTATGCAGTGGAAATAATCAGCGCTGCTATCCAGTTCCGACGGTTAGTATTTATTTCTTGGGAATTATTTTGTTCCATATCTTTTAAAACCTCATTATTCATTAAAATGCTTCCCATGGTGAAATAAAAGGATTGTGACTATAAGTTAGTATATCAAAACATGAGGCTGTAAGGAAGAAAACTACAAGGGAATAAAGATATTATGTATTATAAAGGAATAAAGTGTTGTAAATAGAATTACTTACTATCACTTAAGTTTAAGATATAAATAATAAAAATGTAGAAAGGACGATGTTCTGTGTTCTGTAGAAACTGTGGAGAAGAAGTAAATGACCAGGCAGTAATGTGTGTGACATGTGGTTGCCCACCGAAAAGCGGAAGTAAATTTTGTCAGAATTGTAAAGAAGAAACAGATCCTGCAGCCGAAGTTTGTGTGAATTGTGGGATCAAGCTTGCAAGGATGGCTCCGGCAGACGCAAAATCTAAATTAGCGGCAGGTTTGCTCGGCATATTCATTGGAGGCTTGGGAATTCACCGATTTTATTTAGGCTTTACCGGTATAGGGGTTGCGCAGATAGTGGTTACTTTTGTAACATGCGGATTTGGCGCTATTTGGGGTTTTATTGAAGGTATTCTCATCCTTACCGGTTCTATTGACAGAGATGCCAATGACCAGCCTTTAAAGGATTGAATCGATTTTCAACGAAGTAGGAGGATGAATATGATTGGAGCTATTGCCGGTGACATTATCGGATCGGTGTACGAAGGAAATCCCATTAAGCATACGGAATTCCCTCTTTTTACTGAGGGCTCCGTCTTTACTGACGATACGGTGATGACAGTTGCCGTGGCGGACTGTATAATGAAGGAGGATGATTATGCAAGCTTTTTGCGGGAATATGGGCGGATGTACCCTTATGCCGGTTATGGGGGAATGTTTAGGCGCTGGCTTTTTTCTGCGGATCCCCGCCCCTATAATAGCTTCGGCAATGGCGCGGCGATGCGGGTTAGCCCGGTGGGATTTGCGTTTAACAGTATAGAAGAAGTTTTGGAAGAATCACGGCGCAGTGCGGAGGTAACCCATAACCACCCTGAAGGAATTAAGGGAGCCCAGGCAACTGCAGCGGCAATTTTTTTAGCCCGTCAAGGGGAAAGCAAGGAAAATATAAATAATTACATAACTAATAACTTTGATTATAATTTAGATACTTCTCTAGAAATTATTCGGCCATACTATACCTTTGATGTAACCTGCCAGGGTTCTGTGCCGGAATCCATTATAGCTTTTCTGGAGTCCACCGGTTATGAAGATGCGGTACGTAAGGCTATTTCTTTGGGAGGCGACAGTGATACCATGGCGTGTATAACAGGAGGCATAGCCGAGGCTTTTTATGGAGACATCCCGAAGAACATAGAAAACGAGATGAAGAAGCGCCTCACGAAAAGCCTTTTGGAGGTTGTAGAAAAGTTTCAACAGTATATCGGTTGATTTGAGATAGAAAGGGGGGTAAGTATGGGGGAAGAAGAATTAGTGCAGCGCCTGGCCGAAAATATAATTAATGCCAGATATGCCATAGCACTCACTGGAGCAGGCCTTTCCACAGAATCCGGTATTCCGGATTATCGGGGTCCGCAGGGAATTTGGACGAAAAACCCGGAGGCGGAAAAAAAGGCTTACCGTTCCTTTGCCCTGTTTCAGGAAGACCCCCGTGCTTATTGGGAAGAAAGGTTAAGTGTTTCCAGCCTGCTTGGAGACCTGGCTTCATATGAACCTAATGCCGGCCATTATGCCCTTGTAGAATTGGAAAAAATGGGCTTATTAAAATATGTAATAACCCAGAACATTGATGGTTTGCATTTAAAGGCCGGTTCAGAAAATGTTTTGGAATATCATGGCAATGCTTTTAAACTAAGATGTATTTCCTGCCGTACCCGCTTTGAATCGGAAGAATATGATGTGGAAAAATTGCAAAGAGAAGCTGCATTACCACCGCTTTGTTTGCGCTGCCAGGAACCAATAAAGTCTGATGTAGTGCATTTTGGAGAACCTATCCCTGAAGACGTGATGATACAAAGCATGGAAGAAGCTCGCAAGTGTGATCTTATGATTATATGTGGCACATCCGCTTCCGTGTATCCTTTTGCAAGTTTACCCATGGAGGCCCGTGGGAGGGAAGGAGTTCTTCTGGTAGAAGTTAATGCTGCGCCTACTCCTCTTACAGAAGACAAAATTTCTGATTTTCTGATTGAAGGGCGGACCGGCGATATCTTGCCCCGTCTTGTAGAAGCGGTTAAAGCATTGAAGCAGGGAGATAATTAGCTAATAAATAATAAATGGGTTTGGGCGAAAAATATAAATGCAGAGGCATTGAATGTTTGCTTTACGGGTTTAGAGGAGAGAGGTGAGCCGGGAAAATGAAGAATATTACATTTGATTATGCTTCAGCCATGGACTTTTTAGCTCCTCATGAACTGGAATACATGGGGCCTAAAATTGAGCAGGCTCATGAGTTGCTGCATGAACGCCGGGGGGCGGGAAATGAATATACGGGATGGCTAAACATTGCTTCTGATGTTATGCGTGAAGATGTTAAACAAATAAAAGAAGCTGCCGGACGCATACAAGAGATGGCAGATGTATTTATAGTTGTTGGCATTGGAGGTTCTTACCTGGGTGCCCGGGCTGCCATAGAGGCTCTTAATCATAATTTCCATAATTATTTTTCCCGGGAAAAAAGAAATGAGCCTGCTGTCATTTTTGCAGGTAATCACCTCAGTTCCACTTACCTCTCACACCTTATGGATTTACTCGCCGAGAGAGATGTAGCTGTGAATGTGATTTCTAAATCGGGTACCACCCTGGAACCGGCAATAGCCTTTCGCCTGATTCGTTCTTTTTTTGAAGAACGCTATGGGAAAGATGAAGCCGGGAAGCGAATTTTTGTTACTACAGATCGGGACAAAGGGCTTTTAAAGGAAATGGCTGTTAAAGAAGGATATGAAACATTTGTTATTCCCGGTGATGTAGGGGGAAGATACTCGGTAATAACCCCGGTAGGGCTCTTGCCTATGGCTGTGAGTGGAATTGATATAGAAAAAGTGCTGGAAGGTTACCGGGAAGGAAAAATGATATGTGATAAGCCCGATTGGGATGATAATCCCGCTTACATTTATGCAGCGGTTCGTAACCTTCTTTACGCCCGGGGGAAATTATTGGAAGTTTTGGTTAGTTATGAACCTTATTTTCATTATATTGCCGAATGGTGGAAGCAGCTTTTTGGGGAAAGCGAAGGCAAGGATGGCAAGGGTATATTTCCGGTTAATATGGGTTTTACTACCGATTTGCATTCCATGGGGCAGTACTTACAGGAGGGGCGGCGGCATTTTTTTGTAACTTCTTTATGGCAGGAGGAGCCCGCTTGTGGTTTAAGCATTCCTGCATTGGTTGAGGATGATGATGGCTTAAATTATTTAGCAGATACGAATATGCATGAGGTAAATGAAAAGGCCTGGCATGGAACCGTAGAAGCCCATACTGCCGGGGGCGTTCCTAATTTGACAGTTAAATTGCCCGAGATGAATCCATTTTACTTTGGCCAACTGGTTTATTTTTTTATGAAAACTTGCGCGGTTAGCGGGTACTTAATGGGGGTTAACCCCTTTGATCAGCCGGGAGTGGAGGCTTACAAGAGAAATATGTTTACCCTTCTTCGCCGGAAGTGAAATTTCAAGAGTTAGTTATGGCTTGATAGATAATATAATTTTAGATGGAATTATAATTTTTTAATGTAAAAAAAAACGTATAATGGACAAAAAATAAGTTGAATAAGGAGTGCAAATAAGAAAAGTGCCGGAAAATTTACGTACCACAGTAAAAATAATTATTTTAGTAATAATTGCCATAGGCATAGTTTGGTTTTTTACTAGTGTTATATGGGTACTCAGCCTTTTTGCAATAAGCCTTTTTATTGTTTATGCCCTCTTACCCATCGTGGAATTACTTAAATCTCGGGTTAAGTTGCCTCACGGCCCGTCTGTGGGTATTGCCTTTTTGATATTTATTGGATTGATAGCAATTTTTCTTGTTATTATAATACCCATTACAGTTCAAGAAGTTGAAAACATTATTAACGATTTACCTGTTTATTTTTCCGAAGTACAGTATCAGCTGGAACAACTGGAAAGAACTTTGGCGGAGTTTGATATAGACCTGGATCTTATCTATTTGGAAAACATTCCTGAGCTTCTTCAGGAGCTGCAGCCGGCCTTGGAAAGAGTTGCCCATATAAGCCTTGATTTTGTTTCCGGTTTGGTAAATATCTTGCTGGTATTCCTCATTGTTTTTTTCCTGTTGTATGATTTCCACAATATTAGAAATAACATTGTTTCTGTATGTCCTCCTAAATACCAGGAGCAGGCGCGGGATATTATAAGCATAGTCGATACCAATTTCGGAGGTTACATCAGGGGCACGATAATCAGGCTATTTGTGGTAGGTTTTATTGTAGGTGGGGCCATGTATATAATCGGTATGCCCTATGCTTTTCTATTGGGCCTTTTTGCCGGTGTTATGGATATTTTCCCATACATCGGCCCTTATATAGCTGTTATCCCGGCATTGTTAATTAGCCTTTCACCTCTTGCTCCCTCTATTATAATAGTAATTATTATTTATGTCCTTGTGCAAGGGCTGGAAAGCTTTGTGCTTTCTCCGCTGGTGCTGGGCAAGGCGGTAAGAATTAAACCTATAACAGTCCTGGTTTGCATGTTAACGGGGCAGCAAATTGCCGGTATTTTGGGCATGATCCTTTTTGTTCCCCTGGCAGGGATAATTAGAAGTTTAATTCTCTATTATCAAGAAAAGCAAGAAATTCCCGAAGAAAAAATGATTGTTTAAAATCCGGTAGGGGGAAATTTTTGGGTTTTATTAAAAGGATAAAATAGTTATATAACGAATAAAAACTTTAAAGAGTTATTTTATGGGCAGTAAAAGGGTAACGGTAGCAAAGGAGCTTATGCCAATGGGCACTCAAAAGAATGTTTACATTATTGCCGAGTTAACTAATGAAAAAAAGCCAACCGAGCATACTCTTGAGCTGATGGGGGTTGGTAAAAATCTTGTTAATCAAACAGGTGGTAAACTCTCTGTATTGCTTATAGGCTCAGGTCTAACAGAAGCCGCAGAAGAACTTTCTATTTATGGAGCAGATGTTAAAGCTGTAGATAATGAGGAATTGACAGATTATAACCCCATTATGTATATGTCTTTGGTAACAAAACTGCTGGAAAAGGATAGTTCTTTTGTGGTTTTTGCCGGGCATACTTCCCTGGGGGAAGATTTACTACCCCGCCTGGCTTTTTCTTTTGAAGCCGGACTGGTAACCGATTGTATAGACATTGATATTAATAACAGCGGGGAAACTCTTATTTTCAAACGATATGTTTATGGAGGGAATGCCCTGGCTGCCCAAAAAGTGCAGACCAATACGGCAATGGCTTCCCTACGGGCCAGAGTGGGTGAGATTCCCCCTCCGGCGGAGCAAAAAGGAGAGATTGATTTCCCGGAAATAGAGATAGAAGAACCCTCTTCAATAAAGGTGATGGAGAAAAAAGTTGCCCCTAAAGAACTAAACCTTGAAGATGCACCTGTGATAGTAAGTGGAGGCAGAGGCATGGCCGGAAAAGAGGGTTTCGACAAACTTGGGGAATTGGCTTCTTTTTTAAACGGTGTTGTGGGGGCGACACGTCCGCCGGTGGATGCTGGTTGGATATCTCCTACCCGGCAGGTGGGCATTACCGGTAAGATAGTAGCTCCTGATATTTATATTGCAGTGGCTATTTCAGGCTCAAGCCAGCATCTTTCCGGTATGGGGGAATCCAGGACAATTATAGCTATCAATAAAGATGCGGAAGCTTATATATTTAACACCGCGAACTACGGTGTTGTAGGAAAATGGCAGGAAGTATTGCCTGCTTTTACCGAAGAATTAAAAAAATTACTAGGAGAGTAGGGAAAGGCTTCCATAAGGAACAGGTGTTAAAAATATTTTCTCTGCCCTAAAAAGTGTATAAAAATATTAAGTAGGTGGTAAGATATTATGAGTTTTCATATTTTAGTCTGCGCGAAATTAGTTGCTGATCCGGAAGTGCCTCCCTCTTCCATGGAAGTTAATGTTGAGGAGAAGCGGGTTATAGTAAGGGGAGCTTCACCGGTTATAAGTCCTTTTGACGAAAGTGCTCTGGAGGCTGCCATACGTATTAAAGAAACTCATGAGGCGAAGATTACGCTGCTAACTGCCGGTCGCAATTTATCCAAGGCAGTGATTTTAAAAGCGATGGCCACCGGTGTGGATGAAGCCATAATAGCAGAAGATAATGCTTTAGACCCTGCATTGCTTGATTCGTGGTCAACGGCCAGGATTTTGGCGGAATTGGCAAAGCAGGCCGGTTCGTTTGACCTTATTCTGACCGGAAGACAGGCTGCTGACACTAACGCGGGACAGGTTGGAACCGGGCTTTCCTGTTTTTTAAATATTCCTGCAGTAACTGTGGCTCAAAAAATAGAAATGGCTGATCACAAAGTGATAGTAGAAAGGGTTCTTCCTAACGGTTTTGAGGTAGTAGAAGCATTTACTCCCGCACTGGTAACGGTGGGCGGGGAATTGGGTGAACTTCGCCTTCCCAATGTAAAGTCTATGAAAGCTGCCAAACAGCTTCCGCAAAAGATATTTTCTTTGAATGACTTGCAGATAGATGTTTTTGAGCAAGCAACAGTTGAAACTACCGAGCTTGCGCCTCCTTCCCGGGAAAGAGATTGTGTATTGGTGGAAGGAGAAACTCAAGAAGAAGCGGGAAAAAATTTAGCTCAAAAGTTGCGAGAAGAGAAAATAATATAAACAAAGTACTTCAGACAAAATAGAAAATCGTCCTTTCTATTGAGCTAAAAATATATAAAAAGGGGGAGGGCGGATAATGACGCTTGATCCGGATCGTGCTTATGATGCGATGGTTTGCGCCTACAGGCATGGCGTATTGGAAAAAGTGGCCACTATTCAAGGCCATGCTATGCAGCGGGCTATGGAGAGAAAAGGATTAAACATGAATGAATTTATTAATGGATTGGACGAGATGGAAGAAGAAAAACTATTTAAGATAGACAGGATGTTGAATCGTTATAATTTTTTAATTAAGCTGGCGACCTCTAATTTATTGATGAAGATTATTTCCTGGCTGCTTAACCTTAGATTTATCAGGAAAATTATGATCAAAATAAGTGAGTTAATATATGCCCGGTTGCTGGGTAGCCGGGAAGGAGCACTGACTTGAGATGAGAAAGGACATGTCCGGTTTTCTTCAAAAAATAGGCGATGTCATCGGAGAAGAACAGTTGATTTTTGATGAGGAATTGCTGGAAACTTACCGGGAAGCCGGGCCGGTGGCAGGTTTTACTCCGGCAGGGGTAGTGAAGCCGTTTGGGGTGGGGCAGGTCCGGGAGATAATTAGGTTGGCCCGGGAAGAATCTGCAAATCTCATATTTTCTTCATCTTCTCCACCGCGGTTTCGGGGTGACACAGTCCCGGAAGAAGAAGGTGTTATTGTAGATATGTCCGGTATGGATAATATAGTGAGAATAGACAGGCGCAACAAGGTAGCTCTAATAGAGCCGGGAGTAACCTTTCCGGAGTTATCCGCTGCGGCGGAAAAACAAGGTCTCAAGGTCCTTATGCCCCTGTTGCCGAGGCAGGGCAAATCGGTAATTACCAGCTGTTTGGAACGGGAGCCCATTCAAATCCCAAAATATCACTGGGACATGACAGATCCCTTGCTTTGCACAGAACTGGTTTTTGGAACGGGAGATGTTTTCAGAACAGGTTCTGCTGCCGGACCCGGCAGTCTGGAACAGCAATGGGCAGCGGGTGGCGCTCAAAAAAATCCCATGGGGCCGGCCCAAACTGATTTTGCCCGTTTGGTGCAGGGCTCTCAAGGCACTCTGGCGGCAGTTACCTGGGCTACGGTAAAGCTCGAGTTAAAACCTACTATTCATAAAATGTACTTTGTTCCCGGGGACGGTTTGCCGGAGTTGATGGAATTTACTTATCGAGCTTTGCGCCCTAAGTTGGGCGATGAATTCTTTATTTTAAATTCTTACGCCCTGGCCACTATTATAGCGGATGATGCTTCCCAAATAGAATCTGTGGCTTCCCGGCAATCTCCTTACACAGTGGTTTACGGAGTTTCGGGGTATGCGCACCATCCCGCCAAGCGGGTTAATTACCAGGAAAAAGATCTTTCTGATATCGCAGCGGAGACCGGCTGCCGGATCACCCGGGAAATCCCCGGATGCACGGCCGATAAAATGGAATCAATTCTCGGGGATTGTTCTCCTGCCGAATACTATAAAATGCAGCCTGAGGGAGATTTTTTGGATATCTTCTTTTTAACTACCATGGATCGAGTGCCTTTTTTCATTAGCAAAATGGAAGAGGTAGCTGAAAAGTTTGATTACCCTCCGGAACAACTCGGAGTTTACGTACAGCCCATTCAACACGGACGATCAGTGCACCTGGAATTTACCCTTTATTATGATGGGAAAGATGAGGAAAAAGCGCAGCAAGCCGAAAAACTTTATAAAGAGGCAAGTGGAACCCTGGCCGGAGTCGGGGCATTTTTCTCCCGTCCTTACGGTGATTGGGCTGATCTTTCTTATAGCCGTTGTCCGGATACTGTAGAAGTTTTAAGGAAAATAAAAAAAATGTTGGATCCCGACGGAATTTTGAACCGGGGCAAGCTTTGCTTTGAGGAGGTGAAGTAAATGTCGTTGCAAGATTATCAAAGAGACATGGAAGGTTGTTCTCGCTGCTCCTCTTGCAAGTGGATCCCCTTTAACCAGGTAAAAAGTTGGCGCTACGCTCACAATTGCCCCTCTGTTAGTCGTTACAATTTTCATGCTTATTCCGGTTCCGGTAAAATGATTATGGGCCTTTCTATGCTGACGGGCCGTTCGGAGTTAACGGAAGAAGTCATGAATATAATTTTTAGCTGTCAGCTTTGTGGAGCTTGTGATACTGCCTGCAAGGTTTACCGGGATGATATAGACTTAATGGAGGTATTGTTGGAACTGCGAGCTCATTGTATAGAAGAAGGAGAATTGCTTATTGAGCATATGGCTGTTATGGATGCCCTTAAGCGTGAAGGTAATATGTTGGGAGAAGAAAAAGATAAGCGGGGGAGCTGGGCCGAAGGTTTGGATGTGAAAGATATCAATGAAGAACCTGCGGAAGTTCTCTTTCACGCGGGCTGCCGTTATTCTTACGATCCGGAGTTAAGGGAAACCATCCGCGGAACAGTAAAACTCCTCTCTGAAGCGGGGATAGATGTGGGGATTGCCGGTGCGACGGAATGCTGCTGCGGCGGGCGTGCATATAAATTTGGCTATCGGGGGGAAGCGGAAAACTATGCCGATGACATGCTGTCGCGGGTTAAATCTTCAGGAGCCCAAACATTAGTTACACCTTGTTCAGACGGCTACTCCGCTTTTATTTATCTTTACCCCCGTCTCCAAAAAGAGCTTCCTGTTGAGGTATTACACCTGGGGCATTACCTGGAAAGACTCATGTGGGAAGGTCGAATACAGCTCAAAAAAGAAATACCCCGCCGGGTAACTTACCATGATCCCTGTTACCTGGGGAGGATGGGTGAGCCCTACATGGGGGAATGGCAGGAAAACAAATTGCTGAGGCCTATGAGCATGAAGCGGGCCGGCCGAAAAGGAAATTACGATATGCCCCGCCGAATTATTAACTCTATTCCCGGCCTTGAGTTGGTGGAAATGGAACGGATCAAGGAATATTCATGGTGTTGTGGGGCAGGCGGGGGTGTGCTGGAAGCGGATCCCGACTTTGCTTCCTGGACAGCAGCGGAAAGAATAGAGGAAGCTTTATCCACCGGAGCGGATGCCCTTGTTACCGCTTGCCCGTGGTGTTTGAAAATGTTTCGGGAAAGTATAGCCGAGAGTGGAGCTCAAATTGATATTTACGATTTGGCAGATCTGGTTTTAGAATCCGCAGGAATTAGAGAACCGGTGGCACCAAAAGGGGTGGATTTAAATGATGCATGATGAAGCGTATCAAGCTTTGGTAGAAGCGGTAGGCGAGGCAAATGTTTCACGGGAGCCGGCAGTGTTGGACACTTATGCCTGGCAGCCTACTATAAATGATGACCCCGCCAGATGGGTTTACCGCCCTGCGGCAGTGGTGCTCCCCGGTTCTGCCGAAGAGGTTCGGGGAGTAGTTAAGGCCTGTAACGAGCATGGGTATAAATTCAAGGCCACCACTACCGGGTGGGGAGTGTATAGCGGCCCTACCAGCGAGGGAGTGGTGCAGTTGGATATGCGGCGCATGAACCGCATCATCGAAATAGACGAAAAAAATATGTTTGCCATTGTAGAGCCTTATGTAACAGGGGCGCAGCTGCAGGCGGAAGCCATGAAATTGGGGCTGAATACGCATATTATCGGGGCGGGTCCGGTTTGTTCGCCTCTGGCAAGCGCAACTTCCGGTTGGGGAGTAGGCTGGGACTGTATTTATATGAGCTACAGCGCCCGGAACGTTTTGGGCGTAGAGTGGGTTCTCCCCGATGGTGAAATCTTATACCTGGGAACCCCCGGTTCCGGATTGGGTTGGTTCAATGGTGACGGCCCCGGTCCTTCCCTGCGGGGTATTTTAAGGGGATCTTCCGGTGCTTTGGGCGGCCATGGTGTTTTTACCAGGTGTGCTATTAAGCTTTTTCCCTGGCCGGGCCCCGAGCAGTTGGAGAGTGAAGGGTTATTGCTGGATGCCCAGACAGAAATGCCTGATAATATGAAGTTTCATATCTGTTTCTTCCCGGACGAAAAAAGTTTGGCGGATGCGGTTTATGAAATAGGGGAAGCTGAAATAGGATACCTGGCTACCAGGGTATCTCCCACGGTTTTTTTGTATGGAGCCACTCCCCGTTTGTTCAGGAAAATAACGCAAACTTCGGCTATCAGGAATATTTTAAGTAAAACCATGAAATGGATGTTTATAATTGTATTGGCGGGCTTTTCAGAAAGAGATATTGATTATCAAGAATCAGCGTTAAAAAAGATTTTGACGGATTACCGCGGGCTTTCTTTGGAAATGACGGAGGTTCCCACGCTGGGCCCGGTATTACCCCTAAATTTCTTGCGGGTTTCGGCCATACCTGCTATTTTCAGGTTAGGTGGACTTTTTACTACTGCCCTGGGAAGAAATGAAACCTGGGATACACAGCTTGACTGGGCAGATGTAGGCGAAGAAATGAGAAAAGAAAGAATCGAGCGAGGAGAAGTGCTTGATGATCTGGGAGATAACCCATTTATGGCACTTTATGAAAATAACACCTGGGCTCATTGTGAAAACATTTTTCAGTATGATATCCGTAATCAAGCACATCTGGATGCCCTGCATACAATATTTTCGGAATCTACAATCAGAGCCATTGAGTTGTGCCAGGAACCTTTATCCTCTTTTGACCTAAGGTTGAGAAAGCTTTTAAGCCCGCTCCTCGGACATTATAATTTTTGGCAGAAACAAATATCTCAAAATATTGACCCTGAAGGGGCAGCAGATACCGGTATGTATTGTGATGAGAAGGATTATGATATTACGGGGGGCAATCCGGAATTAAAGGAGAAATTGGAGAAACTAATTGCAGAAAGAAAAAACAAGTAGCTAATTACTAATTGACAGGAGGAGGTTTAATGGTTGTATTTTCTGGATGCCGCCCAGTTGAAACCGGACCGGGAAATGATATTAACACGTATACCTAAAGAACTATCTTCCCGGCAGGAAATTGATTATTATATAAATTTAGCCTTTGAAGTTATGGAACTGCAAGGAGTTTATTGTTCTGCGCGGGTAAAAGAAAAAAGATATTCACAGATAAAAATTGAGAATGTTTGGCTTGATAGCCGCGTTTTGAGAGTAAATTTGGAAAATGCCCGCGAGGTGTTTCCATACCTTATAACATGCGGCGAAAAGTTTGATCAGTGGTATGCCGGGCAGAATTTTATACAAAAATACTACCTTGATGTTGTAGGTAGTGCTATAGCTTCCATGGCCCAAGAATCTATGATGAGATTTATTGAAGAAAATCATGCCATTGATAATACCGCGCGGATGAACCCGGGTTCTTTGCCGGATTGGCCTTTAGAACAGCAAAAATTACTTTTTACGCTCTTGGGTGAAAAAAATCTTCTAGAAAAAATAAATGTTTATTTGACCAAAGATTGCTTAATGCGCCCCACAAAATCTGTGTCGGGCATAATATTTCCCACAGAGCATGACTTTGAGAGCTGCAAATTATGCGCCCGGGAAAATTGTCCCGGAAGGAAAGCAGATTATGATCCCTGCTTAGAAGATTACTATAAATAATTTTCTGGCTTATTTAAGTACGAGAGAAAAGCAGGAAGATATTCCTTTAGGGAAGAAATACCTTATTAGGAATTAAAATCTTGAGAAAGAAATTTATAGGAGGAATATGAATTGCATGATTATCTTTTAAATGAAGAACAATTAAAAATGCGGGATGAAGTAAGGGATTTTGTAAAACAGGTACCCAAACAGATGATAGTGGACATGGATGAAGAAAATATCCGCTTTCCCAAAGAGTTTTTACAGGAAGCGGGCCGTCGTAATCTCATGGGCTGTCGCTATCCCCAAAAATGGGGTGGGCGTGATTTAGATTGGCCCACTACTGCTATGGTTATGGAAGAAGTGGGAACGCTGGGGTATATTTTTGCGTGTACTTTCGGTGTTGGTGCTGAGTTGGTTTGTGATGCCATCATTCAACACGGAACCGATTTTCAAAAAGAAAAGTATGTTAAACCTCTGTTAGCGGGAGAAAAGTTTGCTGCAGAATGCCTCACGGAACCCCGGGGAGGTTCGGACTTTTTTGGCGCTACTACCAAAGCGGAAGACAAAGGGGATCATTTTTTACTTAACGGCCAGAAACGATTTATCGTGGGTGCTGAAGGCGCAGATTTTTTCCTGGTATATGCCAGGACCAATACCGATCCCAATGCTTCACCTCAAGATACCCTTACCTGTTTTATTGTGGATCGCACCGATGATGTGAGGGTAGATTATATTTATGGCCTTATGGGCTGTCGGGGCGGCGGAACAGGGCGCATAGTTTTTGATAATGTAAAAGTGCCCAAAGAAAATATAGTGGGAGAATTGAATGGAGCATACCCGGTTTTTAATACCATGATGATACCCGAGCGTTTGGGAACATCGGCAATGACACTCGGGCCGGCCCGTTCTGCCCTGGATGTAGCTACCCGTTATACTTCTAAACGCAAGCAATTTGGCCAGACTATTAACCGCTTCCAGGGGGTTAGTTTCCAGGTTGCCGATGCGGCAATGCTTGTGGATGCCTCCCGTTCTCAAGTTTATACTACTACCCTGGCTGTAGAAGCCGGAATTGATTACAGGCGGATTCGCCGTTTAATTTGTGAAACTAAAAAGTTTGTAACCGAATCATGCCAGCAGGCAGTGAGGAATTGCATGCAGGTAATGGGGGGTATTGGCTACACTAATGTATACCCCATTGAACGCCATTCCAGAGATTTAGGCCTGGCTTCTATCTGGGTGGGCACAAATGAAGTTATGTCAGTAGTAGCTGCCCATGAGTGGTACCGGGAATATGGCATAAGTAAAGAGACCACATCGGAAAGAAATTATGAGAACGACGCCGCAGAAGCAGATGCTGAAGATGAGAAAATTTATGAATAAATAGCACCCTTAAAAAAGATAGCAAAGCGTAAACTTATTTTATGATTTGAGGAAAAGCAAGCTTGAAAGACTAATACTTTCAAGCTTGCTTATTTTCACGGGCGGCGAGTCCGCTGCTTGTAAATAAAAGGGGAGCCAAGAAAGTCACCCAGAATCCTGCTAGGGCGTAACGAATAAAGCCCAGGGCAATAACCTCCGAGGGAAGGAAACTGCTTAAGCCCATTACTATGCCGAAGAGGACAACTGCTCCGATCAAAGATTTAATAATATGTTGGTACCATTTTCCATGAGGCGAAAAGGCAATCAGTCTTTTTTCCAGAATATACCCGACACTTATACCCGCTAGATAACCCATAAGCCTGGTTATATCATCGGGTAAAAGAATAGTCAGTACTACGGGAACAGCAATGGAAATTATTAATAAAGCGGGAAAAGTAAATTTTTTCACCCAACCTTTTTCTACAAAGAGAGCACTAAGCCATACAAAAAGTGCCAGGAAAATAAAACCTAACACCAGTCCGCCCATTACATCTCTTACGAAGTGATAACCCAAAATCAGCCGGGAAAAGCCGATTAAAACAATAATTATAACTGCCCAGGTCCAAAAAGCGGTAGATCTTAACCTTACGGCCAGGTAACCCCAAACTGTTAAGGCTGTAAGGGTATGCCCGCTGGGGAAAGCGTCGTTTCCCGGATGTTCAATCCCTAAATCCGGGCGGGGTATGCCGAAAATTTCTTTAAGGTAAAATGTGTAGGCTGCGGACAGCAATAGCACCACTGCCGTCCAGAAAGCTACTGATTTATGCACACACCAGAGTATGATGGAAATAAATATCATGTAAAATTCGTCATCACCCAGGAAGGTAATGCCGCGGAAAAGATATTCCACTGATACCCTTTCCGCTTGAAAATAAAAAAGCGGCTCAATAAGTTTTTGAAGCCCCAAGAATTCCCAATAAATAATTAAGATTGCTGCTATAGCTGCCATGATTAACCAGCAAAAAAGCCGCCAGTATAATTCAGTTTTGCGATTTTCCGAAAAATAAGTATGACTTACAGCAGGAATTTTCACGTTAATAACCCTCCTTTATCCCATAAGTTTGAAAGGCAAGGGGACGGTTCCGTTGCCTGCGTTGCCCGGTAAGCCACGTAAACGGTTCGAGCGTCCCGTAGCGAAGGGAAGGCAAAAGGAAAGGCAAAGCAATTGTCCCCGTGCCTTCTGGTTTTAAGTGTATTCCCTTCCCTGAAAATACCAGTTACTAAATTTATATTATCCTATCACGACTCCGAGAGCAAGTCAATTAGATGCAGATCTTAATATATTTATTTAAAGGGTTAATTGGTGGTATTTTAGTAAGTAAACAGGCACAGCCTGCCTTAGCCAAACTTCACCTTGTGTATGATAAATGCCTTGATATTAGATTGATTTTTTAGTTTTTAAAGAAGGAATTTAAAGGAACGTGAAGAATTTATATAAGGTACGCAAAGATAATTGCCTAAAGCACAATCACATTTCCGGAGTTAGTTGACGTTTAGATATGAAAATTTAAAAATTTTTATGTAAGGAAAGGAGGGAAATTAGTTGCCACCAAAAGATTATTCCAAGAAGGAAGCTGCAGAGCTTTTAGGAACCACACCGGATGCGATTCAAAAACGAATTAAACGTGAGAAGATAGAAGCTTACAAAAATGAAAAAGGTCAATGGCGCGTTGTTTTGGATGATAAAGAAATAAATAAAAAACAAAGTTCT
This sequence comes from uncultured Syntrophomonadaceae bacterium, assembly GCA_964636865.1. Taxonomy (GTDB): domain Bacteria; phylum Bacillota; class Dethiobacteria; order DTU022; family PWGO01; genus B1SED10-75. Next base: position 19,494 of record CAZWVJ010000009.1, read on the forward strand.
GCCAAAAGCGGAGCGAAAAGTACAGCTAAAAAATCAACCGGTACTTCTTCAAGCCAAAAGGCAGGTAGAAAAACTGCTACCAGTAGTGCTGCTTCAAAAGCTGCTTCAGGGGGCACCGCCGGCCAAAAGGCTGCTTCCAGCAGTAGTAGTGAAAAATCTGTATCACCTGAAAAAACAGTTGCCGCAGTTACAGAAGAAGAAACACCTAAAAGCCCGGTCTTTTGCAGGCATACCCAGGAGATTAATCTGGATGAACAAGCTCAACAAAAGGGGAGTGCTGCAAAATTGAATTATTATATGAAAGGGGGGCCTATTATGGTAGACGATTTAATTAACAAAGCGAAGGAAATGATTGATGAACTCAAGGAAAAGGCACCGGAATCTGTAGAGCAGTTAATTGAAAAGGGTGAAATGCAAAAGGAAGAAGCTCGTAAAGTTACAGAAAGATTTACCGAAACAAGAGATGAAATAATAACTGAATATCAGGCGAAATTTGCCGAAATAATAGGTGGACTAAGGAATAAAGTTGTTACCAGAGAAGATATAGAGGAGCTTGATAGAAAAATTGAGGCTTTAAACCGTAAGCTGCAAGATATGTAAATTTAGTTTTTGAAAAGTTATTTGCAGAAGCGAGGCAAGCGTTTTTAAAAAGCCGCTGCCTCGTTTTTGTTTAGAAACAAATAAGTATTAATTAGACAGGTAACTATTGTGTAATTTCTCAAATTTGGCAGCAAATTGAAGTGTTTTAATTTTAATGAGTGGAGTGATGAACTCAGTTATGGATAATTCCCCGAATTTAAGAAATCATGGTTTTTTTGCCAATGTGAAAAGGCCCGTTATGGTTGCGCACCGAGGGGCATCCGGTGAATATCCCGAAAATACTATTCTTTCATTTGAGGCTGCTTTAGAGAGTGGTGCCGATGTTCTAGAAATGGATGCCAGGCTAACTGCTGATAGTGAAGTAGTGGTAATACATGATAGAGATGTAGGGAGAACTACTGATGGAGAGGCGAGGGTAAACGAGTTAACCCTGGAAGAGATCAGAAATCTGGATGCAGGCTACAAGTTTGAACGTGAGGGCAGTTATCCTTTTCGAGATAAAGGGATAAAAGTTCCTGCTTTATATGAAGTTATGGAAAGGTTTCCCGGGCAGGAAATAGTGATAGAAATAAAAGAGTTTGAAGATGAAGAAATTGTGCAAAAGATTGCCGATCTTATCAAACATTATGGATTGGATAACAAAGTTTTGATAACCAGCGCGAGCGATCCTCTGCTGCAAAGCTTTAGAAATATTATGCCCTCGGTGCCTACTTGTGGAGGAATTAGAGAAAGCCTTGTATTTTATTTGCTTGCCCACATGGGTGCTGCAAGGTGGGTGGAGTGGGTTTTTGACTGTCTTTTTGTAGTTCCGGGTTTTGGGATGTTAACCGAGTCCTTTAAAATTGATGCTCGCCTGGCAGGCTTGCATATTTACGTGTGGACAATTAACAATAGAGATGAAATGCATACACTCTTAGAAGATGGGATAGAAGGCATTTTAACCGATTATCCGGGTATTTTATCTGAAGTAGTAGCCGGGGGAGGTTTCAAATAATTAAGCCCTCTAATATCTAAAATATACGCGCTCTACATTACCTTACCGGAGGAATTAACTATAGTATTTAACTTTTCTTCAGATGTTTCTCTTTTAGCCATTCTGCAGCAGGTTGCCAAACTTGCTCATAAGCATTATTACCCACAATGATATCTATGTGTCCGGCTAAATTCGAGCTGATGAGGTTATCAGGATCTTCAGGATCCATAACTTCACGGGCTAAAAAGATGCTGTCGGGGGTAGCGATTAGATCGTCAGTTCCGTAAAAAAACAAGAAATTTTTATCTTTATATCTCATAAGGCGTAATTGTTTGAGATAGTTTGAAATTTCTTCTTGTTTGGCGTGTCCACCTTTATGTACAAAATTAATAAAGAATTTTTGTAATTCCTTGGGCATAGGTTCGCTAATTTGTCCCAGTAGTGTGCGGATAGTAGCGTTATTAATATTCATAGGATTAAAAAGATAGGGAGATATTAAATTGAAGCGGACAAACCAGTCAGGAAGCGTCCGGATAGTGCGGGTCAAGGGCACCATATTTTGCGCGAGGTTACCTAAAACAGCGTCTTCTTCAAAGCCCAGCAGTGTTGAAGTAAAATTAATATAACGAATGAACCTGAAAAATAATTTATTAAAAGCCATGGGACTGGCAATGGTTATAAGGTTTTTAATAGGGTTATCCGGATTTTTGGCAAGGTATGAATATGCTGTCATTCCACCTAAACTGTAGCCAATCCAGGATATTTCGTTACATTCGTTGTATTCGCGAATAAAATCAATAATTCCAGGAATTTCTTCACTGACCAGATTTTTATAACTGTAATATGAAGTAATCCGGTAGCGTTTTTGGTAGTAAATGCTGTTTTCACAGTGTTGACTCACATAGCGGTTATAAACCCTTTCAGCGTAGCCCGGGTGATATAAATATACATCGAAGCCTTCCGCAGCCAAAAGGTTCGCGAATGACTTATTGTGTTCCATGTTAAAACAATTGCCTTCATTGTCGATACGGAAAAGGTTAGCATTGGTAGAAATTCCCGGCGCCATAATTACCGGGCCATATCTAGGCATATTTTCGGCAGTTGAGTAGATATGCTTGATAAAAATGTCGCAGTTTTGTAAATGAACTATCAAGTCTTCAGCTACCAGGTAATAAGGCGCTACCGGAGGTTTTGCATCAACCAGTTTTCTGTTTTTTGCCCAACTAAAAGCATTAATTTTTGGCATTTTTTTATTTAGAGTTTCCATGACTACTGTATTTTATACCTATCCAAGTTTCTGCTGTTTTGCCGGGGAACAGTTCCATCACTTTCCTTTTTAAGCTTTGGATAAATTCCCATAAAGAAAGCGATGACCAAATTTGAAATAAACTATCTCTTTGGCGGTTCTTAAGCTACTCCATCCGGCACAGCTTTTTTCTTTACCCCATTAAAAATCGTATTATTTTTAATATTACCATGTTTTATTATAGCCAGTCAATTTCTTGAGGGGGATTAATTAAAGCTTATTCCCACCATTTACCTAATTCAGATAATATCATTTCTAAGTCATTAACTTCCTCTTTAGAAGCAGAAGTCTTTATCCCTTGTTTGTCTGCTTCATGGAAGGCTTCTTCCAGCGAGCCGCTAAACATAATTTGCCCATAGTTTAGAAGAGCCACGCGATGGCATAGTTGGGAAATTTCCCGCACATCATGGCTGGTATAAACAATAGTTTTGCCCCAATCGGCAAGGGTATTTATAAAATCCACGATTTCTTTTTTAGACTTTATATCCACTCCCAGGGTGGGCTCGTCCATAATTAGCACGGAAGGGTTGTGCATAAGGGCTACTCCAATGTTAAGCCTTCGCTTCATTCCTTCCGATAAACGTTCAACTTTTTCGTTAAGGCGTTCCTGTAAGCCGATTATACCGGCAATATATTCTACATGATCAGTAGAAACTTCAGTGTCTGATATATTGCCCCAGAAATTCAAGTTATCTTTAACTGTTAAAGAAGTGTGTAATGCAACGCGCTGGGGGACATAGCTTATAATTTTTCGAATTTTTGATTTGTCTTTAAACACGCTGTTACCATCGAAAAGGATATCACCGGCTGTCGGGGTAATAACTGTGGCCATCATACCTAATATGGTGGATTTCCCAGCTCCGTTGGGGCCCATTAAACCAAATATTTCCCCCTTGTTGACCTGGAAGCTAACTTCGTTAACCACTAGTTTTTTACCGTATTTCTTTGAAACTTCACGTACATCAATCATATTTTTTACCCACCTTTTGGCCGAGGCCTAAAAATACAAGCGTGAATGCTGTTAATGCCATTAATGGCTGTGTTATGGCCGCCCAGTTTTGTTGGTGAAAAAGAAATTCCCTGGTGCCGTGAATCAACCAACTTTGGGGTGTAAGCTTAATTATGAGATCAAGATATATGGAGGTATCTTCCAGGTGAAAGAAAACAACTCCAAAAGCACTGGTAAAAATTGTTACCATAATTCCCAGGAGTTGCATTTGACCTGAAGTTTGAGCTATTGAGGCCAGGAACAAGGCTATCCCCACGCAGCCCAGCAAGTAGAAAAATATAACTACTACTAACTGCGGGGAAAATGGGGTGACCACAGGTAAAAAAAGTGTTCCCAGCCCTAAAGCTAGCAGGGAAGACAGTATTAGTGCTCCGAGTACTGCCAATGAATTTCCGGCGGTATAAAGACTTAGGCCTGCTGCAGAAGATTTTATGCGAGATCTTATTCCGTTTCCTCTCTCCTGAACTATCCAACTATGTAAAAAAATGCTTAAAAACATCATTGCCACCGCAAATATGCTTATCATAAAAATGAGGTTGCGCGCTTCAGCCCGGTAATCAGGGGGTATGGTTTCACTTAGTCCCTCAGCCCCCATGTGCCGGCTTTCAAGCTGCACCAAAGGGGAGGGTTCCCACTGTTTATCGGAAAAGTCCCGGGCTTTTTGCCATAAGGCATTTTTTTCTCTGTCATTGTAGGGGATATTATAGTATTGGAAATTTTCCACCACCAGGTTGGCGGAAACAACATTACTGGTTAGCCGGGTTACTTCGCCGGCTGCTATTTCGCTTAGCATTTCTGTGAGCAGGGAAGAAGGAGAGTTTAATACCGTGAGTAAATTATCCACTTCACCTTCATTAATTTTTTCTGTGAAACCGGATTTTAAAATAAAAGCAACTTCCTTGTTTCCGCTTATTACCTCCTGACGGGCTAAAGTTTTTTCCATTTCTTGAACCCGGAGAGTGGGGTTTTCTGCGAGTCTCTGGGTTATAATGCGGGAGTAACTGTCATCATCTTCATCTACCACGGCTACAGGGACTTCAGAGGGATCCACCGCTTCCTGCATAACCTGGCCTAACATTAGAATTAGCAAAGGAGGTAAAATAAACAATACCAATAAATTTTGATAACTCCTGCTTAATATTTTTAGGCGATAAACGGCGAATTTAATTAATCGTAATAAAATCATTACTCCACCTTCTTATTGATGATAAAGCTTGCAAAGTAAAGAGCTGCCAGAGCTGTAGCAGCTAAAACAGCTGTGCTGCTTATTATTGCGGCGGGGTTATAAGTATCGAAAAGAGCATAATGGAGCCCGTGAGAAGCCCACCCAAAAAATGAAACCAATTCAAAAGGTTCCAGCCATGCAGGAAGCAGGCTCAAGGGGATTATACTCCCGCCGGTTATGGCCATTAATATAATGAACAGAAATCCTATGCCATTGGCTGCAGCCAGGTTATTTGTCCCGTATGATAGCAAAGTTAGCAATGCAGCAGAAGAAACGATTACGGCAGCTATTACCACCAGAGCGTGAATGAGCTCTCCTCGAAAATAATTATCCAGAAAAATTGAAAACAGGATTAAAATACCGGCTAACTGCAAGGTCAGAAAAAGGATTTTGGCTAAAAATTTAGAGGATACTATTTTAGCCGGAGAAATTCCGCCGGCTAAAAGCCTTTGGAGGGTTCCTTCTTTGTTTTCTGTTTCTACTCGAAGAGTAGTCAAACCTCCCAGCAGTAAAAAGATGAGCATCAGGGAAACAGAGTAATATTCTTGAAGAGAAATTTGTCCCCAAGGAGACAAAGTTTCTGTTTCCAAAGCTTCTCTTCTTCCCAGGGAGTGAAGCAAAAAGGAAAGGGTTGCCTGCCGCGTGCTGCTACTTATTTCCTGCGAAGGAACTTCTGCTTCCTGCAAGAAATGGTGAACGGTAATTAATCCGCTTTGAGCTGCTGTTATCAACTTGGTGGCGCTGTGGAGCATTGTTTCCGTAAAAGCTGAGGGTATGGGTTGTCGATGATTGCCAATAAACTCGATCTCTTGTGTTTCTTGCCGCATCAGCCCCCTGCTAAAATCAGGGGGAATTACAACAGCTCCCGCCACTTGATTTTGCTCAAGCTTTTGGAGGGCTTGAGAGTAATTTACGACAGAAAGATCAAATAATTGCTTCAGTTCTTCATCTTCCATGACAAAATTTACGATTGTTTGCGCTTCAGCGGTTTCATCCTGGTTAACTACTGCTACGGGAAAAGGTTCTCCCAAATCTTGTTCCTGCACAATCGGCGCTGCAAAATACCCGATAATCAAAAGAATGATTAACGGGGTCAAAATTATTAATAGAGTTGTTTTAATGTCCCGGAGATAACTTTTTAATTCAAAAATAACCATTAAAAAAACTTTTTTCATTTTAACACCCGGCTCTGCTAATTTCTTTGGAAATGATATTTTTTCAATTAGAATAGCTGGTTATTGAAGCATAAACCTAAATTGATCTATATAATCTCTCAGGTTATTTCTTATATCAGAAGTTAGTTCCTTCCATTCATCTTTTCCTATGGTGGAAAGATTTACCGCTTTATCTTCATCAGGTTTCACCACCGTGGTTTTTTCTACGCGTTGGGCTTTTATGTCTACGTTTAGCAAAAGGTGGATTTCTCCCCACCCGAAGTACTCATCGTAAATCTGCAGATCTAATTCGTTATCCATGGCATAATCTGTATCCGGCATATTCCGGTTTATTTCTTGAACCATGCTTCCTTTCATGCCTGTTTCGAGTTCGCCTGTATTCTGAGTTACCCTTGGCGCTGTTAGTGAACCCCGGTCCGCGGAAAAGGAAATATCAAAATCAGTTTCGTAGTGATCAATATCTGTTTCAGGGTCAGTTTGCCGAATTCGCTCAATTTCCATAGAAAAAAGTTCTGTGGGGTTATTTTCCTCATTAGATTTTTGAGATTTTCTTGCTTTTAAATAAAGATTTGTTTTGTCACCTTCTTCTTCTGAGGCAGAGGTCCATTTGTAATCAAACACTAAAGCACTATCATTTTCTTCACCTTTAATTTCTAACTCGCCCTGAGTGTCTCTTTCATGGGGCGCGGGTTCCCAGTTAGAAGAACTATAATCAATTGTAAGTGCGTTATTTTCTGCAGCCGGGTCTGCTGCTAAAGAAAAAGATAATTCTCTATCTACTATTTCTCCTTTTTCGTTTAAGAAAATATCCATTTCTATACCATCGGGAAAATAAAGCTGCTCTTCGCCTTCAAGATACTCATTTTCTTTGCTTGAAAAGATAGAATGAAAATTTTCATTGTCGGTGTAATTCATAACAAATACTTTGACCATGCCTGATAGCAGTTCGATTAGATTCTGTGTTTCTTCTTTATCGTTGAAACTCTTTTGCAGCCCCCGGAAAAAATTCTCACTTTCTTCCGGGCTCATAGATAAATTTAGTTGTTCTACTTTTATTTCTCCCATGGGAGAGTCGTGTTTTACATCTGGAGTAAATTCTACATACTCCTCCTTTATTTGTTTTCCGATGAGTTCCAAAAAATTTTCCTTTGACGGGAGGATAGGCATTCCAATGCTTTCCGGCAATACAAAGCGGGGGGCGGTTTGCTGTAAAGTTTCTCCAAGTTTTGCTGTTTCAATCAATAAACTTTCGTGATATAAATCTGCGCAATTGAAGGCAATAAGCTCTTCGGTAAGGTTAAGTTCAAAATCCAGCAGTTCCAACCCATGAACTGTCAGGGAAGCACTGTTATTCATTATTCCCTGCTGCGGATCTCCGGCTGTATTTATGTTTAATGTTCCCCGTTCAAGCACTTCTTGAACCATTTGCAGCTCCTGCCGAAACCGGGCCGGGTCAAAATCTTCAATGCTTCCGCTTACAGTTGAGTCAATTTCGTAGGGGCTTGTATCTATTAAATTAGAAAGGGTTTTCCATTCCTCCCAGGTATTTTCCCACCTTTCCGCTATTGCGTCCATATTTTCACTTTCGGCTTGAATCAATTTTTCTTTGGGGGTTTTATCTATAAAAAATGTGTATGCAGTAAAAGCTACTAGTATAATGACTACTGCTATCAGCACGGTTGTTATTTTTCCCCGGCGCGAATTAACCTTATAAAAAATAGAACCACCGGACTTATTATTTTTTGTTGACAAGACCCTTCCCTCCTTTACCAAAGGGATATTTTTGGTATTTATATTTATTTGTGATTGCTTTTCCTTTTAATTCGATGTTCGTCGAGATTTCTCCTATATGTTTTAATGAATAAATTAATATTTACCTTTAAGCTATGTGCAGGTAAAGCGATATTGAGATAATAACAGAAGTATGTGGAAATAGTTATCCTTTATTTGTATTAATATAACACTTATAATATTTAAAAGAAAAGTAAATGCATACATATAAATGGAAAGCTTATCTAGGAATAACGCGAATTTATTTCTAAATACCGCATTTTCGGCTAAAGGGGGTAAAGCAAAGCATTTATGAACGAACAAAATATTTATTAATACATGAAAGGTGGAATTAATATATGCATAGTGAAGAACATAGTGCGCAAATGAATAATAGTATGGATTACGGAAAAGAGCAGCAGGAAGAAAAAAGCAGCATTACTTTTATAGATATCTTCATGATAACCCTGGCCGCCATTTCTGTAATTTTACTTCTCCTGGAGTACATATTCCCTTTAACCCCTTTACAGCGGCAGATAATAATATATACGGATCTGGCAATTGTGGCAGTTTTTATTGCTGAATTTGTATATAATATCCGTAAGAGTGAATCCAAACTCGATTATGCCATTGAACGTTGGTACGAGATTATTGGAATGATCCCGGCGGCACATCCTGTGCTGCGTGGCTTTAGGCTCTTTAGGATATTTAGGATTTTTGTTATAGCTTCACGATTTTTAAGAACAATCAATCTTGCTTTCGGAGAGAATATTTTATTTAGAATTATAGGTAAATATAAGGATTTAATAGTAGAAGAGTTATATCAAATGATGACAGTGAGAGCATTGGATATGATCGAAGAAATTACCTCTAAAACTGATTATACGCAGTCAGTTCAAAAGGTTATTGAACGTCGTGAGAACGATATTAACACCATGGTGAAAGAGAAAATGGATAAATATACTCAACCCGAATGGTTAACGGGGACTTTTTTTTATAGAAAGCTTCGCGATCAAAGCTCAGATCTTGTTACCAGGGTTGTGATTGATACTTTGGAAGATGAAAAAACAAACGAAATATTAAGTGATGTATTGAAAGAAATATTGGGCGATGTAAAAAATGATGTGAGAGGCATAAAAAATAATCAAATAAAAGAAGTGACCCAAGTTCAACAAAATATAACTCAAGAATAATATTTGCAGTTTTGGGTTTGAGAAAATAATTATATATTAAGCGTATGGGCAGGAATTATACATTTACTGAAGAATATCTATAAAGACGCGAATTCCCAAAAAATTCTCCACATAATTATGCGTTGATTGATGCGATATAGAGGTTATATATTATATTAAAAAGGAGGAAGTTTAATGTTAAACAGAGTTGTTCTAATAGGAAGGTTGACCGCTGACCCCGAGTTGAGGCACATACCTTCGTCGGGCACACCGGTTACAAACTTTACTCTGGCGGTTGATCGTCCTTTTACCAACCAGCAAGGAGAACGGGAAACTGATTTTATTCGTATTAATGTATGGAGAAAGCAGGCGGAAAATTGCGCCCAATACCTCGGCAAAGGAAGTATGGCAGCAGTAGAAGGACGTCTGCAGATCAGAAAATATGATGATAAAGAAGGTATTCGCAGAATAGCTGTAGATGTGGTTGCAGACAACGTGCGATTTTTAGATAGCAAAAAGTCTCAAGGCCAAGGCTCACAGTCAGAAAGTGGTTATGAGGAACAAGATAGCGGTGAAGAATTAAGCTTTAATGAGGATGATATACCTTTTTAGCTCCGGTAAGAGATTTGGTTGGTAAAAATATAAAAACTTTAAGAGTATAATTGTTTTGAATATGCTCATTGAACAGCTGTGCGTGTTTATTTCCGAATATAAGGTGAAAGGAGGTAATATCTAATGGAATTCAAAGAAGGAGATATTGTTAGATTAAAATCTGATGAAAACCAAACAAAAATGACCGTGGAAAAAGCAGGGGCAGGATTTATTTTTTGCAGCTGGTTTGTGGGTGAACAGAAAAAAACAGGCATGTTTCAACCGGATACATTGGAAAAAGTCGAGGAATGATGCTGTGAGATTTAAGGTGATTAACGCAGCATAACCACTGTGTGCGAATCCAAATCCACGCCCAGGGAGTGGGCTACAGTTTTACATTTGGCTTTCATTAAGAGAAAAGTGGGGGCAGGCAATGCAAATTCCGTTAAAGTTTCATAATGGCCCATTCCCTTGGCTATAATAAGATCTGCCTGTTGAAACAACTGCAAAAACTCGGTGGAAGCGAGCCGAATATCCAATCCCGGTGTGTCAGTACCCGAACTTATGACAGATGGAAAGTGCTCTAAAATATTACTTTCTCTTAAATCTTCTAAAGTGAGGTCATTTTGGACGGGGTTTTCTTTTACCACGTAATTTAGAAAGCCATAAGTAGATAATTGCTGGCACAGTGGAAGATCAAAATAACATTCTCCGGCATTATCGGCCAGATAAAGGATACGGGGAGTTTGGCTATAGTATGTAAATTTTTCCAGCAGTTTTAGTAATTGATAAGTATCGTCGTAAGTAAGAGTTGCCGGGTTTTTAATATTATCACGCAATTGCTCTAAATTAACAAAAAAATCGATGCTGTTTCCTTTAATTGCAAAATCTATTAAAGTGATAATATCTGTTGAAGATGAAGGTTGAAATTCCTGAAAGAGATGTGCCGCTGATTTTAGCTCCTGCTGTTTTATATTGGCAAATGGGTCCGGGCAGTTTGCTTTTTCTCTTATAAGCCGTTGCATCTCTCCGGCAACAACAGTGGGGATAATGTACTTTGAAAAATTTTCAGATAGATAAAATAAGCTTATTTCCAGCAGTTCTTCTTTTTGTTTTTGATTTTTACCGGTGAGCTCGACTGTTTGGCGGGCAAGATTTTCCAGGCAGTAATAACAGTCTTTTTGAGCTCGCATATATTTTACCTCCACTTTGATTTTTATTATTTCCGTATTTGTTGTATTATAATTTCGGCACGGAGCAAAAAAATCTTTCCCGCATTGCATTAAAAAATTTTAACTGTTTCTTTGTAGGTTTTTTCTTTCTTCCATGGAGATATCAATTTTTAATATCAATAAGGCAATTAGAATAAAAACTGCTAATAAACCTCCCAGCCAAATCAAGACTTCTCTATAACCAATGGCGCCGGGATCCATAAAAAAATACGGATAATAATCGGTAAATGCTCCCTGTAATACGAAAACAAACCCGTATAAGAGAGGATAAATAAGCCAGAATGGCAGGTCGGCTATTTGCATTTGTCCCTTGCGGTCAAAAAGAAGCCAATCGAGATAAAAACCCAGCGGAGATATGGTATGAGTTAAATGATTGGCCAGGATGAACTGGTTAGAAGGTTCTGCCGGTAATTGAGGAGCTAAAATTAAATGAAAAATCAACCCTGCCGCTAAAATACTCAGCAGGACAGTGCCCCGGAAGATACTTCTTAAGCGGGTGCTTTCTGTAAATCGCAAAAAGTATAATGTGGACAATAAAACCAGGATGTTGCTTTGAATTGCAAAAGAACATAGTGTTAACCCCGGAGGTAAATCATGGGGAACATAGAAAATGCTCAGGTAAAGACCATAAATAACGGCAGCCATGAGCAATATTTTATAGATCTTGGAAGCGAGATAGTTGTTAATGTACATTCCAATACTCCTTTTTTCGTTGAGAAGTACACGGATAAATATGTGAATACGTCGATATATTAATTACAATATAGCGGAATAAAAAGTGCCTGTCAAAATAGAAAAGGCACGGCAGAGGAATTGGATTTATAGATGGTGAATGTTAATGAATTACAAAATGAAAATAGTTTTTTTATTTTAGGGTGGTTTAGACATGCCTGATTGGGCTCACGCTGTTCTTTATATGTTTATCTGGTTGGCGGTTATCATTTTTTTTATGGACTTGATGGATAATTTGCAGGGGGCAATTATTGGCATTGTGGTAGGGCAAATTACAGCCACGCTGATAGTATCTCGGCTACCCGGGTTTTGGGGCGGAAGCAATTAGGATCTTTCATGGGAAAGCTTTAAATGCTTTTTTGTAGCTACTCATTGTTTAAAATATTTTGATGCAAACGCTTCCGGCTAATAATGGGGTTAAAGGGCCATTACTCCCATTGAAAGGCCAAAACCTAATATTCCCCAAATAACAATTATTAAAATATCCAAAGCAATGCCAATCCATCCCACAATAATGCCTGCCGTTGCAAGTCCTTCTCCGGTTAATCTTCCTTGAGACTCCTGAATTTCTTTTCTTGCTTGATAACCAAAAATAATCCCTAAAATTTGACCTACAAAAAAACAGATAAAAAAACCCACCACAGAGCAAATTAGTGAAGCTATGGCCATTCCGGAAGTTTTGGGAGATTCGTAAATAAAGGCTTTGCCGGTAGAGACCCCGCATTTGATGCAATATGGAGTTTCTTTGGAAATTTGACTTCCACAATTTGAGCAAAACATGGTGTTCGATGAAATATTATTATCACTGTTGCCGGATTCCAAAAGTATTCACCTCTTTTATTCTATATTTTTAACGTATTATTAAATATCTGGCAAACTCCTGGTAGCTACTATATTTACTTCAGTGCCCCGGACATTTTCTATGATTATATCTCCCATTTTAACCGGGGCTGTTAATTTTATTTTATTTATTTCATCCATACACTCGAATATTTTGCCTTTGGGAATGGGCTCGCTGGTTTTTACAGGCAATCTATTCAGGTGGGCCCCTTCGATGTAGACGGTGGAAGCTATATTTCTTGTAGGATTGGTTAATTCCTCTATGGCATAGTTTATTCCTTTTTTGCATTTATTGCCTTCTATGTCGTAACCTAATTCCGCTTCTTTATTTTCGGCTATATTTATTTTGCAGCCGACAGGGCATACCACACAGATAACAGCTTTTTTACTCATTTTTGTCGGGCACCTCCTCGATTTCAACAGTTAGGGTGGAGTTTTGAATTCCTTCAAGAATATCGGATTTTATCTTGATCATTTCCATCTCGCCGGGGTACATGCGAGCCTTTTTTTTGGATTTAACCGTTTCACCGTCTTTTTTTACAACTACCCTTGAGTCTTCAAACAACTCGGATACCCGAAACATTAGTTCTATTTCTCCGTCAATTTTTTCCGGGTCTATGGTATGGGGCACTATATAATTAATATCTTTCCCCGGAGTAACGCTAATACTTGAAGCCGTTGCAGGGGCCCCATTTGACACATAAGCGGCAGCCGCTCTCCCGGCAGTTCGGCTTTCTTCAGTAACGAAATCTACCACGTCGTGAACATGAAGAACGTTCCCGCATGCAAATATGCCTTCAACATTGGTTTCCCTAGATTCGTTAACAAAGGGCCCGTTGGAGTTTTTGTCCATAGTAACTCCGGCTTTTCGTGATAACTCGTTTTCCGGAATCAATCCTACGGAAAGTAAAAGTGTATCGCATTCCATATATTGTTCGGAACCGGGTATGGGTTTTCTGTTTTCATCAAGGGAGACTATTGTTACACCTTCAACACGTTCTTTGCCGTGAATTTTGGTAACTGTGTGCTGAAGCATCAACGGGATATTGTAATCATACAAGCACTGCACTACATTTCTCATTAAACCTGCGGGGTAGGGCCTCCGTGACATTACAGCCTTAACACTGGCGCCTTCCAGCGTAAGCCGCCTGGCCATGATAAGCCCAATATCGCCGGTGCCCATTATTACTGCTTTCCTGCCTACCATATATCCTTCGATGTTAATGAGCCTCTGGGCTGCACCTGCGGTAAGAACTCCTGCAGGGCGCGAACCGGGAATTCCTATAGCTCCTCTTGTATTTTCTCTGCATCCCATAGCAAGCACTACTGATTTGGCTTTGAGGGTTTGATAGCCGTCTACGGCATTCACAAATACCACCGTTTTGTCATCAGTTACATCCAGAACCATGGTATCTGTTTTATATTCCAGGCCTAACTCTTTGGTTTCATTAATAAAATTTTCGGCATACTCGGGGCCGGTTAATTCCTGGTTAAATACATGTAAACCAAAACCGTGGTGAATACACTGCTGCAGTATTCCCCCCAGTTCGATTTCTCTTTCCAGAATGAGAATGCTGTCCACTCCATTCTTTTTTGCTTCGATTGCCGCAGCAAGCCCTGCCGGCCCACCACCAACAACAATGATATCGTAGTCTGTCATTAATGTTCCTCCTCACTGCACTTGGTCTTTCCGGTCAAAATTTTTGATTCGGGTGAATCTTTCACTACTTCATGCATTTCCATGTCAAGTTCCCTGGAGAGAATTTCTATGACCCGGGGGCCGCAGAAACCTCCCTGACATCTTCCCATGCCGGCTCTTACTCGCCTCTTGATAGCGTCCAAAGAGGTTGCCCCGGCTTTTCGATGAATAACATCAATGATTTCGCCTTCCGTAACCAGTTCACATCTACATACTATGCGTCCGTATGAGGGGTTTTTTTCGACTAAATCAGTTATCTCTTGAGGAGTTAATTCATTAAACCGTACCACCTTGCGGCGAAAAGGATTAAAATTTTCTTTTTCCTTTAAGCCTTCCCACTTATCTAGAAAAAGGTCCTTGACATAATTCCCAATGGCCGGAGCGGAGGAAAGACCCGGTGATTCAATTCCAGCAACGTTTATAAATCCTTTTACACTTTCAGATTCGCCTATAATAAAATCCCCGGTATCGGGAACAGCCCGCAATCCGGCAAAAATGTTTATGGTAAGATGAAAGGGGATATTCTCTGAAGTTTTCTTAGCTGCTTCCCTAACAAAATTAAGGCGTTCCCTGGTGTTATCAAGATCGGTTTTATCGTTTAAATCTTCTGCATCCGGCCCTACCAGTAAATTGCCATGCACGGTAGGAGTAACCAAAACACCCTTGCTTTGAGGGGTGGGGCACTGGAATATCACAGTGTTTGCAAAATTACCGGCTTCTTTATCCAGCACAAAGTATTGCCCTTTACGGGGTGTAATATGGAAATCTGTAGGGGTAACCATGTCGTAAATTGTATCAGCAAATACTCCGGCACAATTTACCACATATTTGGCCGTAAATTCTTCTTTTTGGGTAATTACCTTAAATTCCTTTTCATTTTTCTCAATATCTATTACTTGTTGATTTAAGAAAAGATCTACACCATTTTCCATGGCATTTTCCGTTAAAGCTACTGTTAATTCAAAAGGACATATGATGCCGCCATCCGGGGCATGAAGAGAACCTTGCGCAGAATCACTAAGGTTGGGCTCAAGTTCCATGGTTTTCGCTTTATCTAAGATGTGGATGTTTTCTATCCCATTCTGAATACCCTGCTCATATAAATTTTCAAGGGTTTTCATTTCTTCCTTACTGAAAGCAATTACCAGGGAACCGATCCTTTTAAAAGGCACATCCAGCTCTTCGCAAATTTGGTCAAACATAGGAGCTCCCAAAGCGTTAAATTTGGCTTTGAGGGTTCCCGGTTTGGCATCATAACCGGCATGGATAATGGCGCTGTTTGCTTTGGTTGTTGCATCGGCTACGTCATTATTTTTATCCAAAATGCAAACTTTTAAGTCGTAACGGGAGAGCTCTCTTGCTATACTGGCTCCGGTTACTCCTGCGCCGATAATTAAGACATCGTACAATTTTTACCCCTCCCTTGGCTGTTTACTTAATTAAAACATAGGAAGCAATACTGTTTAACATGGGCAGAGGGGAAAACATAAAAAAAATTACTTAAGGGATTTGGCTTTAGGATATACAAGTTTATGTTTATCACCAGTCTGATAAATATGTGAGCTAATCCGGGGTTGGTATAGCCCGGCTACATAACATTCCCCAACAATATTTTGTGCTCATGCCGTATGCCGCTGCTAGATCCCCTAATTGTTGCTATTATTGCTCCCTTTCTGCCATATGTATTAAAAATTGTTATTAATTAAGAATGTATGCTTCCGGATTTTTACGATATACTTTTTAAAAGGCTGATTGATGATACTTTAACTATTAAAATTATATTTTTTATTTGTTTTTTTGTCAATTGAAAGGCGAATCAATTGAATAGTGATAAAATTCAGTTACATACCCGGTTGAATAGCAAAATAATTAATATGTTGATATAATGAAGTAGGTATAAAGCATTTGTATAAAGGGGGTTATGAGTTGAAGAGCATTTTGGCTATCTCTTCAAGCCCCCGGCGTAATGGCAACAGTGAGTTGCTGCTGCAGTCATTTGCCAAAGGGGCGGAAGAAGAGGGGTGTGAAGTTTCTTTGGTGCGAATTAATGAACTGAATATTAAGCCCTGCCAGGCTTGTGATGGCTGTGCTGCTACCGGAGAATGTGTACAGAAGGATGATATGCAAAACATATACCCGCAGGTGGCTTCAGCAGCGGGTATAGTGTTGGCTACTCCGGTTTATTTCGGGTCCCTTTCAGCACAGTTAAAGGCTTTTATTGATCGTTTTCAATCCTGGTGGCATGCAAAATACAGGCTTAATACGTCTAAGGTAAAACCGGAGGAGGGGAAAAAAGCATTTTTCATTTGTGTGGGCGCTCTGCAGAAAAAAGAATATTGCGAAAGTGCCTTGGCAGTGGCCAAAATTTTTTTTCACAACGTTAATTATCAATATAAAGATTGTATTTGCCAGAGGGGTGTAGACGAGAAAGGCGCTATTAAAGAATACCCCGAGGCGCTGCAAAATGCTTTGGATGCAGGTCGGGATTTTGCCGGGCAAACTCCGGAGCTTTGAAATTTTGGGTTAGAAGTATTTTGGGGAAAATGATAAGGAGGTATGAAATTGTGTGATGAAAAAAAGAAACCTTCTTTGAAAAGTATATTAAGCAATTGGCAAAGCAACAGGGCCTCTTTTTTTGTCAAAGTAAAAATGGCTGTGAGAAATAATCTAATCAAAATAAAAAAGAGAGATAACTGCTGCGGGCATTATGGTGAGGTAGGTTGTTGAATAACTGCTGGTGCACCTGGTACAGGTGGAAATGATTGAGTGTTTTTCGGGTATTATGATGATTTAAAGTTAAGATAGAGTCACAAATTATTTAGGTGTTTTCAGGGGAAGATTTCGGAGGTGAACTTTTTACTTCGGCTTTCCAGGTTAAAGCTCCCGAGGGACAGTTATCTCTACATTTCAAGCAGCGTATGCATTCCGCCGAATTAGACTCTTGGGGTAAATTAAGGTCAACGGGGCAAAAGCGAGAGCATCTCTTGCAGTTTTTACAGTTAGATTCATCATAGTGAAGGCGGAAAAGAGAAATTTTGTTAAAAAGGCCGTAAAATGCGCCCAGAGGGCAGAGGGTGCGGCAAAATGGCCGGTAAATGAATACTGAGCCCAGAAGTATTATTCCCAGGATAAACAGCTTGATCCAGAAAATTACGCCGATGAGGGGAGAGAAGGAGGCATAATTACTTGCCAGTAAAGGAAGGCCTGCGCTAAGAGTCCCCTTGGGACAAAGATACTGGCAGAAGTACGGCGCGCCAAAACCTGCTTCATTTACCCATATAATAGGCAGTACTACCAAAAGGGCTAAAACCAGGTACTTTGCCCGGGTTACACCATAAGGGAGTTTTTTCTTTATCTTAGACAACCGCCCCAGTAAGTCTTGTATAAGCCCGAAAGGGCATAACCAACCACAAATCCACCTTCCCGCTACTGCTCCCACTAATATCATAAAACCGCCCACGTAAAAAGGAATCCGAGTAAAAGGCGCTGCCAAAGCATTTTGGAGGGCTCCCAGGGGGCAAGACCCCACTGCAGCAGGGCAGGAATAACAATTCAAAACAGGGACGCAAATCCCTTTGAGGTTCCCCTGATAAATATTTCCCCTAAAGAAATTAAGTAAAAAAGGGTTTGCCACCAGGGTGGCTATCAATTGCGTGGTTAAACGTTTAGACATTGCTAGCCCCCCAGCCCCATACATTCCAAGCATATTACGCTGCCTATTTGATTAACTTGCTGGAATCCACCTTCCCACAGCCCCCAGGCTATCATAAGCAATCCTGCTGCTAAAATGATGAATGTGACCTTTTTACCCATAAAATTACCTCTTGTCGTCATTATTTATTTTGTAAAAGAATTATACCTAATGTGATATAACTAGATATAAATGATCCTTAGGTATAAGCTTTTAGTCAGTTTACAATAAATTGTCGGCTTTTTGCTGCCACTCTTCTAAAGAACGCTCCTGCCAGCCTGTTGATTCATGTTTTATATTACCTTCCCTGTCAATAAAGATCCCTTCCGGAAGGTACTGAACTTCGTATTGACGCGATATTTCCCCCGTTGCATCTATAAATACCTCGCCGGGGAGATTTTCTTCTTCCCAGAAAGCTTCAATTCTTTCCTCACTGTCAGAGGTAATTGTAATGATTTGCAGTTTTTCTTCCGGGTAATCTTCCAACTTTGGCTGCAACTGCAGCATCTTATCTACACATGCGGGTCAACCGGTAGAAAAGAAGTTAAGATAAATTACTTTTTCTTCCCAGTCATCCGGAAATTGTTTAGTTTCTCCGGAAAAAAGCTCGTCTGCCTGAAATTCCGGGGCAAGAGGGGCATCGTTTGCTTCCTCCGGAACGCCGTTTTTAGGCTCACAGGCAAGAGACATAGCAACAAGTAAAGTGAGCAGGAGTCCCACGCCGGCTATTTTTAAATAAATTTTCAAAACAAATCACCTCCGGTGTTAAATTATGCTATTACTTACAGCTTAAATTAAATATTTTTGTCGGCATTTATGATAAAGTATAATTGATCACGGCACATTTTAAAATAGTAAATTGGGATCAAAGAAACCATATAAAAAACGATGACAATAATGAAAAATTGACATATTATAATATAAGCATACAAATCTTTAAACTGCAAGTAATAGTTAAACAAGGAGTTTGTGATGACATTTATTTATGTTTTATTAGGCGCGGCAGGATTAATTGTTTTATGGATTTTGGTGGACATTTTAATTGCTTTGAAGCAAAAACCAATTCCGGACTTACCGGAAGAGTTTTTAGATCCCTCCGGCCTTTCCTTGATTTATTATTATCTGAGCGAGCCGGGCCGGGTGCCCGCTCATATTTCTGTTGATGAGGAATATATAAAAGATTGCCTTATGCCTTCCCTCCAATTTATCAATAATCGTTATGACTGCGCAGATTTTCGTCTGCAGCTTCTTTTCAGGCTTTATAAAGATTGCTTCCATGATCTGCCGCAGAGTATACGCGGCCTAATTAAGCAAACCTTCCTTGATTTTAAATACTGGATGGATGAACCGGGTGAAGACAGCATGTGTTATTGGTCGGAGAACCACCAGCTGCTTTTTGCCGTCAGTGAGTACCTGGCAGGACAGGAATGGCCCGAAGAGATATTTACCAACAACGGACTGACCGGAAAAGAGCATAAAGAAAAAGCAAAAAAACGTATTGATTACTGGATGGAGCAAAAATTCAGGTATGGATTCTATGAATGGTACAGTAACAATTACTATGCGGAAGATATTGCCCCCATATCTAATTATATTCAGTATGCTGCAGAAGATGAGGACGATAATTCCGTGGAAAGAATGAAAATAATTATGGATTTGCTCTGGTTTGATGTAGCCACTCATTCCGTAAATAATACTTTCGTGCCGGTAAGCAGCAGGATGTACGGTGATAACAAATCCAGCGATTTATACGGTAACAGGATAAAGGCGGCCATGGAATATATATGGGAGGGAGCAGATTTAGAAAGGTTGATTAATGCCCAATCGCCCTTGGAGCAGCATATTAAAGCAGGCGGTAAGGATGCAGAAACCACTATAAAGTTGGTAGGCGTTGATGCCCAAATGATGCAAAATTTTATAGCCATGTACAGGGCGGGTTATTATGAATTGCCGCAGGTGATTCATGATATTGCCCTGGACCCCGAACCTGTGGTGATAAAAACTTCATCGGGAATGAACGTGAGTGAATTAAAGGAAGAGAGGCTGGTGGGGCCAGGTGAGAACCAAATTATGGCCCAGTTTGGGTGTGAAGCGTTTACCAATCCCGAAGTTGTAACCAATACCCTGCAATACCTTAACCGTCACCGAATGTTCAGGAATAAATTTGTTAACCCTTTCAGGTTTATCAATATAACCTTCTTAAAGTTATTGAAAGTGCCCCGTTTTATTAGTTCCAGGTTCGAGTTGATGACCCATGGAATTGCTCTAAACAGGGGCAATGTTTACTCTTACAGAACTAAATATTATATTCTCAGCACGACAATGGCTTACGGGGTTGATGGTTGTGGAGCCCAGGAGCATGTATGGTCCGCCAACATTTCTCCGGACCTGGCTTTATATACGACTCATCCGGCAAAAGATGATGACAGCAGGGAAAAACATGCCGCGTCTCCGGGATACTGGGTGGGAAATGGCAGGCAGCCCATGAGTGTTCAAGACTTGAATGTAAATATTACCATCTACAAAATTCCACATAAAAAGCGGCTGTTGGAATTTAGCCTGGCTGATATTACTCATGCTTATGTGCCCCGGGAGTGTTATGATATTTTGGAAATAGAAGGTAATTATGTGTTCGGCAAGCGTGATAAAGTGCTGATGGCGATGATAGCCAATGGAAAATTGCAATACAGGCCTTTTGATAGTTATGCCGCAGCTTTGCTTAAGTGCCATGATCAGATCGAAGAAGAAAATCAGCAAAAACATTTGGAGAAAGAGTTCGACCTGGTAAGAAAAGGGGGGCGCTATCACACCTATATTACTGAACTGTCTGACACTGATACCGAGAGTTATCAAGATTTTAAACAGAGGATTTTACACAACCCGGTGGAAGTGGGGGAAGGAAGTATAAAATATTTCACCGAGGGCAGGGAACTATATGCCGATTATGAAAGGAACTTTCGAATTGATGGGTTTACCCAAGAAATGGAGTATCAAAGATATGATAGTAAATATGCCCGGGTTAAAAGAAATCCCGAAACCATTAACTTCCATTATGGAGATAAGAAGTTACAGCTTAATTACCGGCGGGCGGAAAGATTAAAGGAAAATGACTGATAAAACGGCCGCATCTTGATAGTTGAAGACTGCTCAATTGGAATAGCTTCTGCAACCCACAAGGCACGGGGACGGTTCCGTTGCCTTGCAGTCTTCGTTTCACTACGGGATGCTCAAATCTAACCCGTGGCTTAGCGGAGCCTTTTTACCAGAAAAATTTCACTGTAATGTCAGAGAAAATAAAAAAATTAGAGGAAATATATTCTGATTATAAAATTATAGTATAGTAAAGTAATAAAATTAGCTAAAGGAGTGTAATCCAGTTATGACAAAGATTGTTTCTATGTCGCCTCTACCGGCTGAGTTTATTCAGAGTATGCTTGAGAGTAAAGGTTTGGAAGGGATAAAGGTGGTTAACGTTACTTTTTCTTCTCCCCACGAAGTAAAAGAAGAACTTCAGGATGCCGAGGTGGTGGTGGGGGATTTTTCATTCAAACACGAAATAAACGCCGAGACAGTTGCCTTGTTAAAAAATGCCAAATTTATTCAGCAGCCCAGTGTGGGGTATCAGCACATAGATATTGAGGCCTGTGCCAAAGCAGGCATCAAAGTGGCAAACTGTGCCGGGGCCAATACTATTGATGTAGCCGAATATACGGTAATGAGCGGAATAGCTCTGATAAAAAAAATTATGATGTCTTCACGCACTACCCGCATGGGAGAATGGCGGCAGATGGAAATAGGCCCGGTAGAGCTAAAAGGCAAAACATGGGGAATTATAGGCATGGGCCGTATAGGCAAAGCTGTGGCAGAGCGGCTTTATCCCTTTGGAGTTAACATGGTATATCATACTCGTACTCGTCTTGATGAGCACACGGAAAAAGAAATGAAATTAACCTACCTTAACGACCTTAATGACTTGTGGGGAAATGTGGATGTTTTAAGCCTGCACTGCCCGCTTACTCCTCAAACCAAGAATTTGATCAATAAAGATACTATTGCAAGCATGAAGTCGGGAGCCGTGATTATAAATGTGGCAAGGGGCGAAATTGTAAATGAACAAGACCTTGCCGATGCTTTGCAGGAAGGTAAACTCGCAGGAGCCGCCGTCGATGTTTACTCTGAAGAACCCATCACACCGGAAAACCCGTTATTAAAAGTAACTTCGGATAACCTGATATTGTCGCCTCATGTAGCCGGTGTTTCCGAGGAGTCTAAAATGCGCATTATGGATATAACCATTGAAAACCTTGCCCAATTTATTCAGGGAGATCAGCCTGATAATCTTCTCACTGATTAGAATTAGGATATTTTTTAAGAATTTTATGCATATAGCAGGAAGTAAATGGGAACAAATAGAATAGTGCTTTAAATTAATAATTAATTTTATACAGATAAGGTTATCACTTAAGTAATTATTAAGTAATTAATGAAAGGAAGCCAAGACTAACTAAAGGAGGGCATAAAATGCTGGAAAGAGTAGGAGTTTTTTTTGCGGACAAGGTTAAGCGAATACTCCCGGACACTTTTGTGGTGGCTTTAATTTTTACTATCCTGGCTATCATTTTAGCATTTATTCTTACCGGATCTGCACCCATGGATGTTGCGGAATCATGGATTCTGGGGGTTTTCGATGCAGAAATTCTTTCTTTTGCTGTCTTGATGATTATGATACTTACCTTCGGTTATACCATCGGTGTTTCACCTCCTTTTGTGCGGTTTTTTAACTGGCTGACCAATTACATCAGGCAGCCATGGCAGGTTTACTTTTTTCTCACCCTTATTTCTATTTTCTTAATGTTGATTAACTGGGGGCTTGCCCCCATATTGGCGATTCTGGCCGTGGAAGTTTGTAAGCGGGTAAAGGGAGTAGACTACAGGGTGGCAATAGCGGCTTTTTATTCGGGGCTTTTGGTTTGGCACGGCGGTTTGTCTTCTTCATCGGCTCTTATGATGGCAACTAGAGACACCGCTCAATCATTTATTGATAGAGGCATCATTGCCGACGTAATACCGGTTTCCGAAACTTTGCTCACACCGGTTAACTTTGTTTTGATTGCTTCGGTGATTGTTCTTTTGCCTCTCCTGGTGTTTCTGATCAAACCTAAGCAGGTGGATGAAAAATGGGATGCGGCCGCTCAATATGAAAAAAGATACGGAAAACCGGGAGATTCTACCTTTTCCGGGCTTTCGAGGTCAATCGACAAAAAATCACTTTCCCCCGTGGAGAGACTAAATAACTCACCACTGTTAAGTATTTTCCTCTTTTTGCTCTGCCTGATAGGATTTTTCGGAGTTTTAATGGAAGAAGGCCTTAACCTGGGGGCTATTGCCTTTTTAATGTTGGGTTTTGGTGTGTTGCTTCAGTGGCGGCTTACCAATTTCATGGACACTATGAAGAGCGCTATTACAGGCGCTGCTGAAATCGTTATTCTGTTTCCCTTATTTGGCGGTGTAATGGGCATTTTTGAACATACCGGCCTGGCTACCGTATTTGCTGAAGGCCTTATGAGCTTTGCTACGGAAGTAACCATTCCCTGGTTTTCATTTATAATAGCAGCGATTGTAAACCTGTTTATTCCTTCTGGAGGGGCGGAATGGCTTGTTGTCGGGCCGCCGGTACTTGAGGCTGCAAGTTTGGTAGGAGCTGATGCAGGCAAGACAATTATTGCCTTTGCTTACGGAGATTCCTTGACTAACCTTATAAATCCTTTCTGGACCCTAACGTTCCTACCCATAGCAAGCCAGTTAATGGACATAAAACCCAGGGACTTTATGGGCTACACAGCTTTAGTTTGCTTAATCTTTTTTGTCATTATATCGGCGGTACTTCTTTTAATGTAATGCGGGAAAAATTTTATTATAAGTTTTCCCGCATTTAGAGGAGTTATTTTTCAATTTACTGCCAATTTGTCCGGAAAGTCATTATTTTTCTGTTAGCAATATGTATCAATCTACAGTTACCATTAAACGTGCTTTAAATGTAGTAGGAAGAGATAGGGTGGTTTTTGGTTCTGATTGGCCCGAGTCAAGTCAGCATGTTCCTTTTAAAATTGCCCGTATGGCAACTCGGAGCCAGCCTCATATTCAAGAAAAGATCCTCCGGAAAAATGCGGAGTCCCTAATCGGCCCCGTTAAATGGGAAAGTATTTCTTGATTTAGTATTCTTAAAGATTGGCCTCTAAGCTTAGAGCCGTTTTACAATTTTAATTACCAGAGCTCTTCCAAGGGCACGTAGGGAAGACCTTGCGCTTCTGCCACCGCCCGGTTGGTTATTTCTCCCTTAAAAACATTTACCCCTTTTGCGAGAGTAGGGTCTTCTTTAAAAGCTTCTACTCCTTTTTGGGCCAAGTCCTGGATATATGGCATAGTAGCATTGGTCAAGCTCACTGTAGCTGTGCGGGGAACCGCTCCCGGCATATTGGGTACTGCATAATGAATTACGCCGTGTTTCTTGTAAGTGGGATTAGCATGGGTGGTCTCCCTATCGATAGTTTCCACTGCCCCTCCCTGGTCGATAGAGACATCTAAAATTACAGAGCCATTTTTCATGCTTTTGACCATATCTTCGGAAACTAATTGTGGGGCACGCGCTCCGGGCAATAGTACTGCTGAAATAAGCAGGTCAGAGTACTCCACAACTTTAGAAAGGTTAAACTTGTTGGAAATAAAGGTAATGATCCTTTCTCCGTAAATATCTGAAAGTTCCCTTAGCCTCTGCGGGCTTCTGCTAACCAACGTAACTTGCGCTCCCATTCCCAGGGCAACGCGGGCGGCATTTTTCCCTACTACCCCGCCTCCGATAATTACAACATCAGCTGCAGGGACGCCCGGCACACCTCCGATGAGGATCCCTCGGCCTCCATGGATTTTTTCCATAAAGCGGGTTCCGCTTTGAATGGCCATTTTTCCTGCGATTTCGCTCATGGGGGTTAGCAGGGGGAGATAACCTTCGGCTTCCACTGTTTCGTATCCGATAGCCGTTACTCTTTTTTCCCTCAACACTTCAGCTAGTTCCTTTAAAGGGGCGAGATGTAAAAAGGTAAAAACAATCTGGTTTTCTCGTAATAAATCGTATTCCGGGGGTAGGGGTTCTTTTACTTTTAAAATCATATCAGCGCGGGAAAAAACTTCTTCCGGGGTATCTACTATCTCAGCTCCTACATCTTGGTACTCTTGATTGCTAAATCCGCTTAAGAAACCGGCATTGTTTTCGATTATAACCTGGTGTCCATCGGAAGCCAACATTTCTACTACGGAAGGGATGGCTGCTACACGTCCTTCGTCAGGCTTAATTTCTCTGGGAACTCCTACTATCATTTCTTGCACCCTTTCTAATTAGATATTTCTGTTTTGCTTTAACGCAAAAATGTTATCACAGTAAAAGATACATGGCAACCTTTCAAATATTATTTTTTGTAAACTAATACAGGAATAATATAAGCATTCATGGGAAATGATTACAAAATTTTCGCAGCAAGAACTTGTTGAGACTTCCGCAATTAAAGCATTTAAAAAATAATTAATCCTGCCCTCCGGTGTTTTAGATTTGAATTTTTGAAAAGAAATAAGCGCCGATTGTAAGTAGAAGAATTGCTATTGCGGAAAGGGCCCCTAAATTTAACCACAATCCCATCTCATAAAGGCCCAGTAATGAGCCCCTTATTCCATCGACGCCGTAACTAAGGGGATTTATGTGCACAATTATGTTTAAGGCTGCCGGTAAGTTTTTCAGAGGAAATAGAGCTCCGGAAAGGAGGAATAAAGGCATAATTAAAAAATTCATAATGAGAGGAAAACCCTGCATATCTTCTAGTTGGGAAGCAATTGCGATGCCCAGGGCACTGAATAAAAGGGCAGTCAAAAACATGAATAATATTGCTGCAGGTATAATTAAGGGTTCATGGAGCTGGAAACCCACTAACAGAGATATAGCAAGGATTATTATTCCCTGGAAAACAGCAATGGTTGCTCCTCCCAAAGTTCTGCCCAGCATAATATAAATTCTGGATACGGGGGCTACCAGTGTTTCTTTTAAAAAGCCGAATTGACGATCCCAGATAATATCGATTCCGTTAAACATAGAAGTAAAAAGTATACTCATGCCTATAATACCGGGAACCAAGAATTGGAAGTAGTCGGTTTCCCCGGCTTGCTCAAAAACAGGGCCGAAACCCAGGCCGAAAGCAAAAAGAAAAAGCAGGGGCTGGCCGATTGACCCGATAATACGGGACCCCGAACGAAAATAGTGTTTCATCTGGCGTAACCAAAGGATGTATACCGTGTCCATTTCATTTTCTCCTTAAAGCCATGTTTCTAAATATTTGCCTTCCATTATCGGGCCCTTCTTCCCGGATAGTTTTCCCTGTCAGCGATAAAAAGGCTTCTTCCAGAGTAGTTGTTTCGGTATGCTCACATAGCTGTTGGGGTGAGCCCATTTTTATAATTTTGCCTTCATCGATTATGGCCACGGTATCTGCCATGCGTTCCGCTTCTTCCATAATATGAGTAGTTAGGAAAATTGTTGTCTTCTCTTGTTTGTTTAAATCGTAGATATATTCCCAAATGAGATTGCGGGTTTGGGGATCCAATCCCAGGGTAGGCTCGTCCAGGAAAAGGATATCCGGAAGGTGAAGAAGCCCCCTGGCAATTTCCAACCTTCGTTTCATGCCTCCGGAAAATTTTTTTACCTGTTCATTTCTACGATTCCAAAGCTTTACCAGTTCAAGGAGATTCTTGATGCGTTCTTGCCTTATATTTTTAGGAATTTTGTAAAGCATGGCATGAAAATACATGTTTTCGTAAGCAGTGAGGACGTCATCAAGGCTGGGATCTTGAAAAACTATACCGAAAGAACTGCGCGCAGCACTTTGTTCTTGAACCGGGTTATACCCATTGAGCAAGACACTTCCGTTGGTAGGGTCAAGCAAGGTAGTTAACATTTTAATTGCCGTGGTTTTGCCGGCACCGTTAGGCCCCAGGAAAGCGAAAACTTCACCTGTTTCTACGGTGAAAGAAATATTGTCTACTGCTGTAAGACTTCCATATTTTTTGGTTAAGTTTGATACTTTAATTATGGGTTTTTGATTTGTTTCCATCATGTTTTTCCCTTAAGAGTTGGAATATTTACCTCGTTCCTTTTAAATATTATCATATTTGTAGCTCCTCGATCATATGGTGATGAAAAAAATTTAATAGAGTCGGGGAATAACTGATTGTTAATGTTTACTATTGCCGGTAGGCTGATTTTGTAAAAAACTAAATCCCATTGTTTGCAATAACATTTTGATACCAATGTGCGCTCTTTTTCCACACCCTTTTTTCTGTTAAAAAATCCACGTAGATTAATCCGAAGCGTTTAGTGTATCCGTAACTCCATTCGAAATTATCCAGCAGTGACCATACAAAGTAGCCCCGCAGGTCAGCACCTTCTTCCAGGGCATGTCGGCATTGTTTGATGTACTCCCGCAAGAAGTCAATCCGCGCTTCATCATTAATGTTGCCTTCGGCATCAAACTCATCATTAAAAGCGGCTCCGTTTTCAGTGACATAAAGCGGCATTTTGCCATACTCCTCTGTAATTCTGGTAAGTAATTCGTAAATACCCGGGGGATAAACTTCCCAGCCCATCTCTGTATATTCTTTTTCGGGAGGATTTATTATATTACCGATGAAATCGTCTTCTGCACTGCCGGCTTGGACCAGATGCCGTGTATAGTTGTTTATCCCTAAGAAATCTATTGACTGGGAGATTAATTTCATATCAGCAGGCTTAACTTCAGGCATTTTAAAATGATCAGAGTAGAAATCCCAAATGTCAGCCGGATAATTGCCTTGTAAAACCGGGTCAAGAAAAAATCGGTTTTTAATGCCATCCAAACGCCTGGCAGTGCTTATGTCTGCATCACTGTTTGATGCGGGGTGAACTTGTGAGAGATCGAGGGCGATGCCGATTTGACCATCCCCGGAAGATAAATCTCGGAATGCTGTTAACGCTTGGCCGTGAGCAAGCAATAAATGATGCGCCGCATTGATGGCTGTTTCCATATCGACTACCCCCGGAGCATGGAGGCCAAAGGCATGCCCCATGAAAGCAAACACCCATGGTTCGTTTATAGTAATCCATAACGGGTTTTCACATTCAAGGTTTTCGAACATGTAAGCAGCGTATTCACCGAAATACATAGCTGTATCCCGGGATGCCCAGCCGTTGTATTTTTCTTGAAGTGATTGAGGTAAATCCCAATGATGAAGGGTGATAACCGGTTGAATGTTATTTTGGTGCAGTTCTTCTACAAGGCGGCGGTAAAAATCTAATCCCCGGGGATTGGACTTTGATTTTCCCTCAGGGAAGATACGGGGCCATGACACTGAAAAACGATAAGCATTTAGCCCCATCCGAGCCATATGGGAAACATCTTCCCGGTAACGATGATAATGATCGCATGAGAAATCCCCGGTTTCCCCATTCATTATTTTACCCGGGGTATGGGAAAAACGATCCCATATGGATTCTCCCTTACCGTCTTCCTGCCAGGCGCCTTCAATCTGATAAGCACTGGTTGCGGCGCCCCATGTAAAGTTATTCGGAAATCTGTACCTTGGTATGGCGGGCATATTTATCCATCCTTTTTTGTTAATGAGTAAATACGGGTCTATGCCTCAGAAGTGGCATCTTAAACCATGATTAATAAAATTATAACACTTTGGTGAATATTTTGGCGAATTATCCTTTTCATATAATTTCAGTATGATATAATAAAGCATAACAAAAAAAATTGACAAATGGGGTTTTTTTATGTGGCGATTAATTCCTTTTTCAGTTTTACTGGTAGCGTTAACGGTTTTGGCAGGATGTAATTGCGCTGTCGGTGTTTGATAGACACGCAAAAGTTCACCGTGGGTGAACTCAATTTCTTAAGTAAATAATTATAGTCACCTGCCCCCACCCTGATAGGTGGGGGATTATGAAAGCTCTTAGTTGACTATCCTAAGCTTTTTGAGAACTATGTTCTTTTGGTCAAGATATCTTGAGGGTGCCCTGTTTACAAGCATTATCATATATATTAAAACAATCCTGAGAGGTAGGAATAGTGGCATGCGCATTAAAAGCCAGGAGAACATTAGTAAAGAGCAATAACTCCCATGAAAGGAAGGTTATATATAATGGCCTTGAAAAGTAAAGGACTGAACAGCTTCTTGGTTGGAACCGGGGGGTTGTTCAAGCCGGCACTGATATTATTTTTAGTGGGGATACTTCTTTGGCCCCAGTTTTATTTCGGCGCAGAAGCGCAAAGTTTGCCCACGGAAGAGGTGCAGGAAAACTCCAATGAGGTGGTAGAGATCCCGGATGAAAATTTGGAGCAAGAAATATTGAATAAGTTAGGCGAGGAAGAAGGGTACCAGATAACAGTTAGTGATCTGGAAGGGATGGAAGGTGATTTTAATCTTATTAATAAAGGTATATACTATATAACTGGCTTGGAGTATGCGGTTAATCTGAATTACCTCTACCTGCAAGAAAATTATATTGATACAAGCGAAGGCAGTGAATCAATGCAAATAATCGAAAGCTTGCAAGATGAGGGAGTAGATGTTATGTATGGTGATCAAAAATGTGCGAGCATAGATCCTACCGAAGTAGATTATTTTATTGATGAGCCTCCCGCAGATGTAAGCACTGACATTGATTGGAACGAAACCGAAGAACTAGAAGACGTTACCGGAGAGGGAATTAAGGAAGAAAATTGGGATTTGGACGGCGATACGCTGAGCATATGTACCGACTTTATTGGAACTTTTGACGCAGGCACCGAGCTGGTTTTTGACCTTATCTTTGATGAGGGGCCCGAGATCAAATTTAGAGTAAATGTTTTAGAAACCACTTGTGCACAGATAGATCCCAAAGAAGCAGAATTTGACCTGTATGACCTTGAGGATGTGGAGACCACCATTACCTGGAACGATGCCGGTGAAGTAGAAGAAATAACCGGGGAAGACATAGAAGAAGGAGATTGGTGGGTTGATGATAGTACACTGTCAATTAGCGCTGATTTTTTGCAAGGTTTCGAAAAAGGCGATGAACTGGAATTTACCATCAGCTTTGATAAAGGCGGAGATGCCGTTTTAGAGGTTAATATTATAGACACCGAACCCTATCATGCGATTATAGACCCTACGGAAACATTTTTTGCCCCTTATGATCCTTCGGATGTGCAGACCACCATTACCTGGAACGACGCCGATGAAGTAGAAGAAGTTACCGGGGAAGGCATAGAAGAAGCAGATTGGTGGGTGCAAAAAGTAGACGAAGAAACAGCTACGTTGATTATAGAAGCTGATTTCTTTGAAAATTTCGAGGTAGGAGATAAAATAGGGTTTAATATTAGCTTTGATGTAGGGGAAAACGCCGTTTTAGAGGTAGATATAGTTGAAAAAGCGATTATTGACCCTGCGGAAGCTATATATGACCTCTATTACGAAGAAGACGTAAAAACTACTATTACCTGGAACATTGCCAGTGAAGTAGAAGAAGTGACCGGGGCAGGCATAGAAGAAGGGGATTGGTGGGTTGATGATAGTACACTGTCAATTAGCGCCGATTTCTTGCAAGACTTCGCAGAAGGCGAGAAACCGGAATTTACCATCAAATTTGATGAAGGAGCTGATGCTACTTTAAAGATTGAAGTTATAGATACTACGCCGGGTGAACCCGGCAGCGGTGATGTGACAGGCGATGGTAAAGTTGGTATTGAAGATACCCTTGCAGTTTTAAATTATGTGGTGGGTTCCACTGATTTTACGGAAGAGCAGAAATTAGCGGCAGATGTTAATGAAGATGAAAAAGTGGATGTTTTGGATGCCGTAATAATACTAAGGTATGTAGTAGGGCTAGTGGATAGCCTTCCGGTATAGCGGGTATTTTCAAACTTAGATGATGCTTTTTGGGGTTTTCTACATAAAGCCTGTTGTCTTGAGGCTTTGTCTCTCAATGGATATGGTTAATCTTTTGGGAGGCAAAGCTTTATTATCAGGAGAAAATGGTTACCGGTCAATATTATAGTTTTTTCACATTGGCAAAAAGCCTTACTAATCGGCCTTTCAAGTTTTTCAAAATTGCTATCCAAAATTTTAAACATGGAAAAATGAAATATTTTTCCATTACAGGTCAGTTCTAAGCTTTGCTTCGAGGATGCTCGAAACGTCTTCACGACACATCCTGCCTTAATAGGTCTTATCTTGACCAGGGTAGTGAATAACAAATAGCTACTAAAATAAATAATACATGGAGTGATTAGTTTTGAAAAAATGGTTGTTCATTGGTTTGGGTGTTGTTTTGCTTTTGGTGGTAGGTGCAGTGCTTTTTAGGAGTATTTTTACCCCTGATGAAGAAGTAACAGTAGAAATGCCGGAACCGGGGGAACCGCAAGAGGTTTTAACCGAGCAAAAGGAGCGCTTTGAAAAAAGAATTGAAAAAGTAACGGAAGGAATTCATGTGGCCATTGGCTATGCTCTGGCAAACGTTATTGTTATTGAGAGTGATGAAGGCAACATTATTATTGACACCACGGAATGTGTGGAAGCCGCAGAAGAAATAAAAGAAGATTTGGAAGAGGTTGCCGATGCGCCCACAAGGGCAATAATTTATACGCATGCCCACCCCGACCATATTTATGGTTCTCCTGTTTTTGCTAAAGACAAGGCAGAGGAATTCGATGTTTATGCCCAGGAAGCTCATTATGACTTTTTTAGCGAACAGGCGTTGTTGCGGGATGTGTTCAATGCAAGGGGAATGAGACAGTTTGGCTCCGAGTTGCCTGAAGAATTTGTTATTACCCATGGGATCGGCCCGGTTATGCGTTTTGATCATCATGACGTCCCCGCTTATATTGAACCTACAAAGCTGTTTGACGAGCAACTGAGCCTGGAAATAGGAGGGAGAAACCTGTTGCTAAAACATGCCCCGGGGGAAACGGAAGATCAAATGCTGGTATGGATGCCGGATGAAAAGGTTTTGTTTCCCGGTGACAATTATTATCCGGCTTTCCCAAATCTTTATACCATTAGAGGCTCGGCTCCGCGGGATGTTACTGATTGGTACCGCTCTTTGGATATGATGCGGGACCTGGAAGCTGAGTACCTGGTTCCCAGCCATGCTGAGCCGGTGCGGGGAAGAGAGCGCATAGAAGAATTGCTCACGGTTTACCGAGATTCAATACAATACATTCATGATGCTGTGGTACGGGGGATGAATGAGGGTAAAACCCGGGATGAGCTGGCCGCAGAAATTGAGCTGCCGCCTCATTTAGCCAAACATCCGGAAACCAGGGAGTTATACGGGAAAATATCCTTCTCCGTACGCTCTATCTATGACCGCTATCTGGGATGGTTTGACGGCAATGCAGTTAACCTTGATCCTTTACCTGAATGGGAAAGGGCGGATAATATATGTAAAATGGCAGGTGGCATAGAAGAGATGCTTGCAGAGGCAGAGCAAGCTTTGGCAGAGCAGGAATACCAGTGGGCGGCAGAATTGGCACAGATGATCCTGCATGTGGAACCGGAAAGTGAGAGGGGTAAAGAAATTAAGATCGAGGCATTGTTCAAATTGGGCGAAGATACTTATAACACTAATGCCCGAAATTATTATTTTAGCCAGGCTTTCGAATTGGCAGGAAAAATAGAACTGGGCCAATTTGAAATCAGCGCAGAAGCAGCTCGTAATGTCCCTATCGAAGAATTTTTTAGAGCTATGGCAATTCAACTAAATCCTGAAGCCAGTGCTGACAAAGAAATATCGGCTACTTTTAACATTACTGATACCGGCGAGGTATTTTCTTTAATTGTGCGGCGGGGAGTGGCAGAACTCAAGCGAGAGGAAATACCGGATGCAGATCTGGTAGTTAATGTAGAAGAGGATGCCTGGAAAGAATTGGCTGCCGGAACAACCAGTCCTGTAGCAGCTATGGCCAGGGGAAAAATTCAGGTAGAAGATTGGCGTTTATTAACTTTGAAAGAATTTGTGGATCTGTTTGAGCAGCCTTAAAGGCTTGTAGGTATGTATAATCTATATTTATATTAAATATTATTAATATTTACTAGGAAAAAGGAGGAAATAACAACTATAAAGTAGAAGGACAAAATATAAAAATGTTGAAAAAACTTATATATAATCATGATAAAAGTCTAATTGTTAGATATGGTAAAATGTTCTTTTAAGCCAGTTGTGGGAATTAATGCTAATATTAATGCGCTTAATTAAGAAGGGAGGAGAAGGATAATTGGCTGGTAAAATATGTCCGCACATGAGCAAAACTATTAATGAAAATGGGAAAGCGCAGCTACACAAAGTTTATTGTTTAGAGCACGAATGTGCCTGGTGGAAATCTGAACAAAAAGGGTGTGCAGTATTAGCAGTTATTGATGAACTTTCAACTATTTCAGGTAGCATGAACCCAAAATTTATTTAACTTTTAAGTTCTTCAAGTGTTGAGACTTTATTGTTTGACATGATTTAAGGTTTATTAAGAAGTATTCGTCGTAGAGAAAAAGAGAGGATCGATGAAGAGGGCTTGATTGTCTCTAAGCAAGGCCATATTATGAAAAGCACAATTAAACCAGGCCATTGAGGTATCCGAGGGAGATATTTCTCGCTTGGGAAGAGGTATTTCCACAAGAGGGGTATTGGCAGGAAGGTTTGCCAGGCTGTATAGTTTGTTAACTGCGGTTTTCAAACCGCCTAATTCATCGACAAGGCCGTGCTCAAGAGCTTGCTCCCCGGTCCACACTTTTCCTTTCCCAATGTGGTGAACATCTTCGGGGTTAATCTTTCGATTATCGGCAACTCGCTTGATAAAAAGCTCGTAAATTTGGCTGATAAATTCCCATGCTTTCTTCTTTTCTTCTTCCGTAAAGGGCTCTTCGGGAGAATCAAACAGATCTTTTTTCCCGCGTTGAATGGTTTCCCGGTTTAAAAGAAGTCGTTCTAACAAGCGGGAATTTACTACCTTGGCTGTGATTACCCCTATGGAACCGGTAATAGTAGCAGGTTGGGCTACGATATATGAAGCGGGGGTGGCCACATAATAGCCTCCTGAACCCGCAACCGAACTCATCATAGCTACAACAGGTTTTTGGGCGGCAATTTTTTGCAAAGAAGAATTTATGGCTTCCGAGGAAGCTGCCGAGCCGCCACCGGAATCTATGTAAAGCAAAACACCTTTGGCTTTCTTATCTTTAAGGACGCGGTGAGCTTGTTGAACAAAGCTTAAATTACCGGTTTGATCATTAAATAAAAAAGGGAGGGAAAAAGGCGGCCGACCGGGAGGCCGTTGGCTTTTTCCGTCAACGATATTGCCTTGTACTCTTAGCACAGCAATATATTTTCCGGGCGAGGGAGGCATAGGACGGGTGAAAATTTTACCGCATTCATCCCAGCTGGCAAGGCGGGCGGATTTTCCACTGTTACCCAGAAAAGAGGGGAGATTTTCAAAATTTACTACGCTGTCTAAAGCCCCTGCTTCTAACGCTTTTTCTCCATGGAGAGGAGTTTTTTCAATAAGTGCATCAACATTATACTTTTCCAAATTACGCCCCCGGGTAACTGCCCGTACAAATTGTTGATAGTGAGAATCCATTATCCAATTAACCATTTCCCGGGCTTCTTCCGACATCTTTGAGTGCGTAAGCTGTTCCAGCGCGGCTTTATAGGGGCTTATTCGTACAACATCTAATTCTATGCCGCACCAGTCAAGGGCATTTTTCATGTGTACTTGCCGATGGGTAAAACCGAGGGTATCTATTACACCGCCTTCTTGAATAAAGATGCGATTTGCAGCTGTGGCCAGGTAATAGCTGTAAGTATCGTAGCCGGTTGCCCAGGTAATTACTTCTTTACCGTTGGATTGAAGATCCTGAAGCATTTGGGCCAGTGATTGTATTTTAGAAAAAGGCATAGAAAGATTGCCCACATGCAGTATAATGCCTTTTACACGAGGGTTTTTTGCTATTAATTGGAAATCATTTTCCAGCTCCTGCAAGCTCTTTATCCGGCCTTTTAATTTTTTTTGTAAATAACTTTCCGGAACTTCACGCAGATCGGGATAAGAGCCGTGAATTGTAAAAGTAACGTAATCCGGAGGACGTATTCCTTTTTTCAGGATGTTGCCCAGCATTATAAAAAATGCTCGTATAAAATATACAAGGTAGCTAATTAACAAATCAATCCGCCCTTTGTTCAGGTTATAAAAAAAATATTTTTACGGCAAATAACAATTTCTTTTTTGAGGCCTGTTTATCCTTTCAGTGTAAAAAAAGTTGGGGGTAAGGTTATCCCTGTACCCCCAACCGGTACAAATAAATAAATATTGCTTACACCGTTTATTATTATTTATATTATTATTTATTTTATTGAATTTAAAGCTTCATATGCTTCAAATATTGTTTTTATGAATGGCAGCGTGAAGTGTTTATTTAACTTTTTCTTTTAATGCTTTGCCCGGCTTAAATGCAGGAACGGTAGATGCCGGGATCTTCATTTCTTTCCCCGTTGCCGGGTTTCTGCCCTTTCTGGCAGCACGCTTCCTGGTTTCAAAAGTACCAAACCCCACTAATTGCACCTTTTCCTTCTTCTTTAGGGCTTGAGAAATGGCTTCCAGAGTTGCGTTTAGAGCTTTGTCGGAATCTTTCTTCGTGAGCCCCGTCTTGCTGGAAATCTTGTTTACCAAATCTGACTTATTCAACTATAATCGACCTCCTTGATATATTTTATTACTTATTATGTTTCAACGTTAAAATAAATATTCCTGCAAATATTGACAATTAATTTAAAATTTGACTAATTTTTATGCGGGATGCAAAGTTTTAAGCTAAATTTTATATTATATTTTACCTGCACTTGTATTGATTCATGCGGCGGATTTGTCGGGTTTTTCCTTGTAAGGGGAAAGCTTTACATGAAAAGCTTGCTGTATGATTTATTAATGGTAAACTTTTACTAAAGAAAAATTTTTTAATTTAGTAAAAATCACATAGTGCCTAAAAATAATTTGTTGCTTGTGTAAGGTATGTTGAACATAAATAATGTTTGAAGTTTAGCTATGTTTTCACTTAAAAGGAGAAATTTATGCAAGTTTATACTTCCCAATACTCCTATAAAGGCCCTGATCGATTAGATATTACAGTTAAAACCGGTAATAAAGCGTTTGCGCCCACATGGAAAATGGTTATGCAGTCTAAAAAAGGAATCATGTCAAAAGAAGAGTACACTAAAAATTATATGGAGCTAATGCGTAAATCTTATTTGGAAAACATGGAGGAGTGGGAAAAACTATTAAACAGAGATAAAGCGGTGCTGGTTTGTTTCTGCCCTGCCGGCGCATTTTGCCACCGGCTTATACTGGCAAAAATGCTTGAAAAACTGGGTGCCGAGTATATGGGGGAAATTGAGGTGCAAAGGTAAATGTCAATTATTAAAAGGATTAATCTTGCAAATAAAAATAATTTGAATAAGCTTACGGGGGGGATCGGAAGTTTAATTATTTTGAGTTTTGGGGCCTATATAATTATTTTTTCTTTAGTAGAAGCTTTAACTAATGGGTTTCCCATTCCTCGTCCTTTGTTTATAATGCTAATAATTATAGGTTTGCCAGCTTTTTCGGCGGGAGGAGTACTTCTAATTGTAGCATTATCCAAAAAATTTTCGCTTATACGGGGACTTATAATGGTAATAGTCGGTATAATAATTATTACCTTAACGTTTATTATGAGAGAAGAAATGCATTTTGGGGTGATTTTATTTGTTTTCCTTCTTCCCGGCTTACTGATCAGTTTTAGCGGTATATTAAACATTTTATCAAAAGATTAAATTAATCCTTTCGGGCAGAGTTCTTATGGGGGAGCAGATTATTTATCTATTGTATAATTAATTGGCAATCAAACAAAACTATTATTTGCTTCATTGTTTGGTTAATTAAAAAAAGCATAATTATTTTGTGCCGATGCTAATCTGGTGGTCATTACAATTATTATGCTTTTTGGGGCAAAAAAAATAGCGCAATAATTATTGCGCTATTTAGGATCAAATTATGTTGAAAGTGGGGTTAACTTAATTCTAATTTTAAAGGCTAAAAATTACATAAATATTACAATGATGTATCTTTTTTGTTACATTAATATTAAATATATGTAACATTGCCTGCCTTAAAAGGCAACTTTGCGGAAATTATTTGCTTGCATAGAAATGTCGGTACATTTTTGTTTGACTTCCAAACAGGTTATTTGCTAATATTTCTTCATCAGAAAAGAGACGAAAATTAAATTTATTTCTGTAAGTGAAAGAGTCTAATGCCTTGCTTATTAAGTATATAAGCATTAAAAAACAGAATCTGGAAGTAAGAGGATGATAAATTTCTCCCTTGAATAGGTCAGGAATAGTTTGTTTTGAAGCCATGAAACTTTTTAAGTGATACAGGAGGAGGTTTTTATGGGACGCAGTTCCTTTAGTGTACAATCATACTACCCCGAGCAAACCAGACAGCTGTTGGAATATATTGAGTCGAGTGGAAAAGATAGCCCCTTTCAATTGGTGGGTTTTGGAGAAGACATGAAGTGGTTGTGCCGGATTCTGGGAGAGCACGTAAGCGGAATCTACGATTGGCGAGAATCTTTTCAAGGCTACGATATCGGTAACTTATTTGTCCAAAGCCTTTCCTCTTGTGAAAGTGGGGAGGGGAATTTGATTATTTGCCCTCCCGAGCTGGAGCTCGTAGAAGAGGCCCTGCGGCAAGTTATCTTTTCTCCCACGCTCTGTACGATGCCTGTAATATGGAACACTCCCTATGCTTATGATCCCTGCCTGCAAGAATCATGGGCGCGCAACATTTGTGAGAGGGCTGCTGCCCGGGCCCCATCCGTAAACTCTTCCGATAGGCTTTTTAACCTGATGCAAGCCGTTAGAGAGACAACTCAGCTTTCCGGCGATATTGTTGAATGCGGATCTTTTGAGGGGGGAACTGCCAGCCTTATTTGGGAAACATTGCAATACCTGAATGATTCGCGAAAATTATTTTTGTTCGACAGCTTTCAAGGGTTGCCCACGCCCCGGCTTGGGGTAGATGCTCACTGGGGTGGCACATTTTCCAACATTTCATTTGCGGAAATTCGTCAGCGTTTTGCCGGGTGCGCGGGAGTAAAACTCATTGACGGCAATATTCTTGAAACAATTTATACTATCAATGAACCTATTTCTCTGGCTCATATTGACGTGGATACCTTTGAGGCGGCGGAATCAGTAACCCGACATCTTTGGCCGTTACTGGAACCCGGAGGTATTTTATTGTATGACGATTACGGATTTTTCCCTAATTGCCTCCCCTTGAAGATAGCCGTTGATGACTATTTCGCGGATAAACAATCGGAATGCTTAAAATTCTTTTTACCTTCCAATGGAATCATGATTCGACGGAATGATAACAAATAACCGGGATAAACAGGGGAAACTAATTATATAAAAAGGGGTTTTGCAAAGTAAATGCGAGCCCCTTTTTTGTTTTGCCTTGCATTGGCAATAATCTGATGAAGATGAAAATAAACGGGGTAATGAAAATAATAACTTTAATGAGCTGTATTTACGGGCAGATTTTTTAGCGAATGATTAACCACGGGCTGATTTGTGCCAAAATTATGAATTGACAACAATTAATGCTTTACGATATTGTAATTTAAAAAGGCAGGTAAAGTGATATGATGAAGCAAAACAAAATTTTTCGTTGTATTGTGCTTTTAATCATTATTTTGTTTGGTTTCCAAAGTATGGCCGGATGCGTATTTCAGGAATTGCCTGATGCAAGAGCAGATGATGTTTCAGCCAATACAATTGTGGAAGATATGATGGTGCAGCAAGAGGCGCCTGATACAGTTGTTTTGGAAGACTATACATCTGTTCAAGGTGAGGCGAATAACCCGAAGTATGATCTGCTCATAATAAACGGTCGTGTAATCGACCCGGAGACCGGGCGCGACGAAATTGCCCATGTGGCTGTCAAGGACGGATTAATAAAGGAAATTAACACCGACCTTGCCCCGGCCCAATCCGATGCTGACCGGGTAATCGATGCCGACGGTTTGGTAGTGTCACCCGGGTTCATTAACACGCACACCCACGAAGGGCAAATCGAAGACGTGCCTACTACAGATTACCTGCCGGACTGCACCCGGTATTATGTGCAGGACGGTATTACTTCTTGGCTGGGCGGTGATTGCGGAGTTTCGCCTATGGGAGTGGAAATACCGGCGAATGACGATACCACCATAGGGTGGGGAGATGACCAACAGTCAATGGGAGAATTCCTTGATGAAGCGGAAGAACTTGGGCTATACAATAACTGTGGGTTTAAGAGCGGCAACATGACTTTGCGATCTAATGTGGGTTTAAGTCACGGGGAAGGGGAAAGCGAGGAGCAGATTCGGGAAATGCAGTCTATCCTTGAGGATGACCTTGAAGCCGGATCTTTTGGTATTTCCTATGGATTGATGTACGACATGGGGGCTACGAAGGAAGCTTGTTTGGCTCTGGCTGAAACCAGTCAGGCCGCCGGCGGGATGGCGGCCAGCCATGTGCGTTATCCCCTCTGGAACCTCGATCATCTGCTTCTGGGTAAGGATATGGTCTTATTTAAAGATGCCATCCATGAAGCCATTGATAAATCTCGGGAAACCGGGGTGCCTATGATTGTTTCTCATATAACAGACATGGCCCAGTCAGGCTCGTCTGAATGGGCGTTTCAGGTGATTGACGAGGCCATCCGCGAAGAAGATCTGCCCCTGTCCGGGGATATCATCGGTCATGATTTTTTGATGAATGATGCCTACGTCCTTACTTTTCAGGGTAGGATACCTATTGCCCTGTTGTTTTTGATTGGCGGATATGATGCTTCCCAGTTTTATGCCGGGAATGATTTCTATATAGATGACGAGCTGTTTGTGGAAAAATACGATCAGCTTACTTACTGGCAGCTGGAATATCTCCGCATGCGGATAGATGATGTGGATATTCCTGCCGAAGAAGAAAAAGAAGGAAGTCTTTCCATACCTGTTATCTGTGAAATCATTCCTCCTGAGGACACCAAACTGGGCCTACAATATCCCTGGTGTTTTATTGGCAATGATGCCAGTCTGCGGGCTGATGCAGAGACTGGAGAGTATTACACTCCTCACCCGCGTGCTTTGGGGACATTCTCCCAGTTATTTGGCCGCTGGACGCGGGAAAAGGAAGCCATATCTCTGCACCAGGCTATCTTCAAAGCCTCTTTTGCGCCGGCATACTGGCTGGGCCTGGATCAAAAGGGGCGCTTGCAGGAAGGCTGTGATGCGGATATTACTATCTTTGATCCGCAAACAATCGAACACCGTGCCGAATGGGTTGGCGGGACTGAAGAATTGGCGCCGGAGGGCATCGAATATGTAATTGTAAACGGCCAATTAGTTGTTGAACACGGTGATTTTACCGGAGCTACTCCCGGAGAGGTAATTCGCCGCGATTGGGAAGTTCCCGGAAACACCACGGAACTTATATCCGTTTACGATGAACATTTAGTAAACGAATAGATTAACTTATAGAACAAAAGCATATTAATTAATGCCGTAAGCTGTCCTTAATAATGCAATACCTTAAGCATCATTCCCCTCTTACCAGGGTGAAGACACTTTTTTTGCAGTAATAAGCATTTTTTTAGGGGAGAAAAGTTAATAAAAAAAGGGGGAGAAGGCTTGTGTCTAGCGGAGAGGCTGTGAAGACTTTAAGACATATCGGGGTGGGACTGCGTTTTGTATCTATCCTCATTGATTTAATTTTGCTTTTAACTTTTACCCATTTTTTCATCTACTATATGGGGGTTTTAACACCGGACTTATTGTTGAGTAACTACGGCCCCCTTTTTATTTTGCTGGCTGTTTGGTTTTTATATTATTGGTTATTTGAAGCTTATCTGGGGGGAACCCCGGGGAAACTTATTTTGGGTATAAGAGTCCGGATGGTTGACGGCGGCCGTATCGGGTTATTAGCTTCTTTAATTCGTAACCTTTTGAGAATAATTGACGGACTGTTTTTCTACCTTGTAGGAGCTTTTTGGGTATGGTTTACTCCCGCGCGTCAGCGGCTAGGAGATCAAGTTGCGGGGACAGTGGTGGTTAAAGCAAAAAAACTTCCTGAATAGAATTTTTATAACCGGGTTAATAGAGGTTAATGGAGAGCGTATGAATAAAAAAGAGCTGTTTTTAATCTCAGGTAACCGGTATACTGTTTCCAGCTCTACTATTTAGGAATAAATACTATAAATGTAACTACTCAAACAGATACTGTTGTGCTTCAAGGAATGTAATAATAGGATGTTGATCTCGTTAATAGCCAAATACCTATCGGATATTTGTAAATAATAAATATTTCTAACAAACTGCTAATATCTGCTACTTTATTTCTATTTTCATCCTACCAATTTTCTTCTTATCAATCACCTTACCAACCTTCGAAGTTTGTTTTATAAGTCTTTTCAGATTCTATCAGTTTTTTGGTGTCATTTTTAAAAATTAGTTTAATTCTATTGTTCCCGAATCTATCAAATCATTGCAGAGGGGGCAATCTAAATGAAATTAAAAGACAAACAGGTTGTTGTTATAGGCTCCGGTGTAGGTGGAGCCGGAGTATCTGCTCTGCTGGCCGGCGAGGGGGCTAAAGTTACTGTTCTGGAGAGAAGTCCTTTTGGCGGCGGAAAAGCTGCTACTCTGGAAAAAGATGGCTTTTATTATGACACAGGTGTGCATTGGGTTTCCCGGGGAGCAAATGGGCCTTTGGGAGAGATCAGTAAACTGGCAGGCGGCAGTCTTGACTTCTGCGCTCCCGATCCGGCTCTACAGCTTACTACCGGGGACAAAACAATCCAATGGGCCAGGGATATGGGTGATCCCGGAGAAATCGATAAAATGTTGGAGGATATAGGGGTTTTGCCTGAAAATATGAAAGGCGCACGGGCTTTTTTTAATAAACTGGCTCAGATACCGCCGGGAAAAGAACAAGAAAAAATTGATCCCCTTTCTATTTATGATTATACAAAGGAATTTGTACATGACCGGCAGTTTTCCAGGTTAATAACGGGGCTGACGGCAATGGGGGTGGTACTTCCTCGAGAAAAGGCTTCTGCCGGTGAATTTGTTTATTGTTTCTCCCGAAGCTTTGCTTCCGGCAGCATGTCTTATCCCCTGGGCGGTGCCGGCTCTCCTCCCCTTGATTACTTAAGGAGGTTGGAAATAATGGGGGGAGAAATCTACTATAACCGCCCCGTGGAAAAAATTGTGGTCCAAAATAACAAAACTACCGGTGTAGAAGCCGGAGGTTTTATTCCCGCTGACATCGTTATTAGTAATACAGGAATCAAGGAAACTGTTGGATTGGCGGGACCCGAGCATTTTCCTGAAGATTACAAGCAAAGAGTCTCTGAACTTCTCCTTTCCCTGGGAGCAGTAACCGTGAAATATGCTTTGAACAAAGAAGTGGTAAAACCACATCTTTTTTACTATGCCCCTGATTTTAGAAGCTATCCGGAACTGGAAGATAAATTGACGGGAATTTTTGTAACCGTTCCTTCTCTTGTAGATGCTTCCCTTGCTCCTGATGGCTGCCAGGTGGTCTTGGCCGGATCAGTAACATTTCCGGGCCTGGAGGATAAAGAAATGGCCAATGAATTTTGTGAACAGATAATGGATCGCATTGAAAACACCATGCAACACCTTTTCCCTAACATCGAAAATCATGTGGTATGGAAAATGCGGACCGACACACCTTATATAGCAGGTATCTCCGGACGCAAAACCGGAGAAGTAATCGGGGTAGCTCAGGCTCCTTCCCAGGTTGGTGAAAAGAGACCATCACACCAGACCCCGGTAGAGAACCTTTACCTGGTAGGTTCCGATGCCGGGGGAAGGGGCGTGGGCATGGAAATGGCTGCTGACAGTGCCCTTAAATTGTGGCGGAGTTTAAGGGATGGGAAATAAAATTGAGCCGGTAAAATATTATTTTAAACTTATTGCCGGGAAAACCAATTATATTCTCATTTAGCTAAATTTTTAAAGGGGTGATGTTAATTGACTGAAAAAGAGGTAATTGTGCGGGGCAAAGAAATGGAAGAAGTTTCTCGAGAGTCCTTGAATCAGATGTTTTGGAATTCTATAGAACAATATTCCGAATTGGAAGCTGTAAAATACCGGGTTGGTGATGAATTTTTAGGGTATACCTATGGGGAGTTTGGCGATAAAGTACGCCAGCTGGCCCAGGGATTGATGAGCCTGGGGATAAAGAAAGAAGACAAGGTTAGCCTTCTTTCTGAAACCAGGTGGGAGTGGGTGTTAGCGGACTTTGCTATCCTAACTGCTGCCGGAATTACCGTTACTATATACCCCACCCTTCCTTCTTCTCTAATCAAACATATTGTTCAGGATTCTGACAGTGTGGCCATTATTTTGGAAAACCAGGAGCAACTGGACCGGTTGATGGAAGTTGTAGATGATTTAGAGGAGCTAAAATATATTATCACCATAGAAGAAACAACCCGCGACCGGGAAAATATACTTACACTTGAAGAAGTAATGGAGAAGGGCAAGGATTTCCAGGCTAATAACCCCGGTTTGTATGAAGAAAGGTGGAAAAGTGTGGCCCCTGATGATCTGAGCAGTATCGTCTATACCAGCGGGACTACCGGTTTACCCAAAGGGACCATGCTTTCTCACTGGAACTGGAGATTTAATTTTTATTCCGTAACTCAAGTTTTTACATTTGGACCCGGCGACAGGTTGCTTGCCTTTTTACCCCTGGCCCATGCTTACATGAGGTGTGTTTGCCTGGGAATTGGGGGAGTGGGGGCTACCACTTATTTTAGCCTTCCGGAGAGGCTTGCTGAAGATCTTCCCGTGGTGAAGCCTACAGCTTTTGTTTCAGTGCCGCGTCTTTTTGAGCGAGTTTATCAGCGAATACTTGATCAAATGGAAGATGCTTCTGCTCTCCGTCGTCGTATTTTTTTCTGGGCTGCTTCCGTTGCCCGGGAGATAGGAAAATTACAGGGAAAGGCGGAACCTGTACCTGCCGGTTTACGCTTGAAACATAAGTTAGCGGATCGTCTTGTTTTTAGCAAATTGAGGAAAAGGATGGGAGTAGACCAACTACGATGCGCTGTATCGGGAGGAAGTGCCCTTACCAAAGACCTGGCTTATTTTTTTAATGGGGCGGGAATAATAATTCTGGAAGGTTACGGGATGACGGAAAATGCTGCTCCGGCAAATATATGCCCGATAGAACAAATAAAACCCGGAACAGTGGGACCTCCAATTCCGGGCACCATGGAAAAAATAGCTGAAGATGGAGAAATTTTAATTAAAGGCGACCATGTGATGAAGGGTTATTACAAGCTTCCGGAAGAAACCAGAGAGGTAATTACGGAAGATGGATGGTTGAGGACCGGTGACATGGGTCATTTTGATGAGGATGGCTACCTTGTTTTCAAAGAAAGGAAAAAACATTTGCTGGTTTTATCTACCGGTAAAAATGTAGCCCCTCTTCCCATGGAAGATTCGCTTAAAAAAAGCGCCTGGATTGATGAAGCTATTGTGATCGGTGATGATCGCAAATTTACCAGTGCCCTTATTTGGCCAAATTATCAGCTGGTTTTAAAATATGCCCGGGAGAATGACATTAATTTTGATGAAAGCCTTACCGAATACGAAACCGGACAGGGGGGAGAAGAGGTGCCTGCAAGGGTAGATTCCTCCTTGCTTGAAAATGATCTAATTAGAGATATTATAGAAAACGAAGCACGGGAAGCTATCAAAGAATTTGCTTCCTACGAACAACCGAAAAAGTTTGCGCTGG
Source organism: uncultured Syntrophomonadaceae bacterium (assembly GCA_964636865.1). Taxonomy (GTDB): domain Bacteria; phylum Bacillota; class Dethiobacteria; order DTU022; family PWGO01; genus B1SED10-75. Next base: position 64,474 of record CAZWVJ010000009.1, read on the forward strand.
TGAACCAATCACTTTCCGTGGAAAGAGGAGAGATTACCCCTACTTTTAAATTAAAACGGAAGGTGATAATCAGTAAATACAGCGATTTAATAGAAGAGATCTACCAAAGTTAAGCAAAGAATTTATTTTATTCTTGTGAAGCATTTTTTTAGTGAGCATAGGGTAAATATTTGATCAATTATGTGATTAAATTTATAAAGAAGGTGGTGAATAATAGGGCAGATCTCCTGCTGATTCTGCTTTTAATTTAAAATGAGTGATAAAACGGGATTTGAACAGTTGCTCCGATTTTTTACCGAAGAAATTCCTTTTAATAAATTTCTGAATTTGGAAGTGGAACATCTGGAGGCGGGAAGGGCAATTTTTGCCTTAGAAAAACGTCCTGAGTTTATAGGAGATCCTTTTAGCAAAGCCCTGCATGGTGGGGTTATCAGCACGCTTATAGATGTTACCGGGGGATTAACAGCTTTTAGTGTGTTGAACTGGCCCAGGGAAACAGCAGTTAATACCGTTGATATGCGGGTTGATTATGTGAGAAGAGGAATCGCTACCCGTTTTACCTGTGAAGGTACTATCATTCGCAAGGGTAATCGTATTGTAGTAACCAGATGTGATTTAAGAGATGAAGAAGGCAAAATTATTGCGCTGGGCACGGCTACCTATAATATTTTTACTGATTCGCAAATATAGGAAACTTATAATGGAGGAAAAAATACATAATATTTAATAATTTTTCCTATTCATTGTTGAATATCCGGAGATTTGTTAGGTGAGAAATTTTTTAGTAATACAATGCATATAAAAAAATTGGCAGATAATGTGATCGCTATTGGCATCTCGTATAAGAAGTTTGCCCGGCAGGAAAAGGGTAATTTCTTATAGAATGTTTAACAACCAAAACATTACAAAAAATTATATTAAGGAGCTTATTTTATGACCCAAAAGTCCACCAATAAGCACCATCCCGAGGCTCTGGCCAATATGCTCATGAGGATTATCCAGAAAACACCCACCGGGGGAGCTACCATTGAAGATATTGAAGAAGCTTATGCAGAAATAAAGGACAGCATCCCGGCACGGAAAACCATATACAGGAATATCACGCGCCTGGAACAATTTCTTGATCCCCTGGCCTCCGGAGAAACACCGGAAGAAGGAGAAACAGCAGAGGAGGGCCATGCTTATGATGAGGAGGAAGGCCTTCCGGGGCCGCAGATGGAAATAAAGCGAATCAAAAGGGGGAAGAAAACGTATTACTTGTTGCAGGGAGAAGTAGGTGCCCCCGCCGTGGACTTCAGGGAAGCCCTGTTGACAGCACTCAGTCTTTACCCGCAGCATCGGAGCATGCTTCAGGATGTTTTTCAAAAGGTTATGCAAAGGTTGATGACTGACGTGTTGACGGGTGTTAGTATGTATACCAAATTAATCAGCGATATTAACAATTTTGTGCATGTGGCGGAACCGCAGCCGATTAATCCTCTCCACTTTGCGGATATGATCAACGAGATTTTCCGGGCTATATCAGAAAGAAAAAAGTTAAAGATAAAATACCTGCGCACCTATGACGGTGAGTTGACTGACCGCGTGATTGATCCCTATGGTCTTATTAACCGCTTTAATAACTGGTATCTTTCCGGATACTGTCATGAAAGCAAGGGATACAGGGTTTTTCACCTGGTACATATCCGCGACCTTGAAGTGCTGGAGAATAAGCAGTATCAGATGCCTCCTAATTTTTCTCTGGAGGAGTTTTACAGCCAATCCTGGGCCCTTTGGACTACAGATGAGCCGGGAAAAGCTGAAACTGTTCGCCTGTGGGTTAATATGGGAGCAGCCGAGCGCTTCCGGAACATTAAGTTTCACCCTTCTCAGAAAGTGAACGAGTGTAGCGGGGGCGGCGTAGAGGTAATGTTCCGCCTTAAAGGCGCCTCTGAAATAATCCCCTGGTTGGCCGGATGGGGAACGGAAATAAAAGTGCTGGAGCCCGAATGGCTCCGGGAAAAAACCATTGAACATCTTCAAAATACCATTGCTTACTACCGTGAATCCTAAAAACTCAAAACCCGGAAAATCAGAATTATACCCTGAAGCAACCTGAAGCAAATAGGTGAAAAATGAAAGAGTTCCGGCGTTAAAGGGTTTGGTTAATTATTTTTGATGAAAAAAGAGATTTTATACTATAAGGTGACACTCTCGTGTCACTTTATTTTTATATAATTTAATTAAAAATCACGAGAAGGAGTGAGGAATAAAGATGAGCATGAAAAGGAACTTGCAGGATTTTTGTGTTAACAAAGTGATGCTGGGGCTCATTGATGAGTCTGCAGCCGGTGGATTGGATTTCGTGGAGTGTTATGACGATGTGGAGAGTGCCCGTGAGGAATATAATGCCAGGCACGGGGACGAGGTAAAGCTCTTTTTGCTTCAGCCGCACCGTAAAAGAATTAACTTGTTGGTGTTGAGTAAAAACGTCGGTGATTATGATTGGAATAATGAGATTCCGGAAGAAGGATTTACCGGGGAAATGGATACCGGCGAGGTAGAATGGGTTAAAACCTTGTCAAATATTTTAAAGGTGGAATATGGCTGGCAAAGTTACGCGGATGAAGAAAGCGGCGGGTTGCTGGAAATAAAAGCTACCAGAGTAGTTAGCCCGGAGGAAGGACGCGCCCTGCTGAAAGGTGTGCGGGAAAGCCAACGCCGCTATTTTAACCGGGCTGACTATGAAGCGTATCTGGCGGAGTGTGGTTTGGACGAGGATACCGAAGGAGCCGAACAATTAAGGCCCTCGAGGAAAAGGAGCCGGAGAGATGATGAAGTTAATATCAGGGAAACTAAAATGTCTTTCTCGGAAGTGCTGGACAAACTGGAGAGCTTGCAGGGCATAGAAGAATTTCGGGTGGAAATGAAAAAAATAATTACCCTCCATGAAAACCTTAAAAGAGCCGGTAAAGAATCGGAAATTAGAAAATACTGCCCCTATCATTACATCTTCGTAACCGAAGAAGAATCTTTTAATATGGAAGATGCCCTGCAGGTAATGAGTTCAATATTTTATTACCTGGGTATAATTGAGAGGCAGGCCTATAAATATTTTGAACCATTCAATTTCAGTCCAAGAAGGGATTTAGAAGAAATAGAGAGCGGAATTTTAGGTATTACTTTCACAGGAAGTGATGAGGAGAGGTCCTTCAACAAGAGGAGACAATTGGAAGATATAGCAGAGATTATGGCCGGCAGAAACGAAAAAACGGTAATAGTTATAAAAATATCTTCAGAAGACAAAGAATCCTTGGATCAAATTGAACAGATTATGATCAAGAATTTTGCTCCTTACCGCTTCCTGCATTTTAGGGAATTAACTGTGGAAGAGCTGATGAAAACATGTTGCTATAAACTGGAAGAACTGGGCTTTGAATGTTCTGCCCACAAAGATAAACTCCGGGACGTTGTCGATATTCTTAAGCAAAAAGAAAAGACAGAGGGAATGCATTTGGTAAATCGTGTGGTTAATTCAGTATTGACGGAGAATTTGGAGCAGCAGATTGAGAACCCGAATGAGGCATACAGGGCAGATAATTCATCCAATTCATCCGCAACCCTTATCCCGGCCTTTGACGAAGTGCTGGAAAAGGCCCTGGAGAAATTGGAAAACAGTGTAGATGGGGACAAAGATACAAAGAATGAATCGAATCCTTATACGGAACTGGAGAATATGGTGGGTCTTTCCGGCGTGAAAAGCCGGGTAAAAGAGCTTGTATCATATTTTATTATGGAGAAACGGAAAAAAGAAGCGGGAATGGAAATTTCAAACGTGGGGATGCACATGCGTTTTGCCGGGAATCCCGGCACCGGTAAGACCACCGTGGCCAGAATTTTTGCCCGTATTTTGAAGGAAGAAGGAATACTGAAACAAGGGCACCTGGTAGAAGTAGGACGGGAAGGTCTGGTAGGTGCATATGTAGGTCACACTGCTTTAAAAACAGAAGCAGTCATTAAAAGGGCGCGGGGAGGAGTGCTTTTCATTGACGAAGCTTATGCGCTACAAGTGGATTCCAAGATAGATTTCGGCCATGAAGCGGTTTCCACCCTGGTGAAGTACATGGAAGAATATCGCGATGAACTGGTGGTTGTTCTGGCCGGTTACCCCCGGGAAATGGAAACAATGATGAGCATGAATCCCGGACTTTCCGACCGGGTGCCGCATAAGATTGAATTTCCCAACTATTCCGGGGAAGAGTTGTTACAGATTTTCCATTATTTACTGGGCAAAGACTATCGGATTACATCTAAAGCCGAAGAAGAAATAAGAATGCTGTTGAATGAAGCCGGGAATAAAGCGGGAAAAAATTTCAGCAACGGACGTTTTGTGCGAAACCTGGTGGAGCGCTTGAAATTAAAGCAGAGCAAGAGGCTCTTTTCTCACCGAGATGCAGGTAAAGAAGTGGAGAAAAAAGAGCTCTTCACCATTAAAACTTCCGACGTGAGGGATGCGGTAAAGGATGAAGACATTGCCTGTTATCTGCAATCGGCAGTTAATAAAATAGGGTTTTAAGTGAATGATCGCTATGGTTGTCTTATTCTCATGAATAGATTATAATATTAGAAAATTAAAAAACCATAAACCTACATTGCTGTACTCATTATGGCAAAAAAAGCGGGACATGTTCACCTCAATATTCTAAAAGGGTTAAGATTTGTTTATAAATTCTATGAGCTTACCACTAAGCACAAAAATTCCGGCAAGGGGGTTGATGCTTCATTCTAAATTTACCATGCAAATCATTCTTATTTGAGATAGGAGGAAATCATGGATAGAAGATTGTTGTTTGAAAAAATAGGTAGGCTTGTGTATAGAATGACTTATAAGCCGAGGCTATACAAGTATGATCCACTGAAGAAATACCCGAAATTAGCGCAGAAGGTCTCAAAAAAAATAATACCCGAATCTGATGAATTGTATTGTCTTCCAAACAACAAAATAGTTATTGATGAAGAAATAGAGAGCCGGGAAATGGTTTTGCCTACCCAGGTAATTGATCATTTTATTGATGAATCTAGCTATCGGGTGATAATGAATGAGTGTATTTGCAGGGCGTCAAACAGATGCAAGGATTATCCCCAAGCTCATGGATGCATTTTCATAGGAGAGGCAGCCCGGGGTATTCACCCTGATCTATGCCGTGAAGTAAGCAGGGAAGAAGCAAAGGAACATATTAGAAAGGGTCAGGAAAAAGGAATGATCAATGTGGCAGGTAAGGCCTCCTTCGATGCTCTCTGGCTTGATCTGACTGATGATCATAAAAGATTGTTTACGGTATGCTGTTGCTGCCCGTGCTGTTGTATCTCGATTGCCGTCCCTCACTTATCGCCGTACATGACAAAATGGTTTGTAAAACTACCCGGGGTAGAAGTAACTGTTTCCGATGATTGTGCGGGATG
>CAZWVJ010000010.1:0-3362 GCA_964636865.1 uncultured Syntrophomonadaceae bacterium
TGTAGTTACCGGCTCGCCCACCTGCTCGCTATATTCCTCATCTTCATAAACTGTTATTTCCACCCCACCCAAGTCGTTTAACTCTTGAAAAGTAACCTGCACTCTATAACCCTCTATCAAGTCTACATTGGTTACCTCAAAATTCTGGACACCATCTTGCAGAAACTCCAATTCAACCCTGTACAAAAATCCGGAATCATAAAAAGCTTTTTCCGCATTAGCAAAGCCCAAATAAAGTCCATCTTCATGATCCGGGTTCTCCGCAGAAATCCAATCATCTGTGGGACAGATCAAGCCATTTTCGCGATCAATTTCATTTACTTCTAATAATTGCCGGTCAAAATTTATGAGCATCTCTCCCCCCGACACGCCGAGCTCATGCACATCGTCGGCGCGGATTTCTACCTCTACGGTATCACCCGCAACCCCGGAAATTTCTGCCGGATCAGTATAAATACGGGCAATATCTTCATCGGCAGACACACTAAACGCCAACACCCCTAAAAGCAAGGTAAAAATTAATAACAAAAATACTTTAACCTTCACCAGGTTCGCCTCCTTTATCTAACACTGTACTTTTATTTTTCTTTTTTTTACGTTCCCAAAAAAAGAAGAAGGCCAAAATTGCAATCACAACCAGGGCAATTATTAGATAAATATAATTAACGCCGAATATTTGGATACCCGCTTCCCCGCATATAAGAGTACCATCTACCGTTTGCACGGAAACTTCATCGCCTTCAGCATCCAATAATTGTAATTCCTTAACCTCAAGGAGGCTTTCCCCTTCTTCATTCAACTGAAAAGAGACATATGCAATTATTTCCTCGGCAGTTAAACCTTCCTCCATGCCAAACCAAGCAATAGAAAGGCTGTCTTCTGTATAGGCGAGGTTAAACTCCATAAAAAAACCTTCCGGCAGGTCATTAGATATTTCCAGAGGCTCTACCATTTCCGGCTCATAAGAAAGCACCAGCATGCCTCCGGCTATTTCTTCCGGGCTTTCCAATACAATAGACACGGGCACAGTTTCACCCAACATTCCCCGGGCATCCTCTATCCTTAATAAAGTTTCTTCGGGGAGATCATTTTCCTCCTCCGGTTCAGCCGGTTCAACCTCCTCATCAGGATCAGTTACATCTTCCTCTCTTTCGTCTACTTCCGGATCAGCTTCCGGGTCAGGCTCTACCCCATTTTCAACAGGGTCATCTTCCGGGTCGACTTCGGGGTCGGAAACTTCTTCATCTTTTTCGGAAACGAGCAGGCTTCCGTGTTTCCCCTCCGCGGAAATACTTCTCCCTTCTGTATCGGATAGATCGATTTCTTCAAGTTGCAAAGAAGATTCGCCCGTTTCTTGCAAATAAAAAGTTAATTCAACCAAAGTACCACTTTCTTCTAAAGGCCTTGTGCCTGCCCAAACAAAAGCCAGGCTGTTTTCAGAATAATCAGGGTTGCGAATTAAGTTTGCCTTTTCTAAAACTTCTCCTTTAATAATTCCATTTTCTTTAGAAAGTTCTATTATTTGAGGATCATAAGACACAACCACTTTCCCACCGGCTAAATCTTGAGCATTTTCAATTTTTACCGGTACCTTTACCTCATCGTCAACATGGCCTTTTATTTCACCTATGGTAACTTGCGCAGAGGGATCGGCAGTTGTTTTTCCAGCAGGCTGTAAGAAAAAATAAAAAACAATTGAAAAAACTATGCAGATAATCAACCACCTACATACGGACTTTCCAAAAATAACTTCCATGTTATAAAAAATCCCCTCTCAATAGGATAAATACAAAAATACCTGTTAGATGAAGCAAATATATAATGCGTAAAAAGCCCAAATTATAGTTTAATATTAACAACAAGAACTGTTAATGTCAAACAGTGTTTTGCCCTATAGAATGCCAGTTATGGAATTATTCATATAATTTTAAACATTCACCGAAAAGCCGAAAAATCTGTATTTGTCCAATCAACTTATCATTTTTTTAATTTAAATAAGCACCCCGGGTGTTAAATTTGCCCGGGGTGCTTAATATTCCCATATATTTCTACATGAGGGACTCCTTTTATTCCAATAATTTGTTCACTTCTGCCTTTACTTCATCGGAAACTGCCGCTTCTCCTCCAAATATCCATATTTTCAGCAATGCCTCTTCTGTAATATAGTCACGGGGCCAATCGGGTAGTTCACCGGTCCCGGTCAAAAGGAGCGGGGCTTCATTCAGGGCGGCAAAGACACCACCGCTTAAGGCATCGGGAAACTCCAATCCCGTAGCCATGGTCGCTATTTCCGGTTGAGTAAAAAATGTTTCCGCTATCTCCGTGGCAGTTTCCCAACGATTTATACCATGAATCCTATGGGCATCGCCAAAACCATCAACATCTCCAAATACTTCTTCCTCAACCGCCGCTTCGCCGCCAAGGACCTGAATATCATCTATGGCATCCGCATTTTCTTCCAGATAACTTTCAGTAACTTCCGGTAACTCGCCAGGGCGGGTAAGAATAATAGGACTGCCCCGACGGGCAGCAGGGCTGGATCCGGATACCGCATCGGCAAAATTCAGCCCGGTGGTCAAAAATACTTCATCAGGGCTTTCAGGGGCAAGTTCATTAGCTATCTCCACTGCCGTTTCAAAACGGCTGATGCCACCCAGGCGCACCACTTCATATCCCATTGCTTCCAGTCGATCTTCTACTTCCCGGTGAACAGCCGCCGTTTCACCCAGAATATAGACAGTGTCTCCTTCAGATAAAATCCGCTCCATTTCATTTTCGGTTTCCACGGGCAGCTCATGAGAATGGGACAGCAAAAGCGGGCCGCCCTTTGTATGGGCCAAGGGAACCCCGGCCAGGGCATCGGGGAACTCATCCCCTCGAGCCAAGACCACCGCATCAGCATTTTCGGGAAAAGCGGTCCGGCTGATCTCCACTGCCGTTTCAAAACGATTAACGCCATGCAATCGGGAAACATGCTCAATGTCTAATTCAAATGCAACCGTTTTAGCCGAGCCTTCTACTTCAAAATCCCCTTCATAGGTTTCATAAATATCCTTCTCAGCCGTAAACCAGTACTCGCCGTCTGCCAACTCCTTTATCGCTTCCCCCGTACTATCGGTAATTACTTCCATGCCTACTTGCTCATCTAATTGTTCATCTGTGAAAACTTTAACGGTTACACCTTCCAGTTCGTTTTCTTCCCGGAAATTGACTTCATGTCTATCCGGTTCCGGAATAGATTCCAACTCAAACTCCACGCTTTTATCTTCTCCGTCTACTTCAAAGCCTTCCTCATAAGATTCATAACCTTCTAAAGATGCTATAAACCAATAACTGCCGTCCTTTAAAGTCTTCACTGCTTC
>CAZWVJ010000010.1:3462-63666 GCA_964636865.1 uncultured Syntrophomonadaceae bacterium
TCCGCCAGCATCGGTTGTTACTTCTCTGCCCACCTGCTCTTCAAGCTCTTCATCCTCATATACCGTTACACCTACTCCTTCTAATTCGTTCAATTCACGAAAGGTTACTTCATATCCGGTTTTCAATTCAAACTCCACTATCTTGTCTTCACCGTCAACTTCAAAATCTCCCTTACAGGTCACATAGTCATCTCGGGATGCAACAAACCAGTATACCCCATCCTCTAATTTCTTAGCCACTTCTCCGCCAGCATCGGTTGTTACTTCTCTGCCCACCTGCTCTTCAAGCTCTTCATCCCCATATACCGTTACAGCCACTCCTTCTAATTCGTTCAATTCACGGAAGGTTACTTCATATCCGGTTTTCAATTCAAACTCCACTATCTTATCTTCATCGTCAACCTCAAAAGTTCCCTTATAGGACACATAGTCATCCCGGGAAGCAGCAAACCAGTATACCCCATCCTCCAGTTCTTTGTCCGCTTCTCCGGCAGCATCGGTGATTACTTCTTCGCCCACCTGCTCTTCAAGTTCTTCATCCTCATATACTGCCACAGCTACTCCTTCTAACTCATTAATTTCTCGGAAGGTTACCACTGCCGGATCATCAGGGGGAGGTGTCGGATCATCCGGTTCTTCCATTATCACTTTTTCAGTGACATCTTCATCAACAATTTCTACTTCGCCCTCCGCATCTTCAAATCCATCTTTGGTTACTACATAACTGTGAGTGCCCGGCGCTCCAAAAAATTCTGCCTTCCCTTCTTCATCGGTAAGCTGTTCCACCCCGTTAAAGGTAACCAGTGCGTCTTTAAGAACTTCTTCATCCTCATTTTCAACTTCAAAAGTGACTTCGTAGATGAGCCCTTCCACCAAATTTAATTTTTCTATATCTAACTCCTGGGTCCCACTTTTTTTAAATTCAAATGTTACTTCATAAAGCACACCGGCATCGTAAAAAGCTTCATCTCCTACAAATGCTACATAAAGGCCGTCATGCCCGTTTTCCTCATCTTCGTACTCCTTGTTTTCCTGAGATTGCCAATCATTTTTAGGGCATATTAAGCCGCCTTCTCTGTCAATTTCAATCACTTTAAGCAGATCATGATCAAAGGTTACCACAAAGCTGCCTCCTGCCACACCCCAGTCATGCAGGTCCCTGGCACGAATTTCCACCACTACGGTATCATCTTCATCTCCCGTAATTTCATCGGGGTCGGCATAAATATCTGCCAATATTGTTTCTTTTAGGGTAAAAGTTTTGGTAGCGTCCCCTTCTATTTCCAGCACCCCTTTTTGCGGGTCATACTGCTCTTTGGACAATGAATAATTATAATTCCCGGGGGCTATGTCTTCAAAATCTGCTTGCCCCTCACTGTCAGTTTCTTCTGTCTGGCCGTAGAAGTTAATTTCTACTTTTTCCAGGGGTTCATTCGCTTCATCCTCCACCCGGAAAGTAACCTCATAGCCTCTCACGGTGACAGTGGCTTCCACGGTAGATAATTCTTCAGGCACAAACCAGGGTGATAAGACCTCTCCTTTAAATATAAAGTCAGTGGGGGGGTCGGATACCTCTCCTTCATATTCTTCATGTACTTCCCACTCTATTTCCAGTTCTACATCGGAGCCATCATGGGCCTGTCCGCCTATTATATCCGGCAATTTATCCCTGACCTCTTCTTCCTCGGTTCCATAATTCACCTCAATATCATCTATATCATCTACTTCTACGATTTCCAGCCCTTCTTCCAAATCTAATACTTCTATTTCAAAATTCGAACTGCCTTCCTCCAAGAATTCAAATTCAACTCTGTAAAGCATGCCGGGATCATGAAATGCTTTTTCTGCATGGGCAAAAGCCACTTTTAAACCGTCTTCATGATCCGGATTTTCTTCAGAAATCCAATCATCCAGGGGACAAATTAAACCACCTTCTCGATCAATTTCATTTATCTTTACATACTCTTGATTAAAGGAAAGGACAACTTCTCCTCCCGATATGCCCCGATCATGGATATCTTCGGCCCGAATTTCTACTTCTGCGGTATCACCTTCATCTCCGCCAATCCAGTTAGGCTCAGTATAAATATGGGCCATATCTTCAATGTCACCGGCAGAAACACCAAAAGTTATTAATCCTAAAAATAAGAAAAGCATAAATACTGAAGGAATCCTTTTTTTCATAAGCAATAAACCACCCTTCGTAATTGTGTAGCATTATAAATGCTTAAAAGATTAAAATGCAGTTTTAGCAGATATTTTCCCTGCCACTATGGAATAAGCTGATATGATTAAATAATATATAATAAAAAATTTTTTGTCAAATTTTTTTGCCCCTATATTCCTACTATTTGAAGCCAATACACTATTTCTCTTAATTAACCTCTCCAAAATTGTCTCTTAGCTGCCTTTTGCCTTTATTACTGATTTCCACGGTTTATGAGACTATTTTCGCTCTGGCAGAGGTGCGGCCCACCTCTTCAATCTTTATAGTTACCTGCTGCCCGACCCTTTCGGCACCATCCATAATATCAATGACAAAACCATGGTAGCGGGCAATACCATTACCCGGATTGCCGGCATGGGGCTCTTCCACCAACAACTCCAACTCATCATCGCGGGAAACGGGCAGCGCCAATCGTTCAATTTCTTCCAGGCTTCCGGAAGCTACCAGACGGTGCTCCTCCATGTGGACATCAGCATTTCCGCGAATATAGAGATATTTGCCGGTTTCTTCTTCCAACTTTTTAAGGTTACTGCCGCCGGCGCCAATTAAAAATCCCGCTACCTCCGGATGGGCCTCAATCAACACGGCTTCGGCATTTTCGGCAGGAATCTGCTTTTTAATTTCCTTTTCTACCTTTATGCCTACCACTACAGGGGTTAATATGCGCCCCCTGCCCTCACAATAGGGACAATTTTGTTGAAGAAAAGCTGCTAAATCCTGACGGACTTTCTTGCGGGTTATCTCCACCAACCCCAACTGAGTAAGCCCCAATACATAAGTGCGCAGCCGGTCATTCTTTACAGCCTCATTTAATTTTTCCAAAACCTGCTGGCGGTGATTTTCATCATACATGTCTATAAAATCCACCACGATAATACCACCTATATCCCGCAGGCGTATTTGCCGAGCTATTTCTTCGGCAGCTTCAAGGTTGGCCCGAAAAACAGTTTCCGCCAGGCTTTTTTTCCCCGTATAACGGCCGGTATTAACATCAATAACTGTAAGGGCTTCTATTTCATCTATAATAAGGTATCCGCCACAATTCAACCACACCTGCCTGTCTAAGGCCTTAAAGATCTCTTTTTCAATATCATAATCTTCAAATATGGGTTCCGAACTCTCATAGAATTTAACCCGGCTTTTCAACTCAGGAGAAGTATAGTCCAATATTTCTAAAACTTTTTCATACTCCTGGGCATTGTCGATAACAAAAGAATTAACTTCTTCATCCAGTAAATCCCGGGCAACCCTGCAGGTAAGCTCTAAATCTTGGTAAAGAAGCTCCGGAGAGCCTCCTTCGTAAAAGCGCTTTTGTATACGCTGCCACAATTTTAGCAAATGTTTTAAATCCTGTTGTAGAGCTTCCTCCGATGTATTTTCTGCCACTGTCCGCACTATTAATCCCATATCATCCGGTTTGATTTTTAAAGCCATCTGGCGTAACCTTTCTTTTTCCTCGGAATCTTCAATGCGGCGGGATATTCCCACATAATCCGCGCCGGGCACCAGGACCAGGTAGCGTCCGGGAATGGTTACTTGACCGGTAACCCGCGCGCCTTTAGTGCCAAAGGGTTCTTTTACTACCTGCACCATAATCTCTTCCCCCACCGAAAGCATATTTTCAATAGATCGTCCGGCAAGGGAATGGTTATCCAGATCATCCCAGACGGGAATGGCATCGTTCACATAAAGAAAAGCATTACGTTCCAAACCAATATCAATAAAGGCAGCTTCCATGCCCGGGAGTACATTGGCTACTATTCCCTTGTACAAGTTGCCCACGATCCTATGCTGCAGAGGGCGTTCTATATAAACTTCTACCAGCTGGCCGTTTTCCAGCATAGCAACCCTGCTTACGCGAGAATCGTAATTAACTATAATATCTTTTTGCAAAAATCTCACCTCACTCTCTTCAAACTAAACGCCAATCATCTCCCATTTCCTTTGCGCAGCATAAAGGAAGAGCCCCTTTCGTTTAAGTTGAAACAAATAAACTTCATCGGCAAAATCACCAAAATCCCCCAAAACTTGCAGCACTTCCCGGGGGCGAACACCTCCCTGCGGTCCGGTTTTTAAAAACATACGGAGCATTGTCTTTTCTTCATTAATCGAAGTTATCTCCAGTTCATAAATGTAAGGGCGGATATTTATCTGCTTCGTTCCTTTTTTCCCTTTCCTGGAAATCATTAATTCTTCCCTGGACCTAATTTCTTCTACCTCCCGCTGCAAAGATTCCGCCGAAATTGAAAAAGCAACAGGAGGAGGTAAAGCCAAATAAAGCGCGGCTTCCACAGTTTGCATAAGAGGAGGGCTCTCTAATGAGATTTCTACCGCATCCTCGATTGAAAACCCCTGCGGGAGCTGCGCGTTCATTCTTTGAACAAACTCATGGGGAAGCACAGAAGACTCCAAATAAATCTCTGCAGGTTCATGCTCCGCCTCCACTCCTACCGGCAAAGGCGCTGCTATGCTCAACCGGGGTTGGGGGTTAAACCCCCGACTGCAAGCTACGGGCAACTCTGCCCTTCGCATGGCCCGTTGTAAGAGGCGCATTATTTCCAGGTGCGAAAGGTATTTTAAGTCTTGACAGCGCGCAAAAACGAACATCAAGCGTTGCAAGTTTTTTCGCCCCCTTTATTCCTTCCATCAGCATCACTTTGATTGCCTTCATGGGACTTTCGGTATTCATTAATTAAAAAATCTATACTAACTCCGCCGTTTAGATGTTCCCAGGGCAAAGGATCATGAGGGGCATAACGCTTGCACGCAAAATCCGAGGGAGAAAATCCCTGAGATGCAAAAGCTTCTTCCCAGGTCTGCAAGTAAAAATGCTCACTCCAATTATCAAACTTACACCCCCTGCGCCAGGCTTCTTCCAGCACAGGCGCCAGCCGGCGATCGCCTCGAGAAAAAGCTGCCTCCAGGTAACTAGTGTCGGGGTCATGCCACTTAAAATCAACCTGCTTAATTTTCTTTAAAGCCCGAAACAAAAGCTTCTGTCTCCTTTGGATTTCTTCCATGGGAATTTGCGGCTCCCACTGAAAAGGAGTATGAGCTTTAGGCGTAAATGTGGAAACGCTTACCGTCAGTTTCAATTTTTCACGATAACCACCGCGACGATATGAATCAAGTGCCCGGCGCACCATCTCTGCTATAGCCTCAACATCTTCATCAGTTTCGGTAGGAAGTCCGATCATAAAATATAGTTTGATGTTTCGCCACCCCGCGGCAAAAGAATACTCCAAGGCTTCTAAAAATGATTCTTCGGTAATTTTTTTGTTTATGACTTCCCGAAGCCGGGAAGTAGCTGCTTCCGGGGCAAAAGTTAGGCTGGTTTTATGAGTTTTTTGCACTTCCGCCGCTAACTGGACCGAAAAAGTATCCGGCCGCAAAGAAGGAAGAGATAAGTTCACCCAGGAGGGAAGTTCGGCAGTTAGCCTTTGAACTAATTCTTCAATGTCCGGATAATCACTGCTGCTTAAAGAAGCCAGTGAAAGTTCTTCATAACCGGTATTGTTAATAAGGTGAACAGCTAAATTGACAAGATTATCCTTACTTCGATAACGTTTGGGACGATAAATAACACCGGCCTGGCAAAATCGGCAGCCCCGAGGGCAACCCCGGGTTATCTCCAAAACAGCCCGATCATGGACTATCTGCCGGTAAGGTACCAGGGGGGCCTTGGGGTAAATAGCATCATCTAAATTATTTAGTAATCGCTTATTTACTGTGGCCGGTGTATTAGTTCCTATAGGCTCAATACCGGCAAAGATGCCGTTTTCATACTTGGGCTTATAGGAGGAAGGCACATAGACACCTTCTAACGAAGATAACTCTTGAAGCAATTCCGGACGGGGAGTCTCCCGCAACTTTCCTTGCCGGACCCGTTCTGTTATTTCCAAAATCACTTCCTCACCGTCGCCTAACACAAAGAGATCAATAAAAGGCGCCAGTGGTTCCGGGTTAAAAGCACAGACACCTCCCCCTATCACCAGGGGAGCCTCCTTTCTCAGTTCACTTCGCAGGGGCAGGCCTGCCAAATCTAGCATGTTTAATACATTGGTATAATTTAGCTCATATTGTAAAGAAAAACCCAATAGATCAAATTGATGCACCGGGGTAAAGGTTTCCAGGGAAAAGAGCGGCACTTCCTCTTGGCGCATGAGAGCTTCCATGTCCGCAGCGGGGGGGAATACCCTTTCGGCCAGCAGATCCTCTTTGTTATTAATAATGTGGTAAAGTATCCGCATTCCCAGATTCGACATCCCTACTTCGTAAAGATCGGGAAAAGCCAGGGCAACTTTCAGTGAGGAACTTCGGTGATCTTTAACTACGGCGTTCCATTCATTGCCAATGTATCGGGAAGGATTGCTCACCCGTTGAAGCAGGAGATGAATTTTTCGGTTTAAATCCATATCAACCAAAATTAAAAACTCCCTATATATAAACTATCAAAATATTTCATAATATATGCTTTTTCAAGATTAACAGCTAATTTTTTTACTTATTCTAATTATAGTTTTAATTATTACTTAAAACAATACTGTAAAAAAATACTTTAAAATTATTTTTTAGTTCCTAAACTGCCCTTCTCTCTACTATAACCTTTGCTTTGCTCACCGGAGTGCTTTTGAAAGTTATGTGCTTAATTAAGATTGAAAAGCATAAACCTAAAACTGAATTTTTTGACGACGAATACCTACATTAATGACCAATCCCACAGCTAAAAAGTTAACAAGTAAAGAATTACCTCCGTAGCTAATAAAAGGAAGAGGAAGCCCTGTTATGGGCATAATTCCCATAGTCATCCCTATATTAACCAAAACGTGAAAAGCAATCATGATTGCCACCCCGCAGCATATGAGAGAGCCAAACGTATCCTTGGACTGAGTGCCGATCCAAAGAATGCGGTAAATCAACAAGAAAAAAAGCAACAAAAGCCCGGCTGAACCAATAATTCCCAATTCTTCTCCTAAAACTGAAAATATAAAATCGGTATGTTGTTCGGGTATATACTGCAAACTCACCTGAGTCCCGTCAAATAATCCTTTACCCATTATCCCCCCCGAGCCGATGGCTGTTTTGGACTGCATAAGCTGATAACCCGACTGCAGAGGATCCAATTCCGGGTTGAGAAAACTCAACAAGCGCATTTGCTGGTAAGCAGCCAGTTGTGCCCAGGCAAATGGGGCAAATGCCGCTCCCACACCAATTATACCCATTATATATTTCCAATTTACTCCCGCTACATACAACAGGCCAAAAAGTATTACTATAAAGACCATGGCCGTACCCAGATCCGGTTGCATAAAAACAAGTATCATGGGAACAGCTGTGTAAAGTAAAGTTGGAAGAAAGGCAAAAAAATTTTCACCCAAATGTTTCTCTCTCTCTGATAATACTCTGGCCAGAATAATAATTAGAACTAACTTGGCATATTCAGAAGGTTGAATATCTATAAAACCCAGATCGATCCACCTTTTGACCTCGATTCCTTCTCCTAAAAATAAGACTGCTCCCAGCATAACTAAACCAAGTATATAAATGTAGCGTGCCCAGTTTGAAAAGTTTTGATAATCAATCAGGGAAACGAGAAAGATCCCACCCGTTCCTGCACCAAGCCACATAGCCTGGCGCTTAACATAAAAAAAGGGATCGGCTAAACCCATAACGTGAGTAGCGCTATAAATCAATACAAGCCCATATGCAGCTAAAGCCAGCGTTAAGAACAGGAGGAGAAAGTCAAAATTCTTGAAAAGCCTGGCATTAATCACCGGAATTTTCCTCCAATTCCTCACGGAAATAATAATCCATTATTTCCCGGGCTACCGGTGAAGCTCCACTGGCACCGGATTCGCCATGTTCTAAAAGCACTGCCACGGCAATTTCCGGGTCTTCATACGGCGCATAGTTAACAAAAACTCCGTGAGGAGGTATATCACTTCCTTCCCCTGCTACCTGAGCCGTTCCCGTTTTGCCCGCTATTTCTATGGGAAAATCACGGAATTCCCGGCCCGCAAATCTATCGGGAGCAGTAGCCTGTCTCATTCCCTCCTGAATAACTCTAAAATTACTCCGGGATACGTCGGCATTGTGAATTATTTCCGGTTCTGCTTCCTTAATAATTTCCCCTTCATGGTTCTCCACCTTTTCCACCAGAAACGGGCGGTAGTGCTCTCCCGCATTAGCTATAATAGAAGTATAAACCGCAATCTGCAATGGAGTAAACCTGTGAAAAGTCTGACCAATGGCAGCACTCATAGTTTCTGCCTGGTACCATCGTTCACCGTGTGTTTCTTCTTTATATTCTCGACTGGCCACCACTCCTGACGTTTCACCGGTGATGTCTTGCAATCCGGTGGATTTGCCCAATCCCATTTCCCGGGTATAGTAGGCCAAGTTATCGATACCCGTTCGCAAGCCCGCTTTGTAAAAATATATGTTACAAGAAACAGCCAGAGCCCGATATATATCTGAATTACCATGAACGCCCAAGCACGATTTTGTATCACCCACTGCTGAATAAGTCCCTCTACAGTTAAAAACAGTTCGCTCAGTTATATTACCGGTTTCTAAAGCAGCCGCTCCGGTTACCATTTTGTAGGATGAGCCAATGGGATAAGTCCCGTTGAGAGCAAAATTGACCATGGGGTGACGAGGGTCTTCCTGCAAATCTTCATAGTCTTCTTTTACCGTGTTAATGTCATATGAAGGATAGCTGGCCATGGCCAAAATACCTCCTGTTTGGGTGTCTAATACTACCGCAGTTCCCCGCTGGGCATGTTTGTTACCGTCATCCTGAAGTTCTTCTATCTGATTTTCCAGGGACTCCATAGCTACCCGTTGCATTTCAATGTCTAAAGTTAAATACAGGTTGTCCCCGGGAACAGGTTCGCGCCTATCCAGGTAATTAATAGCTTGTCCCAATACATTCGTCTCTATAAGCTGTTCTCCATCTTTACCACGCAAACTTGTTTCCCATTCCTTTTCCAGACCCCCCTGACCTATGAGATCTCCCCGCCGGTATTCATAACCTTCTTCTTCCCATTGTTCTTTCGAACTTTCAGAAGGCGGGGCCTGACTTAAAAAGCCCATGATATGAGCGCCCAGTTCTTCAAAGGGGTAATGCCGCAAAGGCTGAACTTCAATATTTACTCCCTGCAGTTTCCATTGATGCTCGGCAATTTTTGCCATAGTTTCATAATCGACGTTTTTTAGGTGAACAGGACGGTAACGGGTATATCGGTTTTCATGTATTTTTCTTTTTATTTCCTCCGTATCAAGATCCAATTCTTCACTAAGAAATTCCAGGGTTTCACGCTCGTAATCTTCTTCAAGCTCTACAAGAAAAACTCCAAACCCCGGGCGGTTGGAAATTATTTCTTTCTCTTGTTGATCGAATACTTTGCCGCGGGACGCAGGAATAGGAAGCTTGGTTAAACGGTTTTCTTCTGCCCTAAACATGTAATATTCATGCTGGTAAACCTGCAAGTAAGCTAATCTGGCCCCAAGGACTACAAAAACGCATACCATTATGAGTAAAAGAATGCGTAAACGTTTAAACATCAGCTTACTCAAGCCTTCTCCTCCTCTCAGTTATTACTCCTGCAAACCAAGGGAATCCCCTTTTTGGTACAACCAATGAAAAAAAAGAAACACCAATATGGCCAACAACGAATTATATGCGGCCATTTCTACAAAGTGTCCGAGCATGGCCAGCTCTAAACTCACTTCTCCCAAAAATAAATACCTAAGCATTAATGTTAGTATTTCATGCATCACGGTTCCCATAAATGCCAGAATGAACAAAACAAGTATTTTTCCCCTATATACCTCTCTACCAATCAACCCGGCTCCGATTCCCACTAGCATTTTACTTAAGGCAAAAAGACCCAGGGTATGCCCCAACAATAAATCCTGGAGCAAACCTCCACATAGGCCGATTACGGCTCCCTTTTTTTCATTTAATAAAAATCCCAATACTACTACAATCACCAATAAAATATCGGGTAAAGCCCTATCTACAAATAAAAAAGATAAAAACGAAACCTGGAAAATCAATGTAAAAACTATAATTAAAGCCACAATCAAGTAAAATAACATAATGTATGCCTCATTACTTTTTGGTTATGATTATGCCCATAACTAAATATATTACTCACTCTCCCATATTTCCAACTAACCTCCGTAAAATATATTAAAAGATTATTAAAGTATATCATTACCCGGAAACTACGATAAAGACTTCTTCCAGCCTGTGGAAATTAACTTCCGGTTTAACTAAAGCATTTTGAACGAGCCCGGTTTCATCCAATTTTATCTCTTCTACTATCCCAATGGAAATATTCTGCGGGAAAACTCCTCCCAAGCCCGAAGTAATGATAAGATCACCTTCTTGAATATCAGCATCCGGAGGTATGTTGATAAACTCCAATCTGGAAGTTTCCTCTAAATAACCTTCAATTACACCCATGGTGCCCGGATCCCGTGAACGCTGGACCATGGCACTCACAGACAAACGCGGATCAGTTAACAAAATAACCTGGCATGTACTCCAGGAAACAGAAGATACCATGCCCGTTAACCCTTGAGGCACAACAACAGGCATTTCCTTCTCCACGCCGTCTCGTTTCCCCCGGTTAAGGGTAATAGTTGTGAACCACTTGTTGGGATCACGGGAGATTACTTCGGCGGGCAATAATTCTTTTTCAGTTCTTTCTTGAAAATCCAGCATTTCCCTTAAACGTTCATTCTCTTGCTCTATTTCAGTTTTTAAGGAAGATTTTTCACGATATTGGGCAATTTTTTCCCTTAACCGTTCATTTTCTGCTTTTATCTCCTGTTGATGAATAAATGCCTCAAAAAAAGATTGCACATTCTTCCCCGCAGAAGCAAAAATTTCTTGCACCGGAACAAATACATAGTATGCAGCATCTTCAAGAATAGTTAAACGTTCTCGCCCTTCTCCCGTGTAATTAATTAGAACCATGAGCATTATTAATACAATTATCAAAGCCCAAAGATTTCTTCTCTGCAAAGCCGGGTATACACATCCCTTTCACATAAAGTGATAAAGCATTCCGTAGGAACTTATTTAAAAGAAACTCTTACAATATCAAGTAACTGAAAATATAAAAGTTTAAGTACTCTGGCGAGGCCCCATTGTAACTCTCTTTAGTAAATCTATTTCAGACAAGACCTTACCTGCGCCTATTACCACACAATCAAGAGGTTCATCTGCCAGGAATACCGGCATTCCTGTTTCTTCCGCCAGGAGCTTATCAAACCCATGTAGGCGGGCCCCACCTCCGGCTATTACTACACCTTTCTCCATAATATCCGAGGCCAATTCCGGAGGAGTTTTCTCCAAGGTAGTACGAATGGCATCTACAATGGATCTCACCGGTTCTTCTATGGCACCTTTGATCTCCACAGAGTTTACTTCAATGTTTCTGGGCAGGCCGGATACCAAATCTCTTCCCCTAATACTCATGCTCATTTCCTCATCCCGCTCATAAGCCGTACCAACTTTCATTTTTACTTCTTCGGCTGTACGCTCCCCGATCATCAAATTGTACTGTTTGCGAACGTATTGAACAATCGCTTCATCCATTTCATCTCCGCCCACTCGTATAGACATACTGGTTACCACCCCTCCCAGGGAAATAACCGCCACCTCGGAAGTACCCCCTCCTATATCTACAATCATGCTACCGGTAGGCTCTTCTATGGGTAAACCGGAACCTATAGCAGCGGCCATGGTTTCCTCAATTAAAAATGCTTCACGAGCCCCTGCCTGGTGAGTGGCATCCAATACCGCCCTTTTTTCCACTTCGGTTACTCCCGAAGGCACACATACTACTACCTGGGGGCGAAAAAAAGCCCTCCGTCGATATGCTTTTGAAATAAAATGACGCAGCATTGCCTGGGTTACGTCAAAATCTGCAATTACTCCGTCCCGCATAGGACGTATAGCAGTGATATTACCGGGTGTTCTGCCAATCATTGAATGTGCTTCTTCTCCAACAGCCAAGATGCTGTTGTCATCTTTACGTATAGCAACTACCGAAGGCTCGCGTAATACCACGCCCTTTCCTCTTACGTAAACTAATGTGTTTGCTGTCCCCAAATCAATCCCCATATCGCGTGAAAAATTTGAAAAAAACATCTAAGCAATTTTCTCCTTTCTTTGCTAACACTAAAATGGTTAGTTTATTATTTATAAGACTTTCGCTAAAATTGTATCCATTCCTGTTTTTATTTATTATAACAAAATTTTTAGCTGTAGTAACAATGGAATTATTATCCCTACTTAATAATTGTTAATAATTTAATAACAGTAAAATTAAAGCAGCCCTTTTTCTTTAAAGCTTAAATAACATCCATCGCCAATAATTATGTGGTCCTTAACTTCTATGCCCAAAATATTACCCCCCTCAACCAACCTCCTGGTAACGGAAAGATCTTCCTGGCTGGGAGTAGGATCCCCACTGGGATGGTTATGTACCAATATGACAGAAGCAGCACTTTTCTGCATGGGAAGGCTAAATATTTCTCTCGGATGAACAATGGAAGCGTTTAAACTTCCTACCGAAATCTCTTCTTTAGAAATAACTTTATTTTTGGTATTTAATAGAATTAGTTTAAAATATTCTTTTTTCTTGTAGCGCAGTTCTTCCATAAACATATCCGCCACAAAATGAGGAGAAGTTACGGACATATTATCTACATGCAGGGTAGTAGCTATTCTTTTCCCCAATTCCAGGGCCGCTTTTATTTGGACTGCCTTAGCCGGTCCGATTCCATGAAAAGATTGCAATATTTCCAAAGACATCTCCGGTAAAAACCGCAGGCCTCCCGCATAGGAAATAATACGTTCTGCCAGGTGCACCGCAGATTCATGGGGATTTCCGGTGCGTAGAATCACCGCAATTATTTCAGAACTGGAGAGTGCTTCCGGGCCCAAGTTCTGCATCTTTTCCCGGGGCCTTTCTTCTGCAGGTAAATCCCTGATCATCAAATTGTCATCGTTCATTTCAATTTATCTTCCTTTCTCTGTTTTTAACAGCAAAAACTTAGAATAAAGGTTTGATACCATAACGATCCAGCATAAGACAAACCCGGGATAACGGCAAGCCAACTACATTAAAATAACAACCTTCCAGGCGATCCACAAAAACAGCGGCAACTCCTTGAATACCGTATGCCCCCGCCTTGTCAAAAGGATGACCGGCACGCACATAATTATAAATTTCTTCTTCCTGCAGCTGCCGCATCCAAACATCCGTTTTCACGTGATCGGTTATTTCTTCATGCGGGCGGGAGGCGTCAATCAGGGCAACACCGGTAATCACCGTGTGCTTCTGTCCACTTAAGAGCCGGAGCATAGCCGTTGCTTCCTCGGTATCCCTGGGCTTACCCATTATCTCATCCTTTAACATAACTACAGTGTCTGCACCCAGCACTACTCCTTCAGAGTATAATTTGCTTATGCTCCTGGCTTTTTCACATGCCAATAATTCCACACCGCGAGGAGGGGGCGAAAGTAATTGTTCATTTACATTTTCACCGACCCGAATTTGAAAAACATACCCTGCCTGTTTTAACAAGTCTGACCTCCGTGGCGAAGCAGAAGCCAGTATTAATTTTGTCATTCCTGCCTCCTTTCATGTTTTTAATGCTTTTCCCCTCATCATTTTTAAGCACCCAAGATTTTCAAATTCTTACGCGTAATTCCTTCTAAGTATATGGCCGCAGCACCCGTGAGAATGCCGGTAGGTAAAGCTACAAGTACCAGAAGAGGAAAGTACCCTTGAAAAAGAATGTAACTTTCCATGATGACGCTGGCCATGATTAATTGAGTTAAGTTGTGAGAAACTGCCCCCACCACACTTACAGATATTGCCGTTATATAGCCCCGGCGGGTAAGGGGAATAATTGAAGCCATAGCTAAACAGCTCACTGCAGCAGCTGAAATGCTAAGCCAAAAACCAAACCCCAAAAACGTCCCGGTAAAAAAACTACCCAACACGCTTTTTCCCACTGCCACTACCATCCCGCCACGAAACCCATATAACATTAAGGTAAGAAGGATAATGATATTGGCCAACCCCAGTTTTGCCCCCGGTACCGGAATAGGCAGGGGTATTAAATATTCAACAAAATGAATAACCACAGCAAAAGTGAGTAACATGGCCAGGTTTGTTATTCTAACAGTGTTCTGCAAATAATCACTTCCAGGTAATTTTTGTTCTGTTTGAATAATACCACATATGCTACTATAAGCCGAAGGTATTTTGCCTTGAAACTAAAAAAATCAAACATTTTTTCAATTTTGCCGAAGGAAAAAATAAAAGGTAAGCAGAAAAAACATTAACTAAATTAGCCACTTAGCTCCAAAATATCTTCCAAGCCTGAAGAATAATAGATTTCATCATCAGGTGTAATAAGTACTGCTTCCACTTCTTCCAACTCTTCTACAAGCTCCATCCCTTCCTGCCGTCCCATGACAAAGATAGAGGTGGAAAGAATGTCAGCTTCAACTGCTTCAGAAGCAATTATCGTTACGCCGGAAAGCTCATCTGCCGGATAACCGGTGGCAGGATCAAGGATATGATGATAACGCTCCCCTTCCTCTTCAAAAAACCGTTCATAATCTCCGGAAGTAGCAATAGCAGAAGAGTGCAAAGGAACCCTGGCAGCTAATCTCTCCCTTCTAACGCCTTCACTTCCGGGATGAGGGATGCCAATTTTCCACGGGGGATCACCTTCGCCGGGCTTGCCGCCTATTACCCGGATATCTCCGCCTGCATTCACAAAAGCATGTTCTATTCCCTCTTCTTTCAATACTTCCATGCCCCTGTCCACCACATAACCCTTGGCAATACCTCCTAAATCAAGGGCCATATCCTCCCGGGGCAAAAAAACTGTTCCCTCTTCGTTGTCTAACTCAACCCGGCGGTAATCGACATTATTTAACTTTTCTTCTATTTCCCCACGGTCAGGCAGCCGAGGGTCATTGCCGTAAAAACCCCATAGATCCATTACCGGGGCAATGGTAATATCAAAAGTCCCTTTTGTTTTTTCTCCGTAATAAAGGGAATCTTCTATTAAGCCCAGCACTTCATGGGCAACAGATACGGGTTCCTGCCCGGCATTTTCATTAATATTCCAAATTTCACTGCCTTCCCTGCCCCGATCAAACATTTCTTCCATCTTCTGCATCTCTGCAAAAGTTTTTTGAGCGATTTCATCAGACTTTTCTTCGTCCTTATCCGTATAAAAGGTGAGTTCTACATGCGTGTCCATTAAAAGCCTTTCATATGTGATCTGTTGAGGCGAATCTTGAAACCAATCCAATATGTTTACCCCGGCAATGCCCAGAAAAGTAAGAACAATCAAGACCACTACCAACACTATAAATATTAACGGTATTACCACCGACCGGGAGGAGGGAAGCAGAGACTTGCCATCATTTTCAGTCATATTTTTTAAATCAACCACGCTTTCATTATTTTACAGTTTCCCTCTTATAAAACCAATCCTTAAGGGAAATTTCTTCTTTATTTGCCAGCAAATTCAAAGCAGCACGTAAATGGAAAACCTAACCTTATATCCTCAAAATACACAGTATTATACGCGGATTTAATTCTTTTAAGCGCCAAAGTAAAAGAGGACCACAAGCAACATTCCCAAAACAGCAACCAATAACAAATTATCAAAGTTGAGGTTTTTAATAGTCCATCCAAACGGGTTCCACCTGCTGCTTGGTGAAGAAACTTCTTCTTCCATCCTTTCTTTGTTTTTAACGCCGCCTTTTTCATAGGCTCGGTATAATGCTACATCTAAGTATCTTCCGCTTTTGGACAGATCTTCTAAGGAACTGCCACTTTTTTTCAATGCTTCGTCAATAGAACCATCGGTTTTAGTAATCTGATCAGCTACACGGTAAGCCGCAGAACCGGATTTTATATACGTATCTTCAATGACTCCGTCCAAAGTCTTGGACTTTTCCGCAAACTTATAAGCTGCCTGACCGCTTTTGGTATACATTTCATCAATGGAAGTATCAACCTGCCCCACAAAATTACAAAACCGGTTAAACCATTCGCTGGATCTTATATAAGAATTATTTACGGAAGCGTCCAAATAATAACCAAAAGCACAAAGCAATTTATAGGAATAATTTCCCACCGGTATAAAAATTAACTGTTCTATGCTCAGCCAGGCAGGGGGTTTGATACCTCTTTCTAAAACATTGGAAAAGAGAACAAATACCATCACTCCTATTACTGCCAACTGCAAAGCTGCAATGATACCCGACTGAGAGTATACTTCCAAAGCAGTTCCCATAGGAATAATGTTAGATATTAAATCC
This sequence comes from uncultured Syntrophomonadaceae bacterium, assembly GCA_964636865.1. GTDB lineage: Bacteria > Bacillota > Dethiobacteria > DTU022 > PWGO01 > B1SED10-75. The sequence goes on from CAZWVJ010000010.1 coordinate 20,067, forward strand.
GGGTAAACCCCTAAAAGGATGCAAAGTAAAGAAACAGTTACAATAGAAACTGTGGCACTGGTGGGTAATTTCCTTTGAACCTTAGCCCATGCCTTAAAAAAGCCAAAATAAAGTAGTTTACAGAAGGAAATAGCTGTACCAACGCTGGCTATCATTAACATGGTATCCATGGGTTGCACGCCTTCAACAGCATATTTCAGCAGGTATTTACTAACATAACCGTTAAAGGGAGGGACCCCCGAAATGGCCAAGGCCCCTACCAGTGCGCCAATGGAAACTATGGGCATGGATTTCCAAATGGGGACATTCTCTTGATCCCCATGGTGCAACTCATGTAAATTACCTGTTCCCGTTGAATAAAGCACCGCCCCCGCACACATAAACAAAAGAGCTTTGTACAACATATGATTCACCATGTGTAGCAAACTGCCATCTAAAGAATAAGCAGCATTAGCCGCTACAACCCCCATGCCCGCTCCTGCTACCATATATCCTACCTGGCTGATAATATGATAAGAAAGAAGTTTACGCATATCTTTTTGCAGCAAAGCACAGGTAAAACCGAATACGGCCATACCGGCCCCGATAAAACCGATAATATAATTAAGGTTCCCCTGCCATACCTCCGGGGGAATAAACCGGGCCACGGCAAAAACTCCTATTTTGGTTGTAAGGCCGGCCAGTACAACACTGGAGGAAAAAGAAGCATTTGGATAACCCCAGGCTACCCATAAATGGAATGGTAAAAAAGCAGCTTTAAAACCGATGCCTATGACAAAAAACACCATACCTGCTTCGGGGTGGCCGACGGCCAAACTGCCAGAAGCGGCAAAGTGCTGCAATATGCCCAATAGAAGGATCAACCCACCTGTAAGGTGAAACAACAAAAAGCGCCTTCCCATTCTTAAAGCAAGTTCAGTCCGGTTTAAAAGAATTAAAAGAGCGGTGGTAATGGTAAGCAATTCCCAAAATAAGAATAAACCGATAAAATTACCCGAATAAACAATACCCACAGCGCTGGCTATGGCACAAAGGGCAGTTGCCTGCTCTGTTGCCTTGGCAGTTTGAACTCCATATAGTAATGCCAAGGCTCCTACCAAAACAAAGCCAAAAACTGCTATGTCAGTATAGGGATGATTGCCGCTAAAATAAAGGGATAGTGCCCCCTCCCCTTTAAAAAGATAATATGTGCCATAATTCATCCCCAATAAATTATAAATGGAAGCAGCAATCATGGCAGCAATAACAGCAAGTAATGTTATATAACGCCATATACGAGGCACAAACAATACTATCGGAGCTGCCAAAATAGGCAAAAAAATTAATATCCAAATTAATTGGCCAAAACTGATACTTAAGCTAATGGCAATGCACTCCTTTCGCCTTTTTTCCCGAGTATATCTCTAATGGCGACAATATTCCTGCTTGATCTAAAATACTGCCTCTCACATAATATCGGGCAAGTATATTAATTTATTTACTCTTTTGCTCTTAAATTTCTTATATATTTTACATTATTATTATAGCAAAAATATAAAATATATAAATAGCTTTTATATCTACATTTTAAAAACTACAACATTCAAAAGCCCCCGGTGAGCAAAAACTTCGCCGCCATATTCGACAGCTCAAAGGGTATGTTACTGGGAAATGTCCCAAACAAGAAAATACAAAAAGCAAGGACCACCATGGGGACAATCATCCATTTCGATGCTTCGTTAATATTAAATGCCGGCCCTTCATCATCAACATGTAGATCTTTTTCGATCTCTTCCTTACCCAAAAAAGCCGGCAGGATGATTGGCAAATAATACATTGCGTTAAGCATACTGCTTAACAAAAGTATGATTACAAAAAAGATATACCCGTCTTCCAAAAAGCCCAGACAAAGGGACCATTTGCTTAAAAAACCATTTAACGGAGGTATGCCGATCATGGCAAACGCAGCTACGGTAAAACAGCCGAAAGTAACAGGCATTTGTCTTCCCAAACCTGCCATGCCGGATATTTTTTTGATACCGCTTTTCCAAATAATAGCCCCTGCCGCCAAAAACAAAGTGCTCTTCATAATTGCGTGGGTAAAAATATGAAATACATCTCCCGTCAACACCTGCTCGTTAAAAACCGTCATTCCCAGGATTATATAACCCATTTGGCCTATACTGGAATAAGCCAACCTCCTTTTTATATCATCCTGGGTTAAAGCAACCGCCGACCCCAAAATTATAGTAATAATTCCCAGGGTCATCATCACCGCGTGTAAATTAATCGCCTGCATTAACTCCGGGGAAAAAACATCAAAAACCATTCTGAGTAAGCCGTAAGCTCCTGTTTTTAACATGATACCTGACAACAGGGCACTTGCCGGAGAAGGCGCCACCGGATGCGCATCCGGCAGCCAGACATGGAGGGGAAACATACCTGCTTTAATGCCGAAGCCGATAAGAAATGCAAAAAATGCCATCCAGGCCAGAGACGATGCTTCGGTAATAAGAGGGCCTTCTCCGATGCTTACTGTTCCCGCTGCTTCAAAACAGATAATCACCCCAAAAAATATTGCCAGACCACCAATAATGGTAACTACCAGGTACTTGTACCCTGCCTTCAATGCTTCAGCAGTTTCTTCATGAATAACAAGCACATAGGCAATAAGCGACATCAATTCGAAAAAGATAAAAAGGGTGAAAAAGTCACCCGCCAGAAATATTCCCAGACAGCTTCCCAGCGTAAAAATAAGCACAGCATAATAACGCAGCTGAGAATGCTCTTTAGCCATGTAGCCGATGGAATAGACAGCGGCCAATAGCCACACGAAAGACGAAATAACGACCAAACAGTAGCTAAGTATGTCCAGACGAAATGAAACTGCAAGACCGGGCAGCACTTCAAAAAGTTCGTATTCAAAAACTCTTCCACTTACCACTTCCGGATAAAGCAACAAAACTCCAATAAAAGTTATTAACACAGTGAACAAAGAAAGAAAATTGCGCAGTTTATCCGATTGCTGTCCCCCATACATTATTACAGCAGTCATTAGTATGGGAAACAAAATAACAAATAAAATAATTGTAATAATTAATTGATCCTCCATCTTTTTTATCCCCTTACTCTTTAATAATAAACTATAATCTCAAGCACTTTTCTTTAATCCGCGCGTTATAATTCTTAATTTAACCAGCTTATTGAGCGAATAATGTTTCTATAGCCAACTCCAAAATACCTACCACCCCTTGGGGGTTTAGGCCAATATAAAATATAAGCCCCGTCAGAATGACCACGGGGATGAGCATGTTCTTTAATACAGGCCTAACAGGAAGGTTTTCAGGTTTAGGCTCTGCCAAGAAAGCCCTGATCGCTATGGGAAAATAGTATATAGCATTTAACAAACTGCTGGCAATGATAACGCCGATGAAAAAGGGCCTGTCCGCTTCAAATGCCCCCGTAGCAAGATACCATTTGCTAATAAACCCGCCGGTAATGGGAATACCTACCATAGAAGCGCTTCCCACAATAAAGGCGGTCATGGTCCATCTCAACTGAGTTCCTATGCCATCATATTCTCGCACCTTTTTTAAACCTTTGGTGTAAATAATAATACCGGCTATCATAAATAGCATGGATTTCATAATGGCATGATTCAGAATATGCAGTAAGCCTCCCAGCAATGCTGTGGGGTTGAATAAGCCAATCCCCAAAAATACATACCCTATCTGAGCTACGCTGGAATAAGCCAGCATACGTTTGAAATTTTCCTGAGTCATGGCAAAAATAGAACCTAAGATCATACCGATAGCACCTAACCACAAGAAAATTTCCGTCAAAGGTACCTGGTAAAAAAGCTCTAACGGGAATGCCCTGAACATTAAATGAATGAGGGCTATGGCATAAATTTTAATGACTAAACCCGATAATATAGCGCTGGAAGGAGATGGGGCGGATGCATGGGCATCAGGCAACCAAACATGCAGCGGAAAGAGTGCTGCCTTGACACAAAAACACACCCCCATTAATGCCAGAGCCACCAGGACATTGTTGGGATATAAAGCAATATTTTCAACCAAAGCTTCCCTAACCATGTCAAAATTAAGGACACCGGTGATCATATATATTAAAGCTACGGCCAACAAATAACAGCCGGTACCCATGGCACTTAAAATGAGATACTTAAAACTGGCTTCCAGGCATTCGCGATCTTTTTTTATGGAAATAATAGCACAGGCAGCAATGGCACTGATTTCCATAAATACAAAAAGGTTAAATAGGTCGTTGGTAATGGCCATTCCCACCATGGCGCCTATTAATAAAAGGTAAAGGGTGTAATACCAACCTACCATATGACGGCCGATTTCAAAGGGCAAAGCAGCCGTCCCATAATAGAAAATGAGCAGGCCCATACCGGTTAAAACAATTAACATATAAGCACTCAGGTAATCGATGTAAAATTCAATTCCAAAAGGCGGCGGCCAACCTCCCAGATAATAACTAATTGCCCCCGTATCTAAAACTATCAGAAGCAGAATAATAGAAATCGCAAAAGAAAGAATTAGAGAAAAAGATGCCGCAATTGTAGCCCAATTGTTACTCCGTCGGGAAATTAAGGGCATGGCAAAAGCAAAAATAAGCAGGTTTATTACCAATATGGCCGGAAAGTGTGATATGAGATCCATTGTTTACTCCTTATTCTTCGCTTCGTAGATCTGCTATTTCATCCGCATCAACAGTTCCATAGTATTCATAAATCTTGGTTACCAAACTTAAAGCAAAAGCGGTTACACTCAAAGCCACAATAATACCGGTAAGAATTAGTACCGACGGCAAGGGATTTATATATGTCTCCGTACCCGCAGGGATTTCTACCAGGGGAGGAGCTCCACCGTGCACATAGCCCACAGCTACAAAAAGCAGGAAAACGGATGTATCCATGATGTTCATGGCAATAACTTTTTTTACCAGGTTAGAATGGGTAAGCATAGTATGCATGCCAATGATAAAAAGTATAATAGCCACCAGGTAAAAATAATTTTGCACTAAACTATCAATGATTTCCATGCTCCAGCTTCTCCTCTCCAATTAAATTGTAAAACAGGGTCACTATAGTACTGGTAATTTTAATCCCAATAGCTACGGAAATAAAAGGGATGATACCTCCACTGACCAACTCACCCGGTACCCCTTTAGGAAGTCCAGCAGCCAGGTTTGTCATATATTCATGCCCCAAAATAATAGCTACTATGCCAATAAAAGCGAAAGCAAGGGCACCCCCACTTTCCATTGCTGATGCCGTTTCATGAGGAATTTTATTACTTCCCGATTCCAGGTTAAAAGAAAGAGCATATAAAACCATGCTTGCCCCTATAATTGCTCCTCCGGCAAAACCACCTCCCGGAGAAAGGTGACCGTATAGTACCACATAGATACCATAAATCTGAATAAACGGAACAACCAGACGACATATTATCCGCACAATTTGATCTTCCACGCTGAATTCACCCCGTTAATGTGCTTTAATGGTAGCAACCGCTCCCGCAATTGCCAAAAAAATTACGGTTGCTTCTCCTAAAGTGTCAATAGCCCTGTAGTCATTAAGTATACCGGTTACCAGGTTGGGAACACCCGTTTCTTCAACCCCCTGTTCCACAAACCTCAACATTAACTCATTTACAGGAGGATTGGCAATATCTCCGAAAGGAGGCATTTCCGCTACTGTTATCACCAAAAAGTATCCAATAATTGCTAATAGTATGAGGGTAAATACAGACTTAAGGTAAGTACGGGGGAGAAATGTTATAACTACAGCCGCTACTAACGCAAACATAATAATATTCATCGGGTTAATCTCCATTTAAAAGCCCCCCTTACTCGATTCTTCTGGTTTTACTGATAGTGGCAATTAATAACAGGGTAGTAACCCCCGTTCCCAAAGCCGCTTCGGTCAGGGCAACATCAGGCGCACTAAGTTGAAGCCACATAATGGCCATGGCCAGGCCATAAGAAGCAAACACTATGACTCCACTTAACAGATCCCTTATTTGAGCTACCGCAATAGCACAAATTATCAAAAAGATGAGGATTATAATATTAAAAACATCACTCAACAGGAGTACCTCCTTTAGGCGCCTTGTTATCTCCTTTTACCGGCATAAATCCCGTTACCCAAGAGGCTTTGGCAATAACATGCGCTGCCGTGGGATTGGTAATCCAAATAAATATTGCGATAATAATTAATTTAATTGCGCTGATCCAGTCGGCCTGAAGAGCCAAAGCCAGTAATACCATTCCCGCACCCATGGTGTCACATTTGGTAGTAGCATGAAGGCGCGTATAAACATCGGGAAGCCTAATAAGGCCTACAACCCCTACTGCCAGGAAAAAAAAGCCTCCTATCATCAGGAAAATGGAAAGAATATTACTAACAATTTCCCACAAAATAATGCCCCCTTAATCAATCCAGCGCGCCCTTTTCCATGTACTTGGCCACTCCGATAGTAGCGATAAAACTCATCAAAGCATACACCACTGCAATATCCAGGTAAAACATATGATCAAAAATAAAAGAAATTAGAGCAATTATGACCACGGCTTTAACACCTATCATATTTATAGCCGCCACCCGGTCGGGAGCTGTGGGTCCAATTATGGCCCGACCCAGGCAAAAAAACATCATCACGGCAATTAAAATAATTCCATAAACTTCTCCATAACTCAACCAAACTTCCATCAGTCAGACGCCTCCAACTGCTTAAGTTTTTCTATAACTTCCCATTCCTGAACTTCCTGCCCATTTCTTTCCGTTAACGCATGGACTACAAATTCTTCCTCGCTGCACATAATCGTTAAAGTGCCCGGGGTTAAAGTGATAGCATTGCCCAAAGCTACCCGGGTGGCTGTTTTTTTAAAATCAGTTTTAAAGCTTACCATGGTAGGCGCAATAGGTAAGCGTGGATTTAAAACCAGTGCCGCTACCTGAATATTCGCCTTCATGACGGCCAGGAAAAAAGTCCCTAACACACTCCCTAAACGCTTGATATTACGAAAACTAAAAATAGGCCTTTCTTCCGAATCAATCAAAAGCTCCCGGTTAAAATAAGTGATAAAATAACTTGCCCCCGCTCCCAGCAACAAAGACTGCCAGTGCAGAGTACCACTTACAGCAATCCAAAAAATAAACAGGATGATTAACATACCCCAAAAAGTTAAATCTTTTTTCATCAGCTTAACTTCCCCCTCTTGCCGATCTTCGGCAAATAAGCTGTAAAAGGTACCACTACAATAATATTTATTGCCCCGCGCCAAAAGCTGAACCGAATTAAACTTTTTCTGCTTCTTTTGCTTTGCCACTATGACGAGCTTGTTCCCCTGATACCGGAAGAATGCAACCCGGCTTACATTTTTGGTTGCATTCACCGCATCCGTCACATTTCTCCATATCAATTACGGGGAGGTTGTCTTCCATGTTTATAGCTTCCTGTGGGCATGCTTTAACACATGCACGGCAGGCATTACATCCCACAAAACATGCTTCTTTTACCGCCTTGCCCTTATCTCGGGAATTACAATAAACCAGGTGACCGGTATAATTATTTGGAATGAGACTTATAACCCCCCGGGGACAGCTTTCTTTACAAATACCACACCCGGTACATTTTTCTTCATCTATTATGGGCAAGCCGTTATCACCCATAGTCACCGCCTCAAAGGGACAAACTTCTGCACAAGTGCCCAAGCCCAAACAACCATATTTACAGGTTTTAAATCCCTCCCATAAATTATGGGCCAGACGGCAATCCATATCCCCGCCATAAATGAAACTTTCTGCCGCTTTTTCATTGTCCCCGCCACAGGCTACCACTGCCACTTTCGGCACGGTTTCATGCGACTCCACACCCAGAAGACTACAAATTTTTTCGGCCACTTCCTTGCCGCCGGGAATACATGCAGTGGTTTCACATTCACCACTTACCACTTTTTCCGCAAAGCTGCTGCAACCGGCCAAGCCGCAGGCTCCACAATTTGCTCCGGGCAAAACTTCCTGCACAGCTTCCACCCGTTCATCAACTTCAACGGCAAAAATTTTTGCCGCCACAGCTAACAACACCCCGAATAATATTCCCATTCCTCCCAGGGTAGCTACTGCATAAACAAGATCCACTCTACCTCACTCCTTATTTTCCATAAAATAATAATCTTAAAGAGCAATTACTCCTTCAAAGCCCATAAAAGCCAGGGAAAGAAGACCGGCAGTTATCAGGGTTACTACCGAACCGCTTATCCCCTTAGGAAGATCCACCAACTCCATGCGTTCCCTGATACCTGCCATTAATATGAGGGCCAGCGCAAAACCAATGGCTGATGCAATGGCAAAGGCCAGGGAAGCCAAAAAAGTAAATTCCTCCGTTACTGCAAGAATGGCAGAACCCATAATCGCACAATTAGTGGTGATAAGGGGAAGGAATATACCCAACCCCTGGTAAAGCGCGGGGCTGAGTTTTCGCATCATTATTTCCACTAACTGGACCAGGGAAGCTATAACCAAAATAAATGTTACTATCTGTAAATATAACAAATCAAAAGGCTGCAGTATATAGTTATATAATAACCAGGTAACCAGAATAGCCACGGTCATTACGAACAAAACAGCCATACTCATGCCCACTGCAGTTTCCATTCGACGAGAAACTCCCAGGAATGGGCATATTCCCAAAAATTGATTTAAGACCAGGTTTTCCACAAATATATAAACAAATATTATTGCCATAATTGTTTCAAAACCCATTTAATTTTCCCCCCAACATTACTAAAATAGATTTTTTATTCTATGCCCAACCTGCGAAACACAAGATTTACAAGATATAGAAGTATACCTAAAGCTAAAAAAGCTCCCGGGGGCAAAGCCATCACTCCCATGGGATCAAAAGCCGCTCCCGTAATGTTAATATCAAACAGCGTTCCATGTCCAAGAATTTCCCGAAATGATGCCAGCAACACCAAAGCCAGGGTAAAACCAATACCAACACCTACTCCATCAACTAAAGAGCGAGAAATTGGTTTTTTCCCGGCAAATGCTTCCGCTCTTCCGAGAATCATGCAGTTTACCACGATCAATGGCACAAATATGCCAAGTTGATCATGCAGGTCAGGCTGAAAAGCTGCCAACAGCATATCCACCAGAGTTACAAAAGATGCAATAATTACTATATAAATGGGTATCCTGATTGTTTTAGGAATAACGTTACGGAAGGCAGAAACAACTACATTAGAGCATATAAGCACCATGGTAGCTGCTACTCCCATTCCCAAGCCATTCATGGCAAATCCGGTTACTCCCAATACCGGGCACATACCCAGTAGCAAGCGGAATACCGGGTTCTCTTTTAAAATACCTCTTCCCAGGTCTTGAAGATAAACACTCATTTCTTCACCTCCCCGAATTTTCTAGGCAAAGTATATCTATCAATGATGGGAGTTACTGCATTCATGAGCAATATAGCGAACATGACTCCCTCGGGATAATTGCCCCAAAGACGAATTAACATGGTAAATAAGCCGCACCCTACACCAAAAATCACTTTCCCCAGGCCGGTTGTCGGCGAAGTAACCATATCGGTAGCCATAAACAAGGCACCTAACATAACGCCACCGGCCAGAATGTGAAAAACACCGGTAAGGAGGGCATTCTCATATATAGCCCCTCCAAATAATAAACCAAATATAAAAACCGTGCCGAGATAACATCCGGGGATACGCCAATCAATATGACCCTTGTAGAAAAGCCAAAAGCCACCGATAAGTAAGGCTAACGCAGAAGTTTCACCCAGCGCGCCCCCTATGTTTCCGATAAAAAGATCCATCAATGCTACATCCGTTAATTCCGCCCCTTCCATTCCCAGGGGCGTAGCTGAAGTAACTACATCAGCAGAAAAATCAAAAGGCCTGGGAATAGGAAATATGTCACCGGCAAGATGGGTAGCCCAGGAAACAACCAGAACCGCTCTTCCCACCAGGGCAGGATTAAAAATATTTTGCCCGACACCGCCAAACATTTGTTTACCTATAATAATCGCTACCACAGAACCCACTGCGGCCAACCACCAGGGAACAGTAGCTGGTAGAGTCATAGCCAACAATAAACCCGTTACGGCAGCGCTTCCATCACTAAAAATATCTTTTTTGCGCAAAACTACCGCTTCTGTAACCATAGCCGCCACCATGGCTACTACCATGAGTATCAAAGCCCGATACCCGAACAAAAGCACGGAAACCACGGCAACGGGGAAAAGGGCAATTAAAACATCTACCATGATGCTTCTTATGGTTTCCGGCGTCCTTATGTGAGGCGAAGTGGTAATTACCAGTTTATTCTCCATTGCTCTTCTCTCTCCTATTCTTTAAATATTGTTAGATGTATTACAAGTATACTAACCCTGCTTTTTCTGCCGGGCTACAATTTCTGCCTTGGCTGCTTTGATCCACTGCACTAAAGGACGAGAAGCAGGACACACATACGTGCAGCATCCACATTCTATGCAATCCAGTGCATGGTACTTTTCTGCTTCATTAAATGCCCGCTTTTCACCCATAATGCCCAAAAAATTGGGCATTATATTAACGGGGCAAGCTTCAACACACCGGGCACATCTGATGCAAGGTCCCGCCTCCGGAAGCTGAACTTCCTCATCAGTCAAAATCAAAATACCGGAAGTTCCTTTCACAACGGGAACATTTGAACCGGGCTGCGCTATGCCCATCATAGGGCCGCCGGCTATTACTTTTTGGGCATTATTGTTAAATCCCCCACATTGCTCTATAATTTCCTCAAAAGTAGTGCCTATTCTAACTTTTATGTTAGTTGGTTTGCTTACGCCGCTCCCCGTGACCGTTATAATTCTTTCTGTAAACGGCAAACCTTCTTGAATAGCCCGGGCAACAGCGGCACTTGTTCCCACATTTTGATTAACCACACCTACATCAAGAGGAAGCCCTCCTGAAGGCACCTGTCTGCCAGTAATGACCTCAATAAGCATTTTTTCCGCTCCCTGGGGATATTTGGTAGGAAGCGGAAAAACACTCAAATTCTTTTCTGTTTTGATTGCTTCCTGCATAATTTTAATGGCATCCGGCTTATTCTTTTCAATGCCAATAATGCCTACGGGAGCATTCAAAGCTTTCATAATTGCTTTAAGTCCGAAAATAACCTTTTGCGGTTCTTCCAGCATAACCCGGTGGTCTGCTGTTAAGTAAGGTTCACATTCAGCTCCGTTAAGTATAACCGTATCAATAGTTTTGCCTTCCGGAGGAGAAAGTTTAACATGAGTAGGAAAAGCAGCTCCCCCCATGCCTACTATTCCTGCTTCCCGAATCAAGGATATAATTTCTTTGCCGGTTAGCTCTTCCAATGACTTTTTGGGAGGGGCAACACTATCGGCTATTGCATCCGAGCCGTCAGATTCAATAACCATTGACTTAACTTTTGCCCCGGTAGGAGCATAACGCATATCAATGGAAGCTATCTTTCCAGAAATGCTGGCATGGATGGGAGCAGAAACAAAACCCTCACTGTCTGCAATTTTTTGACCTACTTTGACTTCCTCTCCTACTTCCAACAGAGAGTCGCAGGGAGCTCCGATATGCTGCTGTAGAGGTATTATCACTTGTGACGGTAAATCAGCAACAACTGTCGAAATTTCTGCCGTCATCTCTTTGTGGTAAGACGGGTGAATTCCACCTTTAAATGATTTCGCACTCATCTATTACTTCACTCCTTGCCCATAATTTTGCAAAATCAACCACTTCAATTAATTACCTGCAAAGTTAAATTGAAAAATTTTTCTCTTAAACATTGTGATTTCTTCGTCATAAAAAAACAAAAACCTTCTACAATCTTATTTTAGCAATATATTTACTGTTACAAATATTCCGTAAATATAGCAAATTTCCCCCAATATATAAAAAATAGGATGGAGTTAAGGATAACTCCACCCTAATCTAAAAATTAATCAGTTTCATCTAGACAACTATTTATTCCATCTCTAGATCAAAGTCTTCTTCAATAGGCTCTTCTTCGATTTCGGGCTCCTCTTCAATAGGTTCCTCTTCTACCGGCTCTTCCATGGGATCATCCATAGGATCCATGGGATCTTCTTCCATCTCGCACCCTACAGCAGCCAGGGAGAACATCATCATTACTGCTACCAGCAAGAGCCCCCATTTTCTTAATACTTTCATATTGAGCTTTCCTCCTTTCTTCCCAATAATAAGTGTTATTAACTTATTACTTGCTAATATATACGATAAGAGAATCCATTGTCAATTAATTATACGTGCTTATTGCAATTAAATAATTTTAAAAATAATATTATATTACGTTAAAAATTGCCGGGCTTCACTTACGGTGTAAAAGGAGCCGGTTACCAGCATCAGATCATCTGCAGTGGCCATGTCGAGAGCTTTCATTAGAGCACTTTTAATATCCGGTTCCGCGTAAATAACCGAATCGCTCAATTCCGAAGCCAATTCTTTTAAATGCTGAGGAGAGGCTGCACGGGGAAGATCCGGGCGTGTAACAATGAGGACGTCGGCTCCGGGGACAATGTTTTGCATTATTTCCCGGATATTTTTATCTTGCATAATACCCAGTACCAATATAAGATTCCCATATGAAAAAAATTCCTGCAGCGCTTGGCTAAGCTCTTTAATCGCAGCCGGATTATGAGCTCCGTCTAAAACCACCAGCGGTTTTTCTCGCAAAACCTCTAAGCGACCCGGCCAGGTAAAATTTTGCCATGCTTTTTGCAAAACATTTTTGTCACAGTATAATCCCATACTTTGTTCTACATGTTCCAGAGCAGCCAGTGATACGGCAGCATTCTGCACCTGATATCTCCCTTTCAAGGGAAGGAAAAGATCATCCCATTCTTTATTTAATCCCCGGTAACTAAATACCTGCCCTCCCGAGACCTTTTTTCTATGGTCATAATTAATGAGTGAAATATTGTCGGTCGCCCTTCCTTTGCTTTCTTGAAGTAAAAAACGGCGGTGGTTTTTCTGTTCCTCCTTCTTTTCATTGACCACACAATAAGCCAAAGCATTCTTTTGGGTAGCAGCCCGGAAAAGTACTTCTCTAACTGCATAATCTTCGGCAGCCGTTATCAGCGGCACCCCTTCTTTAATGATCCCGGCTTTCTCACCGGCTACTTCTTCAACAGAATTACCCAAAACTGAAGTATGATCCATGCTTACATTTGTTATTACCGAAACAAGAGGGGAAACAATATTTGTGGCATCGAGACGGCCTCCCAGGCCAACTTCTAAAACCACCAGGTCAGGTTTTTTAGCCGCGTAATACTCCATGGCCAAAGCAGTAACCACTTCAAATTCCGTGGGATGCCCCAGAGAAGACACCTCAGCTATTTCTTCCACCAAAGGACGAATTTTTTGCACATGCTCTACAAGATCAACCGGGGATATATCTTCACCATTTATAGAAATGCGGTTATTAAAGTTTTCCAGGTATGGAGAAGTATAAAGGCCTACTCTGCAACCATAAGCCCTCAAGGCCGCTTCCAACAAAGCTGCGGTGGTGCCTTTACCATTAGTGCCCCCGATATGCACAAAATTCAATCGAAGGTGCGGATTGCCCAGGCGCTCCATAAGCGCATTCATCCGCTCCAAGCCGGGATTAACCCCAAAACGGCCTATACTGTGAATCCAAGCAACAGCTTCATCAAAGGTCACCCATTATCCTCCTGCTAAAGCATTTTCTCCAGTTCCTGCAAACGCTCTTTCAATTTTTCATACTTGCCCAACGCTTCTTCATACTGCCCCTTAACTTTGGAAATTACTTCCTGGGGAGCTTTCTCCAGGAAATCCTGGTTATCCAGCTTGTTTTTATTTTTTTGCAGTTCCTGATCTGCGGTGGTCATTTCTTTTTTTAATCTTTCTATTTCTTCCTCTAAATTAATAACTTCCGCCAGGGGTAAATATATTTCCACTTCTTCCCCTATAATCGCAGTTAATGCCTGAGTTGGCTTGGTCGCTTCGGGATCAACAGTAAGCTCGGAAACAGCCCCCTGCGATCTTATACGCGGCAATTCTTCCCTTAAAGTATGCTCCACCCGGTAATGGGGCCTCAAAATAACCGGCGCCTTTTGAGAAGGAGGTAAATTCACCTGGCTGCGCAAGTTGCGAATACCATGGATGACTTGCTGAATCAATTCCATTTCTGCCGCTTCCCCGGCAAATTCCAGTTCAGTAAGGTATTCGGGCCAAACAGCGGCGGCCAAAGTTTCTTCATCCTTCCGCCCCTCTAAAGGCAGATACTGCCATATTTCTTCGGTAATAAACGGCATAAATGGGTGTAAAAGACGTAGTGTTCCATCAAGTACATAAACCAGGAGGTCCAGTGTAAGTTGGAGCTTCTCGGCTTCACTGCTCGCTTCCGTTTCATCTTTATATATGTGCAGTTTGCTAAACTCTACATACCAATCGCAATAGTCATGCCAGAGAAACTCGTAAATTTTACGGGCAGCTTCCCCGAGTTCAAAATTATTCAGTTCGGAAGTAACCTCTTTGACTGTCCGGTTGAACTTATGCAATATCCACTTGTCTACCCGCTCTAATTCTTCATAATTTGTAGCAGGATTAATATTTCCATAACTTTTTTCTTCTTTTAAATTCATGAGCACAAAACGGGAAACATTCCATATTTTATTGGCAAAATTACGGCTGGCTTCCACGCTTTCTTGGCGAAAACGCTGGTCATTGCCAGGCGCTTGGCCTGTAATAAGGGTAAATCGTAGGGTATCGGCGCCGTATTGATCTATAACATCAATGGGGTCAATCCCGTTTCCCAAAGATTTGCTCATTTTGCGCCCTAGTGCATCCCTCACCAATCCATGGATATAAACTGTGTAAAAAGGGACTTCTTGCATAAATTCCAGCGACATCACAATCATTCGAGCTACCCAAAAATAGATAATATCATAGCCGGTTACCAGGACATCCGTAGGGAAATAACTGTGGAGATCCGCAGTTTTATCGGGCCACCCCATAGTAGAAAAAGGCCATAACGCCGAGCTAAACCAGGTATCCAAAACATCAGGATCCTGAGTGAGCTCGCCAACACCACAGTGGGGGCATACCGATGGTTCGTGATAATCAACAATGGTTTCGCCGCATGCACAATACCAGGCCGGAATACGATGCCCCCACCAAATTTGGCGGGAAATGCACCAATCCTTTATATTATCCATCCATTGGAGATAAACATTGGCAAAACGTTCGGGAACAAACCTTATATTTCCTCCCCGAACAGCAGCGGAAGCAGGGATAGCCAGAGGTTTCATTCTCACAAACCACTGCCGGGAAACAATTGGTTCTACTACGGTACTGCAACGTTGACAACGACCGGGTGCATGGGAATATTCTTCAATTTTTTCTATCAGTCCCCGAGCTTGTAAGTCTTTCACCACTACGCGCCTGCACTCCCAGCGGTCAAAGCCTTCGTATGAACCGGCAGAAGATGTCATAAATGCATCGTCTCCAACTACTTGTATTACCTCCAGGTTATGGCGACAGCCAATCTCCCAGTCATTGGGATCATGGCCGGGAGTAACCTTCACCGCCCCGGTGCCAAAAGAAGGATCTACATACTCATCAGCAATAATAGGTATTTCGCGCTCCATTAAAGGAAGGGTAATTTTTTCCCCGATAAGATGCCGATAGCGACTATCCTCCGGGTGCACAGCTACAGCTGTATCACCCAGCATGGTTTCCGGTCGCGTGGTAGCCACTATTAAGGAATCTTCTTTACCTGCTACCGGGTAGCTAATATAAGTAAGGGTAGAATTTTCTTCTGCGTGCTCAACTTCAATATCCGAAAGGGCTGTATGGCAGCTGGGGCACCAATTAATCATATAATCACCCCGGTAAATCAACCCCTTCCGGTAAAGAGAAACAAAAACTTCTCTCACAGCCCGTGAACATCCTTCGTCCAGCGTAAATCTTTCCCGGGACCAATCACATGACACCCCTAATTTCTGTAATTGCTCTGTTATACGGTAGTGATATCTCTCTTTCCATTCCCAGGCTTTTTCTAAAAATGCTTCCCTTCCCAAAGTATGTTTATCTATGCCTTCTTCTCTTATATGGTCTTCCACTTTAATTTGAGTAGCTATACCGGCATGGTCGGTGCCCGGTAACCAAAGCGTATCCCTCTGCTGCATTCTTTTCCAGCGGATAATAACATCCTGCAAAGTATTATCAAGGGCATGCCCCATGTGAAGGGTTCCGGTTACATTGGGGGGAGGAATCACTATAGAAAAACTTTCATGGGGCTCTGAATTAACGGCGCGAAAACAATCCTTTTCCAGCCAAAGCGAATATACTTTACCCTCTACTTCCCGGGGATTGTAAACCGGGTCTAACTTATTATTTTCCATCTTGTTTTATCACCTCTTTAAAACTCCATCTCTCTGATTATAGGTTTTAAAAATACATTTCAAAATACGTGAAAACATTTCCTCGGCCAAATACTACAATTTGCCCCGTAGAAACCTACTATCCTGTCCACTCTACTACTTTAACATGTAAAAAATAAAGGGTAATTTACTTCGTGACTAAAATATTATTATTTAGCAGCGTAAAAGTCAACTTTCTTATAATACACAAAACTATTAACAAAAATATTTTTAATCTTGTTGACACCTTAAGTATATTATTATAATATTTACTATATTCAAGTAAAGTATAAGTTAAATAGGAAAAAGGAGATATTCATTCTGAAATATGTACGGCTCTTTTCGTTTTAAATTTTCCATATAGCCCGTCAAGTGGTAAAGGAAGGAGGAAAAACTCTTATGATTTTAGGGTTCTTAATGAGCCTGTTTACATTTATATCTACTATATCTCCAATTCCGATAGTACTTAATTCGGCACCGCCTACTTTTTCTATAAATACGGTGGTGCTGATCGGGATATTTTTACTTATTTCATGGATTGTAAGGGTAATCATTTACAAAGATGTTTCCAAAAGGCACAAAGAAAGAACTGAGTTAGAGGAAAAAGAAAAAGAAAGGGATAAAGACGAATCCTTTTAAATGATGAATCCTTACAAATAAAGACAAAGTAATTCATATAAGCAAGGAAATTTGGACATAATTATCATGTGGGCTTGCTAACAAAATATTTAATACACTTCACAATAAATAATATAGAATAAAAGGGGAGGAAAAATAAGTGTCAGGTTATATTAAAGTTTGGGCTATGATGATAACAAATTTTTTATTCTCTATTTCCGCTATTATATTTGTTCTTGCTTATGGTTTTTTGGGAACCATGGGTGAAGGAAAATTAAATATCCTTTTTATGGAAACATTTGGAGAAGCCAAAATAGGTGAAGTGTTAATGCAAGGCGTTATGCCGGAAGCCCTGATAAGCACTCTGCTTTGGTTCTCAGTTTTTGTATTTATTGTCTGCCTTATACTACATTTTTTCATAGAGTCCAAAATAAAAGTGCTTTTGTTCCCGGGCTCATTGTGCTTTCTCAGCGTGTTTTTTATCCAGGCAGCAATGTTTATTATAAATAGCTTCATACCTCAAGGCATTCCGGAAGTAACCCAGGAATTTATGGGTAATTTTTTCGGGCATATTAACCAAGCCAGTTTAATTATAGCCGTTATAGGCATGATTTTGCTGATCATTTCCTGCTTTAATATTTATCTGGTAAATAAAAACACCAAATTTTACTAAGACTCGGCTGCGCTTTTCCCCTATAATTATAATAACACCCGGCGGCTGTAATTTTCCCTATTATATGCCGATTGCTTCATGTAATAGATATCAGTCAGATTGGTATTTGAAGGAGATTTTTCGAAGTAGCGCAAAGTAAAATCTTGATTTATAAACCGGTATTCTTACCCTGGTAAGATTGCCTTGCTTGAAGCTTTTTTTCTACAGCCTGCGCAAAGGTCCCCCGAAAAACATTCCAGCGGGGCGCTAAAAGGAGGTCATCCCTGTATACCTCACCCAGCAGACGGTGAACAACTTTATCAGGCTTCAAGAACTCCAATTGCTCACAAACTATTTCAAGATATTCTTCCCAATCTAATACCTCTATTTTCCCCTCCCCATATAAGTTTTCCAGGGCAGTGTTTTTAATAATCTGAAGCTGGTGAAACTTAACACCTCGGAGGGGCAATTCGTTTATTTTCATAATCGTTTCGAGCATATCTGCGCGGTTCTCACCTGGAAGGCCGTTAATAATGTGAGCACAGGTATACAACCCCCTGCCCGAACTCTGAAGTAAAGCTTCTTGGAAACATTGATAGTCATGCCCCCGGTTAATGAATTGTAGGGTGCGGTCGTGTGCAGATTGTAATCCCAATTCCAGCCAGATGTGGTAGTTTTGAGCATAACCCCCAAGTAATTCCAGCACTTCTTCTCCCAAACAATCAGGCCTGGTGGCAATGCTCAAACCAACTACTCCCGGGGTTTTGAGGGCTTCTTCATAAATCTCTTGCAAGTAAGAAAGGGATGCATAAGTATTGCTATAAGTTTGAAAATAAGCCAGATATTTGCGGGAAGGGATAAAGTCCGCAGTTTTTCCTACACTTTCAGAAGAGGAAAAAGGCTTTTTTTCTTTCCGGCTAAGCTTTCCGGGGGTGCGATAAGCATTTTGCCTCTCCAGCCTGTATTGATAAGCAATAATTTGTTCCCGGATGGATTTCTGCCGGCATTTTTCTTCCTGTTTTTGCTGCACCGCAGAGCTGAAACCGGGATTATAACAATAGATACAACCGGTAGAGGAAAGTGTTCCATCACGATTAGGACAACTAACCCCCGTCTCCAGGGGTATTTTGTAAACTTTTTCCCCAAATTCTTCTCTAAAAAATTGGCTTAAACGGTAATACCACCCGAATGAAGGCAAATAGCTACCTCCCGGTATAATAGAGTCTTCTCACTCACGTGCCTAATCAAGGGTAAAACTTTGACAATCACATAAAAATTCCGGGGAAAAGAAAATAGCTCGGTTAATTTTTATCATCTTGTTCCCGATTTATTTCCTTTTGCCCCTGTTTACCCCAATGAGGTGATCTTTGAGAATTGTTTTCCAGATAAAGGGCTAAAAAAGATATATCCGCCGGCGTTACACCGTCAATACGAGAAGCTTGACCCAAGGTGCGCGGCTTTATTTCTTTGAGCTTTTGCTTGGCTTCCGTGGATATATTCACCAGGTCATCATACGGAAAATCAGGCGGTATTCTCTTTTCTTCCATTCGGGCAACCTGCTGAACCATATTTTCCTGCTTGGCCAGGTAACCGGCATATTTTATCAGAGTCTCTACTTCATTAATAATCTCCCTTTGCTCAGAACTTGTTTCCTCCAAAGGACGATTGTCATTTTCCGCAATAGCGACCAGGTCTGTATAGCTAATTTCCGGACGTTTGAGAAGCTCAGCCATGGATTGCGGATGAGACAAAGGCGCCGATCCCAAAGATTCTAGAAACACATTAACATGCGAAGTAGGATTGAGGCGAAAATGTTCCAACTCTTCTTTTTTGGACTCGATGAAGCGTTTTTTTTCTTGAAAACGCTTAAAACGTTCCTCGCTAATCAATCCCAGATTATAACCCCTTTCAGTTAAACGCAAATCAGCGTTGTCGTGCCGCAAGAGCAATCGATACTCGCAGCGGGATGTAAACATACGGTAAGGTTCCGTAATCCCCTTGGTCACCAGGTCATCAATCAAAACCCCAATATAAGCTTCCGTACGGCTAAGAATGAAAGGAGGCTCTTCTTTACAACGGAGGGCAGCATTAATCCCTGCTACAAGGCCCTGGGCAGCTGCCTCCTCATAGCCGGTAGTGCCATTTATCTGCCCGGCAAAATAAAGTCCCGCTACCAGTTTAGTTTCCAGAGTGGGATTTAATTGGGTGGGAAAAGCATAATCATATTCTATGGCATAAGCCGGGCGGGTCATAACTGATTCTTCCAAACCCTTTATGGTATGCAAAAAGTCATGCTGCAGTTCTTCAGGAAGACCTGTAGAAATACCCTGGAGGTACATCTCTTCCGAATTTTCACTTTCCGGCTCTATGAAAATAGGGTGATCCTGCCGGTGCGGAAAACGCATTATTTTATCTTCGATGGAAGGGCAATAGCGGGGACCGCTTCCTCCCATTAAACCGGAATATAGCGGCGTATAATCAATATGTTCCCGGATAAGACGATGCGTTTGTTCACCGGTGCGGGTCAGGTAACAGGGAACTTGTTTGAACTCCACTGAAGAAGGTGTAGTGTAAGAAAAACTGCCCACTCCTTGTTCACCTTTAACCAAGGATAACCCTTCAAAGTTTATACTTTCCCGGTAAACCCTGGGAGGAGTATCTGTTTTAAAACGTCCCATTTCAAAACCCAGGGAAGCAAGGTTATTCGCCAGTCCTACCGAAGGAAGCTGATTACCGGGGGCACCACTATAATGCTTATGTCCCACAAATATTTCTGAACGGAGATATACACCGGAGGATAAAATGACGGCCTTTCCATAATAGGTGCTGCCATAGCGAGTGCATACTCCCTTCACAACACCATCTTCCACTATTATTTCCGCTACAGCCCCTTCCCGAATAATTAAATTAGGCTGTTTTTCCAAAAAAGACTTCATCCCCCGCTGATATGCATCTTTGTCAATTTGAGCCCTCAATGCCTGGACCGCCGGCCCTTTGCTGGTATTAAGCCTGCGCATCTGCAAAACATGCCGGTCGGCATTCATGCCCATAATCCCCCCCAGGGCATCAACTTCCTTAACCAGGTGAGCCTTACCGGGGCCGCCTAGAGAAGGATTACAAGCCATTAACGCCGGATGGTCCAGGTTCAAATTCACCAGTAATGTTTTACATCCCAAATTCGCCGAGGCCATTGCCGCTTCACAACCGGCATGACCCGCCCCTATTACAATTACATCAAAAAAGGTGTCAGCCCTCGACATTGACACAACCTGTCTCCTTCCCTATTTTAAAAAAGGTGTCAGCCCTCGACATTGACACAATCAAACAATTCTAATTCGATCTGTTGAGTCCCACACATATTTCTTCCACAAGCCGCTCTAATTTTTCATGTCCGGATATTCAACTCTAACAGTTCTTCCCATAGTTCCTCCTTGGAGCGTTCTGATATTATCAGAATTATTTTTTTGTGTCAATGTCGAGGGCTGACACCTTTTTGGATATGGGCATGCGGTGGCCGGTTCCAAAGGCTCGGCAGGTGATGCGCAGGCCGGGAGGGGCCTGTTGCCTTTTGTATTCGGCCCTGTCCACTTTGCGGATGACATCGTGAACCATATCGGCATCATAGCCCATGGCTTTTATTTCATGAGCAAGTTTGTTTTTTTCAATGTAGTAATACAAGATTTCATCCAGGATTTCATAAGGAGGCAAAGAATCCTGATCGGTCTGATTGGGGCGAAGTTCCGCCGAAGGGACTTTGTCGAGGATTGACTGCGGAATAATATCGGTACAAGCTTGCCGGTTTATATAATTAGCCAGGCGGTAAACCATCATTTTGGGAAGGTCGGCAAGAACCGCAACTCCCCCGCACATATCTCCGTAAAGGGTGGTATAGCCTACCGCCAATTCAGATTTATTTCCGGGGACCAAAACCATCCAGCCCTCGCGGTTGGAAATATACATAAGGATGTTTCCTCGAATTCGGGCTTGCAGGTTTTCTTCAGCCAGATCCATCAATGGCTCACCATTTTCATTGAGAAGACTTATAAACGTCTCAAAAGGAGTTTCAATGGAGATCAGGCGGGTTTGCATGCCGAGATTTTTTCCAAGATTTTCTGCATCCGTTATGCTTTGTTGCGAAGAATATGAAGAAGGCATTATTAATCCAAGCACATTTTCAGGACCTACTGTATCTACAGCTAATGCCGCCACTACGGCAGAGTCTATTCCTCCACTTAAGCCCAGGGCCACTTTATGGAAACCATTTTTAGCAAGGTAATCCCCTAATCCCAATTTCAAGGCGGTATGGACCCACCCCGCATCTTCTTCAAAACCTCCAGACGCTTCTACTTCCTTCACCTGCGAGGAGGAACTACCAAAGTCATCCCCAATATATAATAATTCTTCTCCAAAAGGCCGCGCCCGGCAAACGATCTCCCCCCGGGAAGAACATGCCATACTGCTTCCATCAAAAATAAGCTCATCATTTCCGCCCACCTGGTTAACATAAATAGTTCCTACCCCATATTTACTGGCCAAGGAAGAAAGCATCTGGGCTCTTTCTCCTACCTTTCCCAGATGATAGGGAGAAGCGGAAATATTTACAATGAGTTCCCCTCCTTTTTGACATAACTCTTCAACCGGATTACGACTATACCTTTTCCGCTCAAAGCAATCTTTATCATTCCAAATATCTTCACAAATAGTTAAAGCTAATTTCTTCCCATGTAAATCAACCAAATAACATTGACTTCCCGGTATAAAATATCTGCTTTCATCAAAAACATCATAGTTTGGCAAAAGCACTTTATGATGGACCGAAACCAAGCGCCCATCCTGTAAAAACAATGCAGAATTTAAGAGAGGCCCTTTTTCTCCCTCTTGCCAGGGAGCACCTAGTATAATACTTATACCATATGCTTCAGGTTGAAGTTCGGTTTCAATAATATTATGAGTTCGCCTGATAAATTCCGGATAGAGCAAAAGATCCCGAGGAGGATATCCGGTTACAGACATCTCCGGGAAAATAATCAGATCAGCTTTCCCGGCCCGCGCTTCCTGAATATATTTAATCATTTTACGGATATTTCCCTGAAGATCACCTACGGTAGGATTAATCTGGGCTATTGCTATATACATAATACTTTTTAACCTCCCACTTTTTAACCTTTCAAGTACCAAATTCTCCCCCGCCATTCTTTTTTCCTTCCCCGGTTTTCCCCATCCTGTTTTGAATACCTTTAGCGGGAACTTATAACTTCTTCATTTTGTTTTGTTTGTTTTTATCGTTTTTTCATAAATAAATAGGGAATTGATTTCCCGCATTATTATGAGTCAGACTCAAAGCCTATTTATGCACTAAATTATAACAAAATAATAGTAAAAATCACTTGTTTTTTTCGCGTTTTTCAGTATAATGAGGTAGGGTTGAAAAAATAACAATTCAAAGTAACCCCTCAACAAAATTTTATCACCTTACAGTAAAAGCTTGAGTAAAAAATTTATACTAACATAAGTAACTGGCTAAAGAGAGGTCGAAATTTTGGAAGCCCTATTAATACTTGAGGACGGTTTCACTCTGAAGGGGAAAACCTTTGCCGGCAAAGGTGAAATTTGCGGTGAAGTAACTTTTAATACTGCCATGTCCGGTTATCAAGAAATAATTACCGATCCATCTTGCCACGGGCAAATACTCACCTTTACTTACCCCCACATTGGTAATTACGGCTGTAACTTGGATGATAACGAATCACCGTTCCCTCATCCCAAAGGCGTCATTGTAAAAAATTACTGCGCCCGCCCTGATAACACTCTTTCTAAGGAAAGCCTTAGCAGCTTTTTAGAACGACACAATATTATAGGAATAGAAGGCATAGATACCCGAACCCTTACCCTTCACCTGAGGGATCAAGGCACCATGAGGGGAATAATTTCCACTGTTACCTCGGACACTGCAACTCTAAAAGAAAAATTAGCTCTTTTTCCGGAACAGAATAATGAAGATCCGATTAAAAAAGTTACTACTCCCCAAATTTATTACCGGGAAGATTCTACTGACCACCCTATTTTGGAAATACCCCCACCGGAAACTAACAGTTCCAAAAACCATGTGGTGGTAATAGACCTGGGTGTGAGACAAAGCACCTTGCAAGCCCTTTTAGAAAGAGGATGCCGGGTAACGGTAGTACCCTCTACCACCTCTGTAGACGATATAAAAGCTTTAGAACCCTCCGGAGTGCTTATTTCTAACGGTCCGGAAAAAGCTGCAGCCATTGATTCTCTGATTCCTACCGTTAGTAAGCTTTT
Organism: uncultured Syntrophomonadaceae bacterium; assembly: GCA_964636865.1. GTDB lineage: Bacteria > Bacillota > Dethiobacteria > DTU022 > PWGO01 > B1SED10-75. The sequence continues at coordinate 44,094 of CAZWVJ010000010.1, forward strand.
GGGATGGCGTCCCCTCATGGGAATTTCTTTGGGACACCAGGTAATCGGGAAAACCCTGGGGATGGAAATTTTTAAACTTACTTCCGGCCATCGGGGAGCTAATCATCCCGTGAAAGAAATAAACTCAGAAAAAGTTTTTGTTACGATTCAAAACCATGGTTATAGCCTTTCTTACAATTCGCCGTTTCCTGATAAGACATATGCAACTCATCTAAATTTGAACGATCATACTTTAGAGGGTATGGAAAATCGAAATCTGGAATTCTTCTCCATCCAATTCCAGCCGGAAGCAAGGCCCGGCCCTCATGATGGTAAAAATCTATTCGATAATTTTATGGAGTGGTTGTAAATGCCTAAACGTTCTGATCTACAAAAAATTCTTATTATCGGTTCCGGCCCTATTATCATTGGACAAGCTTGCGAGTTCGATTATTCGGGCACTCAAGCTTGCCGAGCTCTATGGGAAGAAGGGTATGAAGTAGTACTTATTAACAGTAACCCCGCCACCATTATGACTGACCCGGACATAGCGGATTATACCTATATCGAGCCTTTAACTCCCGATACGGTGTCTAAAATCATAGCCCGGGAAAAACCTCATGCTTTATTGCCCTCTTTGGGAGGACAAACAGCCCTAAATATTGCCGTAGATCTTTATAACAACGGGACCCTCCAGGAATGGAATGTAGAACTCATCGGAGTTAACGTAGATACTATAAATATGGCCGAGAATCGGGAATTATTCAAGGATGCTATGGAAGAAGCCGGCCTGAACGTGATCCAAAGCGTTTATATCAACAACTTAGCCGAGGCAGAAGAGTTTGCCGCTAAAATAGGCTACCCGTTAATAATCCGTCCCTCCTATACATTAGGAGGCTCAGGAGGAGGGATAGCTTATAACAGAAAACAGTTACAAGACAAAGTAGCATATGGACTGGCTATTAGCCCCGTATCCCAAATATTGGTGGAGGAAGGGGTTATCGGCTGGAAGGAAATTGAGCTGGAAGTAATTCGAGATCTAAATAATAATACTATCATTATTTGTACTATTGAAAATATGGATTCTATGGGTGTTCATACCGGTGAAAGCATTACGGTAGCACCCGTGCAAACTCTTACCAACCGCGAAGTCCAAGGGCTAAAAGATGCTTCCATAACTGCCCTCCAAAAGTTAGGTATAAATACCGGTGGCTGCAACATCCAATTTGCTCTTAACCCTGAAACGGGGCGCGTAGTAGTTATCGAAATGAATCCAAGGGTTTCACGTTCTTCAGCATTAGCGTCTAAAGCTACAGGTTTTCCTATTGCCAAAGTAGCCGCCAAGCTTTCTGTGGGTTTTACACTCGATGAACTGCCCAATGATATTACTCAAAATACTCCGGCTGCTTTTGAACCCACTATAGATTATTGTGTGGTTAAAATTCCTCGTTGGGACTTTGAAAAATTTCCTGAAGCAGATCGTACTCTCACTACTCAAATGAAGTCAGTAGGTGAAGTTATGAGCATTGGCCGCACCTTTAAAGAAGCCCTTCAAAAAGCAGTCCGCTCCCTGGAACAAGACAATTACGGTTTTGAAAACCATGCGCCGGCTAAGGTTTCGCTCGATGAATTGGAAGAACGTCTTTCCGTACCTCGCTCAGACCGCATCTTCTACATTGCCGAGGCTTACCGGCGGAAAATGGACAGCGAAAAGATCTATGAGCTTACCAAAATCAACAGGTGGTTTCTGAACCAAATTGAAGAACTCATCGCTGATGAAAACCTATTAACCGAATTGCAGTTAAATGATTTAACGCCCCAGTTACTTTGGTCTTTGAAAGAAAATGGCTTTGCAGATCGTTATATAGCTAAATTAATCCATGCCGACGAAAACACCATACGAAAAATGCGGGTGAAAGCCGGCATTAAGCCTGCTTTCCGTTGTGTAGATACATGCGCCGGTGAATTCGAAGCCTATACACCTTATTATTATTCAACTTATGAAAAATACAGCGAAGTTCCATCATTTACCTCTCGCCCGCGAGTAATGATTTTGGGGAGCGGGCCCAACCGAATAGGCCAAGGAGTGGAGTTCGATTATTGCTGTGTCCAGGCGGCTTTTGCCCTGCGCAAAGAAGGATACGAAGTAATTATGGTTAATTGCAACCCGGAAACAGTAAGCACAGACTATGATATATCCGATCGCTTGTATTTTGAACCCCTCACACTGGAGGAAGTTTTAAATATTTATGAAGTGGAACAGCCGGAAGGAGTTATTCTCCAGTTTGGCGGACAAACCCCCCTTAAGCTGGCATTACAGCTTATGGAGCAGGGAGTAAAGGTTTGGGGAACTTCACCGGTGGATATCAATCGAGCCGAAAACCGGCGAGAATTTGCTGAAGTAGTAGAAAAACTCGGACTAATCGAACCTCCTCATGGCACAGCAATAAATGAAGGCGAAGCGCTGGATGTCTCTGCAAACTTAGGGTTTCCTGTTTTGGCTCGTCCTTCATATGTATTGGGAGGCAAGTCAATGCAGATCGTTTATAATCAGGAAAGTCTGCTTTCATACCTGAGGGAGAACGCAGACATATCGCACCAAAACCCTCTGCTTTTGGATAAATTCCTGGAAGGTGCAATAGAAATAGATGTAGACGCTGTTTGTGACGGAGAAGATATTTTTATCGGCGGAATCATGGAGCACGTGGAACACGCAGGCATACACTCAGGTGACAGTTCTTGCGTAATTCCCACTTTCAGCCTAACCGAAAAGCAACTAGATGAGATACGCCGCCAAACCAACCTGCTGGCCAAAAATTTAAACGTGGTGGGTTTATGTAACATCCAGTTTGCTCTGCGCGGTGACAAGGTTTATCTTATTGAAGCCAACCCCCGTGCCTCTCGTACCGTTCCATTCGTAGGAAAAGCCACAGGGGTTCCTTTAGCCCAGGTAGCTGCCAGGACAATGGCCGGCATTAAGCTTTGCGACATGGAATTAACAGGAGAAATAAAGCCAAGTCATGTATCTGTGAAAGAATCGGTCCTTCCATTTTCCCGTTTCCCGGAAGTAGATATCATTTTAGGACCGGAAATGCGCTCAACCGGAGAAGTAATGGGTATTGACAAAGATTTTGGAATGGCATTTGCCAAGTCACAGCTGGCAGCAGGAACTTCACTGCCTCTTAAGGGTAAGATTTTCCTCACCGTGGCCAACCGTGACAAAGGTGAAGCTATAGAGCTGGCTCGAGAATTTTGTAAATTGGGATTTCAAATTATTGCCACCGAAGGTACTGCAGATTCTTTGCGGACAGGGGAAATAGAAGTGGAAGTAGTAAATAAATTACAAGAAGGTCCTCCACATATACTTGATTACATCGAGCGGGGAGAAGTGGAATTAATCATAAATACTCCTTCAGGGGCCGGCTCTCAAAGTGACGAAGCCCGAATGCGGCAAAAGGCCCTGGCCCAAGGCGTTTCTATTATTACCACCATTAGAGCAGCGCGAGCAGCACTGGAAGGAATTAAGACATTGCAAAAAAAGGGGATGGAAGTACTAAGCCTTCAGGAATATCAGAAAACAATATTTTAACCTAAGCACCCACGCGCTCTTAACTTCCAATTTTTTTCTTGTAACCAAAAAAAAATACTGCTGTAATACCACTGTAATATCCGCCCTCTATAATGAGAATTAAGTTGACCCCCTCTTTTTTTATAATATATTTAAATGGCGCGGTTATAATTGTAACCGCGCTTTTTTTTACTACTTTATTACTTCTTTACTTCTTTATTAGACTTTCTAAAATTGCCGATATCTTCAGCGCAAGTGAACTCTCCAAAACTAAAATACCAAATAAATGTTAACGATTGACTGCTTTAGGGTTTACAATCTTTGCCGGTTCGAATACAATGTTAGAGGTGAATATACATGAAACAAGTTCCATTTAATATTTTGAATCTTTTAAAAGAAAACCGGAACCAATTTATTTCCGGGGAATTGTTAAGCAAAAAAATGAATTTAAGCCGTACTGCAGTTTGGAAACATATACATTACTTGCAAAAACTGGGATACATTATTGAGGCCGTCCCTAACCGGGGATACTGCCTGACTGCAGAACCCGATTTGCTTATTTCCCGGGAAATAAAATGCAGTTTGGACACACAAATTATGGGAAATGAAATATTAATCTTTTCTTCGCTGGAATCTACCAACCGGCAGGCGCACCGTTTAGCTGAAAACAACTATCCAGAAGGCACTATTGTGTTAGCAGAAGAACAAACAGTAGGCAGAGGAAGAAAAAACAAGGCATGGTTTTCTCCTCCCCAAAAAGGCCTTTGGCTTTCTACAATACTTTACCCAACAGGTAAAACCCCGGCAAAAGTAGCACCGCTGACAGCAGTCTCCGCTGCAACCACTGCCAGAGGCCTGCGCAAAAGCACAGGCAAAGCAGTAATGGTCAAATGGCCTAATGATCTTTTATTAAACAATAGAAAAATCGGAGGCATCCTGGCAGAAATCAAAATGGAAATGGAAGAAGTTCACTATATTATTTTGGGTATAGGCATAAATATTAATCTTGAGCGGGATGATTTTCCCGAAGATTTAAACCATGAAGCTTCTTCCCTGAGCATTGAAAGTAACAAAAAGTTTGATCGAAATTTTCTTTGTGGCGCTATTTTAAACGAATTGGAAAAAGGATACTTCCTATTTTTACAAGAAGGGTTCACTCCTTTCATAGAACCATGGAAACAGATCAACCATACTCTGGGAAAGCAAGTATCAATACAATACGGAGAAAACCAAGTTCAAGGAATTGCCCAAGACATAGATAACGAAGGCGCTTTAATTATTGAAGATGAAAAAAATATCAAGCACCGATTTAATTTCGGCGAGATAGAATATTTGGAAACCAGCTAACAAATAGTCTATTTATAATCAATTAATCACAAATTATCAAAAGAAATAAAAGTTAAAAGTAAAGGTGAAACAATGAGAAATTATTCCCCCACCGAAAGATTAACAAAAATTGCGCTTTTTACTGCCATCATTGCAATACTATCCCAAATCTCCATACCCCTACCGTTTTCCCCGGTTCCGCTTACCGGTCAGACACTGGGGATATTCCTGGCAGGAAGCATGCTGGGAAGTAAAGCCGGTGTTCTGAGCGTGTGCGCGTACCTGCTGCTTGGCACCGCAGGAGCACCTGTATTTGCTATGGGAAGGGGTGGCTTACAAATTATCTTAGGCCCTACAGGAGGATATCTCCTGGGGTTCATCCCCGGTATTTATTTCCTGGGGAAACTAATCGGAGATCGGGAAACAATTAACAAATTCTCCATGGCTGCCGCAATGGGTCTCTGCCTTGTTGCTGTTTATACCCTGGGAGGATTTCAGTTTGGGTATATTATGGAGCTAAATACATGGCAGACTTTGACTGCCGGGGTATTTCCCTACCTTCCGGTGGAAATAATAAAAATAGGCCTGGCAATTCCTCTCATAACCAGGCTCCAGGGAATAATTAAGGAGAAGAGTGCTCCTTCTCCTTTTGCTTAGCAACTAACTGTTAACTTCTTTTCCGGCAAGAATTGCCGCACCCAGAGCACCAACAATCTGGGGATTTTCCGGTATTTCCATCTTCACATCCAATTTATTCTCCAGACATTCTACTACTCCGTTATTTTGAGCCACTCCGCCGGTCATAATAACTTTCTCTTCCAAACCAACCCGGTTCACCAACCCCATGGTGCGTTCTGCTATAGAATCATGAATACCCCGGATAATATCTTCTCTAGCCTGATCACTGGCAATTAACGAAACAACTTCAGATTCGGCAAAAACCGTACACATGCTGCTGATGGGAATTGATCGAGCAGCTTTTTTACTCAACTCAGCCATTTCTTTCAATTCGACCTCCAGAGCATGCGCCATCACTTCTAAAAAACGACCTGTGCCTGCAGCACATTTTTCATTCATTACAAAATCAACAACAGTGCCCTCGTTATTAATGCGAATAACTTTACTATCCTGGCCACCAATATCTATGACCGTACGGGCCTCCGGCAAAAGGAAATAAGCGCCCTTTCCATGACAGGTTATTTCTGTAACTTTTTTATGAGCTGAAGGAGCACTAATGCGCCCATAACCTGTAGCTATCACATACTTAAGATCTTCCACTTGACAACCCGCTTTTTGCGATGCCTTTTCCAGAGCCTTGTCCGCAGCATTTTTACTGTTAGAGCCAGTAGGCATAATCACATAACCTAGTATCTCCTTTTTTTCCATAATTACCACTTCAGTGGTAATTGAACCTATGTCTATACCGGCAACTGGCAAGTATTCCGCCTCCTTATAACTTTTTTAACTATTTTAATACTAAATTATCTATAAATTCCTTTACTTTTTTAGCCCCTTCCCTATTTTCAGCCGAATAAGGGAAGATTTCATGATCCTCGGATAAATTTAAGTCTGCTTTGATTTTATTAATGCGATCTAAATGACGTCCGCGGGCAATTTTGTCAGCTTTAGTTGCTACCGTTATAAATGGATAATGATGGTAAAGCAGCCACGCAGTCATTTGTTGATCATTCTCAGTGGGAGGATGCCGTATATCTACAATGTGAATTAATCCTTTAAGCTGTTCGCGGCCATGTAGATAACCTTCTATGAGTTCCCCCCAATCATCTCGCATGCTCTTGGAAACCCTGGCATATCCATATCCCGGCAGATCTACCAGATAAAACGCATCATTAACAAGGTAAAAAAACAGGGCTTTTGTTTTTCCCGGCGTAGAACTGGTTTTGGCCAAATTTTTTCTGCCCAAATAAACATTTATCACTGAAGATTTACCCACATTGGAACGCCCTAAAAAAGCCACTTCCGGAAGGTTTCCACCTGGAAAATCCCGGGGGCTACTTGCTTTAAAATGTAACTGGGCTTTACGTATCTGCATAACAATTACCTTAATTGAGGTCTAAAAAATCTACACGTCTGTAAACCATCAATTAATACTCTTTAATGCCTAAAGGTAGAATCATTTTGGTTAACAGAAGTGGAGTCTCCTTTGTGTTTATCTAATAATTCATCTTCCACCAATGTCTTTTGTTTCCAATTTAAGAGCACTTTTGGTAAAACTTCATCCATATTATCCACACAAATACATTCAATCTTTTTACGCACATTTGCCGGGACTTCATTCAAGTCTTTTTGGTTTTCTGCCGGTAGTATTACTTTTTTAATTCCGGCGCGATGGGCAACCAATAGTTTTTCTTTTACTCCCCCTACAGGCAAAACTTTGCCTCGCAAAGTAACTTCCCCGGTTAAAGCATAATCTTTGTTTATGGGCCTACCGGTAATAGCCGAAACAAGGGCAACGACCATGGCAACTCCTGCCGAAGGGCCGTCTTTGGGTATAGCTCCTTCAGGGATGTGAATGTGAATATCATATTTTTCATAAAAATCTTCTTCTATCTGCAAATGCTCTGTGCGAGAGCGAATATAGCTTAAGGCTGCCCGCGCAGACTCTTGCATAACATCACCAAGTTTACCGGTTAAAGTCACCTTACCTTTTCCTCTCATTAAATTAACTTCCACAGATAAAATTTCTCCCCCTGCTTCCGACCAGGCCAAGCCGGTTGAAGCTCCAACCTGATGTTCTTCTTCTGCAACACCATAACGATACCGGGGGACTCCCAGATATTGATGTAAATTTTGACGAGTAATACGCTGGAAATATGAATTATTTTTTACTACTTCCCGGGCAATTTTTCGGAAAATAGAGGCAATACTCCGCTCCAGGTTCCTTACTCCCGCTTCCCGGGTATATTCCCTTATTATACTACGCAGGGCTCCTTCAGAAATTTGCAGGTTCTCATTCGTTAAACCATTTTCTTTTAACTGCTTCGGTATTAGGTGGATTTTAGCTATTTGCACCTTTTCCTCTTCCGTATAACCGGAAATATGTATTACCTCCATGCGATCTAACAAGGTTTGAGGTATATTAGCCTTGAGATTGGCAGTATTAATAAACATTACCTGGGAAAGATCAAAAGGTACTTCTATGAAATGGTCACTAAAAGTATGATTTTGCTCCGGATCAAGCACTTCTAACATGGCCGAAGAAGGATCCCCGCGGAAATCCGAAGACAATTTGTCAATTTCATCTACCAGAAAAACCGGATTTTTTGTTTTTGCCTGATGAATTCCCTGGATTATTCTTCCCGGCAAAGCACCTACATACGTTCGCCGATGGCCGCGTATTTCTGCTTCATCCCTGACTCCTCCCAGGGAAATACGTGTAAATTTACGTTCCATAGCTCGAGCTATGGATTTAGCAAGAGAAGTTTTGCCCACTCCCGGAGGGCCTACAAAACATAATATGGGACTTTTTGTTTCTGCAGACAACTGTCTTACCGCCAAGAATTCTATTATTCGTTCTTTAACATCTTCTAATCCATAGTGATCTTCATCCAGAACCTGCTGCACGTTTTCTAGATCGATTTTATCTTCTGTAACAACTGACCAGGGCAATTCCAACAGCCAATCCAAATAATTTCTTATCACTACTGATTCTGCTGCGCTCGAAGGCATCTTCTCCAGACGATCTAACTCTTTAAGCGCTTTTTCCTCAACATGCTGAGGAAGCTGAGCATTTTTAATATTTTCCCGGTATTCTTCCGTTTCTTCTATCCCATTCTTTTCGCCTAGTTCACTCTGAATAGCCCTTATTTGCTCGCGCAAATAGTATTCTTTCTGGGCTTTATCAATCTGTTTATTCACCCGGGAACTAATATTCTTTTCTAATTTCTGAATTTCTAATTCTTTATGTAAAACCTCAATTAAGCGCTCAATCCTTTCCTTGCAGTCCACTATTTCCAGTAATTTTTGTTTTTGAGAAACATTGAAGGGCATATGAGAAATCACAGTATCTGCCAACTCACCCGGTTCTTCGATATCTTCAACACTTACGTGAGTTTCCGAAGATACTTTATTGCTAATTTTTACATATTCATCAAATATTTCCAAAAGTTTTCTCCTCAATGCTTCTAATTCTACATCTAAGGGTTCTTCTTCCTCTTTTATTAATTCTATTTCAACTTCATAGTGAGTATCAGAAGAAATTATCTTTTTTAATTTAGCTCTTTGCATTCCTTCTACTAGAATGCGGAAATTGCCACCGGGTAATTTAACCATCTGATTAACCTTAGACAAGGTTCCTATCTCATAAAGCTCGTCAAATGCCGGCTTATTAATATCAGGATCTTTTTGAGCAACCAGGAATATATTGCTATCCTCTTCCATGGCTTTTTCTAAAGCTTTAATAGAAAGATCCCGCCCCACATCCAGATGAACAACCATATGGGGAAATACAGTAACTCCTCTTAAAGGTAAAAGTTGTATGTTTCTTTTTTGGGTCATTCTTTTTATTAAACCTCCTTCTTTAATGTGCCAGTTAATTTATTCCATTCTACCTTTTTCGAAAACTGATACATGAAATGATTGATCCTAACAAATATAGGAGAATTCCTTACCTTATCAGGAATTCTCCCAATTACTCAAATTCCCTTTTAAAAAACTTACTTTAAGCCGATTCTTCACCTTTCTTTTTGTTTTTATCTGTAGTTACCAAAATAGGCTTTTCCTGCTTTCTAATAACTTCCGGGGTTATTAAACATTTCTCAATATTTTTTTTAGAGGGAAGCTCAAACATTATATCAATAAGGTTTTCTTCCAATATGGCTCTCAGCCCTCTAGCCCCTGTATTTCTATTTATTGCTTCTTCTGCAATATCACCCAGGGAGTTCTCCGCAAATTCCAGGGTAACCCCGTCAATCTCAAATAGCTTTTGATACTGTTTTACCAGGGCATTACGCGGCTCGGTAAGGATGCGAACCAGGGCGTCTTTATGCAATTGATCGAGCGTTGCAATTACCGGAACCCGCCCTACAAATTCAGGAATAAGACCATATTTTAAGAGATCCTGGGGAAGTACATATTTAAGTATTTCTCCAATTTCTTTATCTTTACTTTTCCGAAGTTCAGAACCAAAACCTATACCCTTTCTGCCGATACGGTCTTCTATCATTTTTTCTAACCCGTCAAAAGCACCGCCGCATATAAACAAGATGTTTTTGGTGTTAATTTGCATAAACTCCTGGTGAGGGTGCTTGCGACCACCCTGCGGTGGGACGCTGGCTACCGTTCCTTCCATAATTTTTAACAGCGCCTGTTGGACCCCTTCACCAGAAACATCCCTGGTAATGGACGGATTGTCGGTTTTTCGGGCAATTTTATCTATTTCATCAATATATACAATACCCTTTTCCGCTTTCTCCAGATCATAATCGGCAGCTTGAATAAGCTTAAGAAGGATGTTTTCCACATCCTCACCCACATAGCCGGCCTCTGTTAAAGATGTAGCATCAGCTATGGCAAAAGGAACGTTAAGAATGCGAGCCAGAGTTTGAGCTAAAAGTGTTTTCCCCACTCCAGTAGGGCCAATTAATATAATATTACTCTTTTGCAGCTCCACATCTTCAATATTGTTGCCCGCATTTATCCTTTTATAGTGATTATAAACAGCTACCGAAAGAGCTTTTTTAGCAGCCTCCTGGGCAATGACGTACTGATCAAGTACCTCATTTATATCCTCCGGTGTTGGCAATTCAACATAATCACCTTCACTGTCATCTCTAATTTCTTCTTCAATGATCTCGTTGCAAAGCTCTATGCATTCATCGCAAATATAAACACCGGGACCGGCTACCAGTTTGCGCACTTGCTCCTGAGTTTTGCCGCAAAATGAGCATTTTAGTTGCCCTTTGTCCTCACTAAACTTAAACATAAATATTTTTCCCCCCACAATTAAAAAAATCTTGCTTTTCTTAAAATTCCTTGGGTAATGGTTGTTCCCCTAAAAATTATTTAGTTGTATTTGATGTAACAATTTCATCAATGATTCCATATTCCTTAGCCGCTTCGCCGGACATAAAGAAATCCCGATCCGTATCTTTAGCGATTTGTTCAATCGGTTGTCCGGTATGAGTAGAAAGTATTTGATTAATAGTTTCCCTCAAACTTATTATTTCTTTAGCATGGATTTCTACGTCCACCGCCTGGCCCTGAGCGCCGCCCATAGGCTGATGTACCATAATCCTGGAATGTGGCAGGGCAAATCTTTTACCCTTGGTACCTGCCGACAATAAAACTGCACCCAAACTGGCCGCCATTCCTATACATATGGTGGAAATAGGGGGCTTAATATACTGCATGGTATCATAAATAGCCAGGCCGGAATATAACGCTCCCCCAGGCGAGTTAATATAAAGATTAATATCTTTATCAGGATCTTCCGACTCCAAAAACAACAACTGGGCTATAACCAGGTTAGCTACATTATCATCAACCCCGGAACCAATAAAAACTATACGATCTTTTAAAAGTCGGGAAAAAATATCGTAAGCTCTTTCTCCTCTATTCGTTTGTTCTACAACCATTGGCACTAAGTTCATAATTTAAGCAACTCCTTTCTGCTCATTATTAATTTCTATTCCACATACCCTACTTTTTTCCTGCCATTAAACGTGAATATTTTGTAACATTTAACTCAGGCACTTTCCTCCTCATTGCTTTCTCCATTGTCTTCCTTATCGGTTTCCTCATTGTTTTCTTTGTTTTTTACTTTATTTACTTTTACTTCAGCTTCATTCACTAAAAAGTCAATCAACTTGCGCATGCGTATCTCTTCTCTAATCATGTCTAATCTTCCCTGTTTTTCAAATACTTCCCTTACCCTTTCCGGAGAATCCCCGTATTGATTGGCCAGTTCTTCAATTTTTTCCTGTAGCTCTTCTTCTGAAGCTTCAAGGCCTTCCTCTTTAATTATGGCATCCAAAACAAGGTTTGCCTTAACCCTTTTCTCCGCTTCTTCACGTTGTTCCTCACGCAAATCTTCTTCCTTTTTTTGAGTAACCTCCAAAAATTTCTCCAGGTCTAACCCTTGATAACGCAGGTACTGTTCCATTTCCTGCAGCATATTGTCCAATTGCCTTTCTACAAGTGTTTCCGGCACATCAACTTCCGCATTTTCACTCACTTTTTCTATAACTGCAGTTTCCAATGCTGTTCTAGCTTTTTGCTCTGCATTTTCCCGAAGTTTATTAGCCTTATCTTCTTTAAAATCTTCCAGGTTATCAAACTCACTTATTTCCTTGACAAAATCATCATTTAACTCCGGAAGCTCCTTCTGTTTAATTTGTTTTAGGGTTACCTGAAAAACAGCCTCTTTGCCGGCCAAATCTTCGTTGCGGTAATCTTCGGGAAAAGTAACCTTTATCTCCTTTTCTTCATCAACCTTCATCCCTATTAACTGCTCTTCAAAACCCGGAATAAAAGTATTCGAACCTATTTCCAGGGAGTAATCAGTTGCTTCTCCTCCTTCAAAAGGCTCTCCGTCAATATAACCACAAAAATCAATCAATACCAAATCTTCAGCAGCAGCTTCCCTATCTTTATCTTCTACATCTACCATCCGAGCATGCTGTTGCCTTAATCCTTCTATGTGTTCATCCACTGTTTCTTCATCTATTTCTTCTTCTTCAGACTCTACTTCTACACCTCTATATGCCCCCAACTTTACTTCGGGTTTCACTTCCACCACCGCCGTGAAAATAAAAGGCTTCCCTTTTTCTATTTGCTGAACCTCAATTTCCGGCTCATTTATGGGTTCAATGTTCTCTTCTTCAATAGCGCTACGATATGCCTGCGGTAATATATAATCCGCTGCATCCTGATATAAAATTTCCGGACCAAATCGTGATTCTAATACTTTGCGGGGCACTTTTCCTTTTCTAAAGCCCGGCAGATTAACCTCTTTAACCACCTTGGAATATGCCTTTTTTAAGGCCTCCTCGAATTCTTCCTCAGAAACTTCTATTTCCAACTTAATTTTATTATCCTCTAGCCTTTCCCACTTTACCAATATATGAAACCTCCTTCTGCATTTAAACCATATAATTTATGGCAGCTTTACTGCATCTAACAAAAAAAGTCGCCCTTTTGCAGGCGAAATTTACTTCGGCAGTTGTCAAATCCATGTTACCATAAATCCCTAAAACAAACAACTATTGTACAACTCTCTCCCTACCTCAAAATTTTTACCTGAAACTAATTATATAAATAACAGTATTTTTCAAGTGTCCTCTAAATCCGACTCGTAAAAAATTAATTATGACGCCCGCTTAAAAATCCCTCTCCACTAATTAAAAATTTTTAAAAGTAAATATATGAGTTCTTAATCCGGATTACAAATGATTAATTCAGAGATGATTCTTTTTGCTATGCCTAAACAAATAATCTACCTCCCGGTAAACCTCCTGAAGGGGAATCCCTTCCCGCCGGGCAATAGCAAGGCAGTCTTCATATTCCGGGGAATAATGCCAGGCTTCATTATCTTCTTTCGTTACTACCATTTTAACCCGCACTTTCCCCCAGGGAGTATAAACTTCAGTAAATTGCCGCGGCATCATCACTTTTCGCGCTTCTATTATCCGACAGCCAAAAGTAGAGGTTTCCCAAAATAAATGCTCCACGAGCATCCTTGTTTTTTCCACCGGAGATAGAAGAGTTATTTTCACCGCCGGACGGTTCTTTTTCATTTGGACCGGGGCAAACGATACGTCCAAGGCCCCCTGTTCCAACATTTTGTCCATAAGAAAACCGGTAATTTCAGGATTCAAATCATCAATATTTGCTTCAATTATATCTATTTTTTCCTGATAAGATAAGCACTGATTATTTTCCTGCGTTCCCAGCAAAACCCTCAAGTAGTTCGGCACGCCGTAATCTTTGCTTCCGACTCCGTGTCCTACCGAAAGCAAGTTACATGAAGGTAACCGGCCAAACTCGCTTACCAACTCATTAATCAAGGCCGCACCGGTTGGAGTTACCAGTTCCCCTTCTAAATCTACCCCATACACCGGAGCTCTTCTTTCCGTCAGAAGTTCTACCGCAGCAGGAGCCGGCAAAGGAATTTTACCGTGTTCTACTTCGATCATTCCCCTTCCTTGAGGCAGGGGGGAGCAGATAATTTTCTCAATTTCCAAAAGATGAAGGGCCAATACACTCCCAATTATATCAACAATGGAATCCAAAGCCCCTATTTCATGAAAATGCACATCTTCTTCAGGTATGCCATGAAGGCGCGCCTCCACCGCCGCCAATTTGCTGAATATATTCAAGGAAGTCTTTTTCACGCTCGCAGGCAGTTCACTCTTATCTACAATATGACGAATGCTTTCCATGTTACGGAAAGAATCTCCGTTTTCTGTTAAAACCTGAAAATCAGTAGCAGTAATCCCATAACAAGACACTTTTTCTGCCTTTAGATAAAATCCGTTTATGGGCAAAGTAGACAGGCCTTCATTTAAGTGAGATAAACTTAACCCGGCATCCAGCAGAGCACCCAAAAACATGTCGCCGCTTATACCGCTAAAACAATCCAGGTAAATTACTTTTTTGGCGCCCATTTAAGCTTTACTCACTCCCTTTCCCTAAAAACTTGTTGCCTTTAATCTTTAGGGAGTTATTGCAATTCCGGCAATATGTTAAGCTTTGAATCCGAAAAAAATAAATATGCTCTCACAACTGAATCCGCCGGTTTTATGTTTGAATTTTTTCTAATAGGACCAGCCTTAGCTTTGCTTTGTTTCCTCTTTAATCCAGTCCAAAAACTCCGGATTGCCTCCATCCACATCCCAGGAAAGCACACAGGGGACATCGTAAGAATGGTACTTATTAACCGCAGATACCAGGTCATCCATCAACTCACTCCTGGTTTTTCCTATAAGAATTACTTCACTGTCCCACTGAACCTCTCCTTCCCAGTAAAAGAAAGATTTCATCTGGGGAATAATGTTTATGCATGCCACCAGCCTATCTTTAACCAGTTTTTCCGCCAGGTTTTCCGCCTCTGCCTGTGAACCGGCAGTAATATAAAACATAGATAACATCATAAATCACCTCCGTTAATATTTAGGATTATAACTATATCTCATCTCCGTAATAAAGCTCCGGAATTTTCCCCACAATAATTTATACCTCATTCAGGTGTTGGTTGCCCCAAATTAATCAGCGCAGCCGTATATCCACCCCCAAAGCCGTTATCTATATTGACTACTGCAACCCCGGAGGCACAGGTATTGAGCATGGTGAGCAAAGGCGCCAGGCCGTCAAAACTTGCGCCGTACCCCACACTGGTGGGAACAGCAATAACAGGGCAACCTGCAATACCGCCTATAACGCTGGGAAGAGCTCCCTCCATGCCTGCTACAGCTATAATAGATCGCGCCTTTTTTATCTCTTCCCAGTAATCAAAAAGGCGGTGAATGCCGGCAACCCCTACATCGTAAGCCTTTATGACTCTGGAACCCATTACTTCCGCAGTTAAAGCTGCTTCTTCGGCAACAGGCAAATCTGCAGTGCCGGCAGCCATGACTACCACTTGCCCTTGCAAAACTCTTTCCTGCTGTGAATTATATATAACTATAGCCCGGGCCATTTCATGGTACTCGGCTGCATTAAAAGTTTTCCGCAATTGTTCATAGGTAGAGTACTCAGCCCGCGTAGCCAGCACATCAGCTCCTTTTTCTAAAAGCCGGCCAGCAATTTCAATAATTTGCTCCGTGGTTTTCCCCGGGGAATAGATTACTTCGGGAAAACCCTTGTTTAGCGAACGGTGATGATCAACCTTGGCAAATTCCAGATCTTCGTAAGGAAAACCCCTTAACGATTGCATGGCTTCATCTACGGTAATTTCTTGTTTTTTTACTTTCTGAAGAATTTTTTCTATTTTCTCTTTATACAAGTTTATTACCCCTCCCTCTTTTCCCCTCCGGTTCATTTAACATGATACCTTATTTTGAACAGTATTTAAAGGCCGGTTAAATAAGTGCCAAACAATTATTAATTCCACTTTTAAATGGTCAACATGAAAAAAGTCAAGCTTTTTAATTATTTATTTTGTGAGTTAAAAATTCCTAAACATAATAATAACTAGTTCGCAAAATTTATTTTTGCTTATCAGTAAAAAACAGCCCCGGTGTTTAAACCGGGGCTGCTGATACATGAATAGTCTTTACTAACTTTTGTAAATCAACTATTGAGCAATATGATCGTTGATCTCGGTGATACTATCAATACCAACATATTCAGGCACTACCAGACCAATACGTGCGCCTTCATAATGAGTTGCTATCTCATCAATTTCATCACCATACTCATCATAGTAATCTTCGTGAGTACCGGGGAGCCAGGCACAGACGAAGAAATCAGCATCGCCGGCATAGGTAGATGACCACATAACACCGGCATCAACCGGGGTTACGTCTACTTCATAACCGGCATTCTCCAGGACAGCTGCAGCCACATAAGTACTTGCGGTTGCACAGTCCCATTCCACCATGGAGATGTAAACTTCGTCCCCGTCTACACCTTCACCAAAGCCTTCGGGAGTCCATTCGTCTACTAAGTCCTCATTTTGTTCAATCCAGGTATGAGCATTGCCAAGAAAATCTTCTACATCAGCGTTCATTTCCATAACTTCACCGATCTCCTCGTCGCCCCATTGGAAGTTCTCTAAAAACTCATGTACTTCGGGCATGTCGTCTGCAAGCCCCGGGCGGCCTATATTAGCGATATACTCTTCTTCTCCATAAACCAGTTCCGGGTCTTCCAGGAACTTCAGATCCCACTCGGCAAACTTCCAGTGAGGTGTCCAACCTGTTACTACAATCCATTCCTCTTGTTCAATAGCTGTACTCAACTCCGCAGTCATAGCGGCATCGCTGCCCTCTAATAGATCCAGTTCCAGGTCATACACATCGATAGCTTCTTCAGTGGAGCTCATAATGCCTGCTCCCGGGTCTATGCCTATGATCTGATCGAACTCACCTTCTACATCTACCGGTTCCGGGTCTACATCTGGATCTTCTTCCACCTCACAACCTACAATCCCCAAAGTCAAAACCGACACCAAAACAATTACCATTACCAACATCATTTTGCCTTTCTTCAAACTAACCCCTCCTTTACCTTTATTTTTTTATGATTAAGGCCATTATTCCTCAGCAGTTTTTTCCTGTCTTGTGCTTTGCGTTATTCGGTCAAGAATAATAGCCAAAATCACCACTCCTAAGCCACTGGCAAAACCTCCGCCGATATCCAGGCGTTGAATACCTCTCAAAACGGATGCTCCCAAGCCTTTAGCCCCAATCATGGCGGCAATAACCACCATGGAGAGAGCCAGCATAATGCACTGGTTAATACCGGCCATGATAGTAGGCTTGGCCAACGGCATTTGGACCATGGTAAGTTTCTGCCATTCACTTGAGCCAAAGGCGGCGGCAGCCTCCACCACTTCTGCAGAAACCTGCCTAATTCCCAAGCCTGTGAGACGGATGACCGGGGGCATGGAAAATACCACCGTTGCGAACATCGCCGAAACCATGCCTATTCTAAAAAAGAAAACCGCGGGGATAAGATACACAAAAGCAGGCATGGTCTGCATAAAATCAAGTATAGGCCACACTATGCGATGCACTATATCACTGCGCGCCGTTAAAATACCCATAGGAACTCCAATAGCTACAGATATGGCAACAGATATTAGTATCAGCGTAATGGTTTGTACTGCACCCACCCAATATCCCATATTAAAGATTAAAATTAAACCAACTAAAGTAAAAAGGGCGACGGTGCGATTACTTAATTTCCAGGCCAACAAAGTGATAATCAAGATCAATACCGAAGGAGGCAACCAGAGCATGCCATCAATTACTTCTCCCATAAAGCCCCTATCGCCAAAAGCATAGGAAAAAGCCTGCGTATAATCTCCAATTACTCCCAGCAACCAATCATTGGCTCGTTCTATGGCAGAAGCGACGGGTATACTCGGTATAAGATCTATCGGGTTAAGTATTTTATCCCACATCGTTAGAAGTCTCCTTTTCTATTTCATTTTCACCTTCGGTCTCGAGTAATTCGTCAGTTTGTTTCACCAACCCTGCCAATATGGTTCCCCTGATAATTATGCCCTGAATTTTATTATCTTCATCAACTACCACCAGGGGAACAGGGGCATTGGCGGAAACTTCAAACAACTCATTTAACGTATTATCCGGTTTTACGGTAATTACATCTTCTTTTATTATTTGGGTAAGATCTTGATCACCTCTATCTGCAGCCTTAGCTGCGTCTTCTGCCAGTACGTAACCTAAAAGGCGACGGTTACGATCGACCACGAAGATGCTGGAGATACCTTCTTCTTTCATCTTTCGCAATGCCACCCGCGGCCCGTCTTTAGGAAACGCCAAAACTTCCGGATCGTTCATAATGCCCTCTGCCGTCAAGACTTTGGACATATCTACATCTTCTACAAACTTTGCCACGTATTCATTTGCGGGATTAGTTAAAATATCTTCCGGGGTACCAATCTGTACAATAACACCGTCTTTCATAAGTGCCACGCGGTCACCGATTTTTAATGCCTCATCTAAGTCATGAGTAATAAAAACAATTGTTTTACTCATTTTTTCTTGCAAATCCAATAATTCGTCCTGCATTTCACGACGGATTAACGGATCTAAAGCGCTAAAGGCCTCATCCATTAAAAGTATTTCCGGATCCACAGTGAGAGCGCGGGCCAAACCAACACGCTGCTGCATGCCGCCACTAAGCTGCTCAGGATACCGATTTTCCCATCCTTTCAAACCTACCATTTCCAGTGTCTTTAGAGCCCTTTCTTCTCTCTCTTTTTTATCGATTTTTTGTATTTCCAAACCAAAAGCAGTATTGTCCAAAATAGTTCGATGCGGAAAAAGGGCAAAGCGCTGAAAGACCATGGACTGCTTTTCCCGGCGCATGGCCTTAATTTGCTCATCATTCATAGCTGTTACATCTTCGCCATCCATTCTTATGGTGCCCTCAGTAGGATTAATAAGTAAATTAAGGCAACGAATAAGAGTAGATTTACCGCTGCCTGATAAGCCCATCACTACAAACGTTTCACCTTCTTCTACTTCAAATGAAGCCCTGAGGACTCCAACTGCCTGACCTGTTTTATTCATTATTTCATCTTTGCTATAACCTTCCTCAATAAGTTTTAAGGCTTTCTCCGGATGATTCCCAAAAACTTTTGTTACGTTTTCAACTTCAATTTTAGCCATTGAAACGCTCCCATCAACGAATGTCCTATTATCTTAAACACACTAACATAATTAGTGTTTATAAGAATTTTTTTCCTATATTTTTTCATAAAAAGACAACATCTTTACATTATAACAACAACGCTGATATGTCAAATATGTTATATGAATTTAAACATTGAATTTACCTAAAAATTAAGAAGTATTAGGCAAAACACCTCTTTGTGAATATACTTAACAAATATACTCCTCTCAACTCAAAAAAATCCTTAGTTTCTTTGCTTATAAATTGACCCCCTTATTATAATAAAATGGGCCAATACCTCCCTAAACAACAATTCTTTTGGAGCGGGTGATGGGAATCGAACCCACGCGACTAGCTTGGAAGGCTAGGGCTCTA
>CAZWVJ010000011.1:0-62021 GCA_964636865.1 uncultured Syntrophomonadaceae bacterium
CCACCCGGCAATAAATATTACCGGAAAGCCCAGGATGTAGATGATGGGCAAATACTAAGGTATCTCCACCACTAACATATGAATCATCATCAAAACCATGATGGGAGCAGCAAAAGCTACGGCAAACCACATGCGCTTTGCCGCATGAGCCATTTTTTCTATCTCCTGGTCCTTTGCTGCTTCTCCTACTTCTTCCTCCATCACCTCATAACCGCTGTCGCGAACAATTTTTTTCAGTTCAGCAACACCAATAGCAGCAGGAGTATACTTTACCATGGCTTTTTCGGTAGCAAAGTTTACATTTGCCTCCTCTATTCCGGGCAATTCTTGCAATCTTTTTTCTAGCCCCTGGGCACAGTTGGCGCAGGTCATACCTTTTATATTGAAATTAGCGGTAGTTGCTACTTCTTCTCCGGCAATCCGGGCCCCATATCCCGCTGCTTCTACTTCCTCTACCAACTTTTTCTCCTCAATTAAATTTGGATTATATTCCACATAAGCTTTTTCCACAGCGAAATTAACCTGAACTGAATCAACCCCTTCCAGATTTTTCAAGTTCTTTTCTACTCTCTGGGCACAGTTAGTACAACTCATACCCGAAATTTCAATAATAGCTTGTGTCGAACCATTCCTGGGAGCAGTTTCGGTCATAATATCCTCTCCTTCTGCAAATGCACTTAATTCGCATAAATAAAATATTACTCTTAGATACCCCTACCCCCATGGGGTAGTTAACAAAATTATAAACCCTATTCCCCATAAAATCAATAGGAAAAATCATAAAATATATTATAAGAGGAATAATAGGAGGAATAATTTATCAACTGGACAGTTATTTTCTCTTAAGCAAGTAAATTCAGAGCTGTATCAACTACATTATCAACCGTGAAGCCTTTCTTTTCCAACATTACTTTTCCCGGCGCTGAAGCGCCAAAATCATCCAGAGCTATTATCTGTCCTTCGTCACCGGCAAATTGCTCCCATCCCTGAGGTAAAGCAGCTTCTATTATCAGTCGTTTTTTGATGTCTGATGGAATCACACTTTCCCGATATTCTTTTGATTGGCGCATAAACAGTTCTATGCTCATCATGCTGATAACTCGTGCTTCAATTCCTTTTTCTTTCAATTTAACTTGAGCTTCAAGAGCCAGGTGCAATTCCGAACCGCTTGCTATCAACATTATATCGGCAACGTTCTTATCCTCGCCTCTAACTATATAGCCCCCCTTGAGAGACTCTTCACCGGTAGCCGCTAACTGAGGCAAACCCTGACGTGAAAGAATCAATGCGCTGGGGCCCTCCCGGTTATTGATGACAGACAGCCAGGCATAAGCCGTCTCTATGGCGTCTGCAGGCCTTAATACGGTGAGATGAGGGATGGAGCGTAAATTAGGTATTTGCTCCGCCGGCTGATGAGTAGGCCCATCTTCACCTACGGCAATACTGTCATGGGAAAACACATAAATTACTCCCAACTTCATCAGGGCGGCCAACCTGATTGCCGGTTTCATATAATCACAAAAAACCAGAAATGTTGACCCGAAAGGACGTAACCCCCCATGAAGGTCTATACCGGAGAGTATGCCTCCCATAGCGTGTTCTCTAACACCAAAGTAAATATTGTTGCCTGCCGGATTTTCGCTTTGAAAAATTTCCATGCCTTTAAGATATGTCTTGGCTGAAGCATTTAAGTCTGCCGAGCCACCTACCAGGTTGGGCAAATACCTGGCCACAGCCTGCATAATTTGCCCCGAAGCGGCTCTTGTAGCCGGAGAGTCTTCAAAACTCATTCTTGCCAATTCCTTTTCCAATTCCTCAGGAATTTCACCGTTTACCCAGCTATGGAAGCGAGCACTTAAATCCGGATAATCTGATTCGTAAGCTTTCATTAGATCGTGCCATTCTTTTTCTTGCTGTTGGAGGCTGGCAGAGTAATCCCGAAAAAGCTCTTCCACCTCCGCGGGCACATAAAAAGTCGACTCCCCTGGCCAATTCAAATTTTCTTTAGCCCTTTTTACTTCTTCCTCGCCCACCGGGGCGCCGTGAACTTCCGATTTTCCCTGCTTTTGCGGGCAACCGAAGCCTATTTGTGTTTTTACCATAATTAATGAAGGCCGGGAGTTTTCTTGCCCGGCTTCTTCCAGGGCAGAGCTTATAAGTTCCAATTCATTGCCGTCTTCCACTTTTAGAACCTGCCAGCCGCACGCCATAAATCTCTTTTCCACGTCTTCGGTAAAAGTTAGGTCTGTATTTCCATCAATGGTAATTTTGTTGTCGTCATAAAGGCAAACCAGCTTACCCAATTTGAGGTGACCGGCAAGGGAAGCTGCCTCATAGGTTATCCCTTCCATCATGCACCCGTCACCCGCCAGGCAATACGTAAAATGATCTATCACCGGATAACCTTCCCGGTTAAATTCCGCCCCCAATCTTTTTTCAGCCAGAGCCATGCCTACGGCATTGGCAAAACCCTGCCCCAAGGGGCCTGTAGTTGTTTCTACACCGGGAGTATGGCCGTATTCGGGATGTCCGGGTGTTTTGCTGCCCCACTGTCGAAAGTTCTTCAAGTCGTCCAAAGAAAGTCCATACCCGAAAAGATATAACAAACCATAGAGCAGCATAGAACCGTGGCCGGCTGAAAGGACAAAACGATCTCTATTAAACCACTCCGGGTTTGCCGGGTTATGTTTTAAAAAGCGTGACCAGAGAGCATAAGCCATGGGCGCAGCCCCTAAGGGCAAACCGGGATGGCCGGACTTGGCTTTCTCTATGGCATCTACCGCCAGAAAACGCAAAGTATTAACCGCTAATTCATCTACATTCTTCATAATTAATTTCACCCTTCCCAAATTATTTTGCATTTTGTAATTAATCAGGCTTATTTCGCTGTGTTACAGGGGACGGTTCCATTGTCTCCCCTTAGTCGCTTCGCTTCCTTCGGCCCTTCGCTGCGCTTCGGGGACAATGAATAACCGTCCCCTTTTACACCTTGCCTCAGTAGCATCTTATCCTTCACCCAAGTTTGCCTTAACCCAATCTCCGCGGCCTGAGTAACAAATGCATTTTAAATATTTTTTTAATATTGCCGCTTACTCCGGTGACGCATCCTTAAAAATTTCGTTAATCGCAGGTATAGTTTCGGCCGCATCGCCCCACATGGCAATTACTTTATCTTCTCTATACAAAGGATTATCCACTCCCGAATACCCGGGTTGATCATCATAATTGCAAATGACAATATTGGGCGCCAAATGAGCATTTAGAATGGGCATACCGTATATGGGAGTTCCTTCTGCAGTATTAGCCGCTGAATTCACAACATCACAGGCCCCTACGATAAGTACCAAATCGGCCTCAGAAAATTCAGGATTAATGGTATCGGGCTCAAACAATTTCTCATAAGGAATTCCCGCCTCGGCAAGCAAAACATTCATATGTCCGGGCATCCTGCCCGCTACCGGGTGAATGGCAATTTTTACTTCTTTCCCCCGGTTTTCCATTGTCTTTATTAGTTCATGAACCTGTTGTTGGGCTTGAGCTACTGCCATTCCGTAACCCGGTATTACAATTATCTTTTGGGCTTTATCGGCCAACATCCTAATTCTTTCTTCCGGCTGCTGCGGTTCTTCAGAGATCTCATCCACCCCTTCTTTTTCTTCTTCCCCTCGGCTTTCAAGGTCTTCTCCTTCTTTCTTGTCTTCTCCGGGTTCAGCTTCACTCTTAAACCCTTGCAGAACAGCAGGAAGGCTTCTATTCATAGCCCGGCACATCAACTGCGTCAAAATTAAACCGGCTACTCCTACCAGGGACCCAACTCCTACCAGGAAAAGATTTTCCACACTCAAACCACAAATAGCCGTAGCAACTCCGGAGAGTGAATTAAAGAAAGCGATAATAATTGGCATATCTGCGCCCCCTACCCGCAGCGCCATTAAAATGCCGTATAAAAGAAAAACTATGATTATTGCCGGCATCAAATAATACAGGAAAGCATCCTTTACAATCACTCCGCCGGCAATAAGAATAATGCCGCCAATAAGTAAACCAGCCAGATAAAACTTATGTCCCGCTAAAATAACAGGTTTTTGTGATATAATGCCCTGAAGCTTTAAAGCAGCAATCAAACTACCTATGAAGGTTACCGCGCCCAGGGATAAAGCTAGCAATCCTGTGAGCCAAAAAACAAAATCAGCATCTACCCCGTTTACAACCAGGGCCCAACCGGATATAACCGCCGAAGCACCGCCCCCCAGGCCGTTAAAAAGAGCTACCATCTGGGGCATCTGGATCATTTTAACCCGGTAACCCAGATAAGCTCCCACGGCTCCTCCACCTATAAGCAAAATCCAAATAGAATAACTCGTCAGCAAATCTACCCGGCTCAAAGTATACAATATTGCCAAAAGCATACAAAAAGCTCCCAGCCGGTTTCCCCAGAGAGCGGTTTGAGGCATCTGCATTAAACGAATCCCCAAAATAAAACCTATCACAATAACTGCAGCAATGATTATCTCCATGTGTTCCATTACGTCAACTCATCCTCACCTGAATCAACTTTTTTGCGGAACATCTTCAGCATACGTTCAGTGACCAAAAATCCTCCCACTACATTGATCATAGCCATTACCAGGGCTACACCCGCCCAAAACTTCATCTCTTCCGGAGAAAAAGCGAATGCACTTATAGCCCCCAGCACAATTATGCCTGAAAAAGCGTTCATCCCGGACATGAGGGGTGTGTGCAAAAGAGGTGGCACTGCTGAAATAACTTTATAACCTATAAAAGAGGCAATGACTAAAAAAATAAGTAATATGGGAAGCATACTTTCCTCCAATCTTTAACAAGCTGCTATTTGCCTAAATTTAACAAAAGAACGTAGCTCTCGAAGAGTTTAGGCCAGTCAACTAAGGGCTTTCACAAACTCTCATCAACAAACTCTCATCACGGAAAGTGGGAGTAGTTGAACGGTCTAATCCCTGCCCATGGCTGACAAAGTTCCTTTATGCAATATCTTATAATCTTTGGTAACCAGAGTCCCCTGGATAACCTCATCATTTAAATCGTCATTTATTTTTCCTTCCGCCGCTATATAGTTTATAAAATTAAATACATTTTGGGCAAACATAGAAGTGGAATCAACACTTAAACTGGCGGGAATATTTTGTATAGCGCTAATTAAAACTCCATCATGAGAATATTCTTCCCCCACACGGCTTAAAGCGCAGTTCCCGCCCTGGTCGATAGCAATATCAATAATCACCGATCCTTTTTTCATGTTTTCCACCATTTCTTTGTCTATCAATACAGGCGCTTCTTCTCCTTGAATTAAGGCAGTAAGGATAACCACTTCGCTTTCCTGCACATGAGGGGCCAGAAGCTCCCTTTCTTTTCGGTACCAGTCCTCGGGAAGCCTCCGGGCATAGCCGCCTTCTGCCATGGCCAAGTCCGGCGGAACTTCAAAAGGGATTACTTCCGCTCCCACACTACTTGCTTGTTCATTTGCTTCCTCCCTGATATCCACTGCTTTAGCTTTAGCACCCAACCGTTTGGCAGTCGCTATGGCCTGCAAGCCCGCCACCCCTGCTCCTACTATTAAAAACTGGGCCGGGGGCAAAACTCCAAATGATGTTGGCATCATGGGCACAAAACTGGGCAAATTACCTGCCGCCATTATGACGGCTTTATAACCGGCAGCAGTACTCATAGAAGTAAGGGTATCCATATGCTGAGCCCTGGAAATTCTAGGTATTCCATCCAGGGTATAACTGGTAACATTCCTTTCAGCCAATTGCTCAACCATGGCATGATTGTCCCTGTTAGCCGGGTGCAAGAAACTTACCAGTACGCTCTTTTCCGGATAAAGGTCTATTTCATGCTCCTGCAGTTCATCATTATATTGCGGTTCCTTTACCTTAATAATTATATCTGACGCTTCATGGAGTTTCTTAACGTCCTGAACTATTTCTGCCCCTGTCCGGCGATAATCTTCATCATCATAAAATGACCTGTGGCCCGCACCGCTTTCCAATAAAAGTTTTGCTCCCGCTTCCACAAATTTTTTAACCGTGTCCGGTATTACCGCTACTCGCCTTTCACCGGGCATTATTTCTTTGGGAATGCCAATAGTTACACCGTCTAAATTCATCAACATCACCTCATAAATTTTTATATTCCTAAAATCAAAAAAATATTTGTTCTCTTTTTTTATCTTCTACATTAATTTAATTGGCAATATGGTCCTTTTTTTCCTGCTACTTATTTAAAATTTAATTTATAACGCCAAGAATTCATCTACTTCTTAGCGAAGCGAAAGCGGGAGTAATTCACATTAAGGATGATAATTACAAGAATTCTTATTTTCAGAAAACTTACCATGCAGGAATAATTAAACAATATGAAGAACTTTTTAATAACTAAATGCTTTTGTAATGAACAAGCATTTATTTCCAAGCACTTATTTCATTGATAACCATATTATTTTTTACTAGGGAGTGAAGTTATGAACAAAGCAGAAGAAATGGTACTGGCCAGGCTGCACTTGAAAGCCATTCTTCCTCTTCTGGAAGATATTGCAGCTTACGATTCCACCCTGCAGGATTATACCGCCGACTGGAACGCGGTTATTCAATTTCAACTTAAATCATTGTTTTCCACTACCGCTACTTACCTGGTTTTCAGTGAAGGAAAACTGAAAGCTTATGGTGGAAACTACCCCGGCCCAAAGGTAACCCTTACTTTTAAAAACGCTCGTCAATTAAATGAAGTATTTCAAGGGAAAAGCAATAAAACTCCCCGCCCCAACCTTTTAGCCCTCCTGCATATAAATAAGCTCACCCAAATAGAAAAAGTGCTTGGCCGACTGGAACATTATCTGAGGCCATCAAAAGAACATCTTCGCGATAAAGACTTTTTCGCCTTCTGCGTTAAAGTCTCCATTTATGCGCTTGCATTTGGCGTGAAGGAAGTTGGCGAGCATGACCCGGAATTAAAAGTGCTTGCTCCTAATATGTCAAACGGGACTATTGAAATAAGGATTTCCGACGGCCCTTCAGCTCATCTCACCATCCAAAAAGGAAAATTTTACCCGGCCAGAGGCCCGGCAAATAAACCCAACGCTATAATGGAAATATGTAATTTAAATACAGCCTGGGATATGATCCAGGGGAATGTTGACGTTTTTGCCGCCGTTGGACGGGGTGACATAAAGCTTAGAGGTTATATACCGCTTCTGGAGGGAGTTAATCCTTTATTGGATCGCCTCTCTTTATACCTGGTCAACTAAATTAAATTTTCTGGGGTAACCCTTAAGGAGGATGGATAATGACAAACGAAACCAGACAAGAATTATATAATTTTCAAAAATCTACTGAGCTTTTTTCCCGAGCAGCGGAAGTAATACCCGGCGGTATTTACGGGCATATCTCCCCTACACTGATGGTGCCCGGTTTTTTCCCCAATTATACTTATCACGCCGAAGGGTGCCGCTATACGGATGTTGATGGAAATGAATTTATTGACTACCAGTGCGCTTATGGCCCCATGATTTTGGGATATAAACATCCGGTAGTGGAAGAAGCGGCAGAAGCTCAAAGAAAACTTGCAGACTGCACCAATCATCCCGGCGAAATAATGGTTGATCTGGCAGAATACATGAGAGATCTTATCCCCGTAGCCGATTGGGTCTTTTTCGCCAAAAACGGCGGAGATATGACCACTTACGCTACTCTTGCCGCCCGGGCTCATACCAACCGTAAAAAAATTATTACCATGCGAGGGCATTATCACGGCGTAGCTCCCTGGTGCACTGCCATTGGTCACGGCGGCATCACCCCGGAAGATCATTTAAATATTCTCACCGTGGAATGGAACGATATCGAAGGACTGCGGCGAGTAGTAAAGAAATACCGCGGGGAAATTGCCGGCCTTATCGCCACCCCTTATCATCATCCCACATTTAAAGAACAGGTTATGCCTCTACCGGGGTACTGGCAGGAAGTCGAATCCATCTGCCGGGAAGAAGGGATTGTTTTAATATCCGATGATGTAAGAGCCGGGTTCCGCTTACACATGGGAGGATCAAACGAGTATTTCGGATTTAAACCGGATTTAATCTGCTTTAGCAAAGCCATGGGCAACGGATACGCCATCTCGGCATGTGTGGGGCAAAAAGAACTTATGAATGCAGCTTCAAAAGTTTTTGCCACCGGCTCATTCTGGTTCTCGGCTGTACCTATGGCAGCGGCCTTGGCCACTTTAAAAGAATTAGAGAGAATCAATGCAGTAGAAAAGATGGAAAAAATGGGCAGTCTTCTCATGAACGGGCTGAAAGAAATCGGTAACCGTTACGGCCTGGAAATTACTGTTTCCGGTCCCTATGCTATACCGTTTATGCACTTTACCCGGGATCCCGATATGTATCTTTCCCAAATCTTTTGCGCGGAAATTTCCAGAAGGGGCTCGTTTTTACACCCCAGCCACAACTGGTTTTTATCCGCAGCCCATGAAGAGAAAGATATTAATGAAACGCTCAATCATGCCGAAGAAGCAATGAAAGTAACAAAAGATTACGCAGATAAAAAAGCAGTTACTACTTAAACGAATCTATCCGAAATTATTATTTTAAAAAGGAGGCATCAAAATGGCATTATCGGAAGAAAAAATGGCGGCCCTTAACGAAAAAGCCTGGAAAAATAGGCGCATGGCAATTAAAACCATGGTATGGGCCGGCGGAGGGCATGCAGGAGGCGCCCTTAGCCAGGTAGAAATACTGGTTTTGCTTTATTACCACTACATGAATGTTGATCCGCAAAATCCGGATTGGGAAGACCGGGATCGCCTGGTGCTAAGCAAGGGACACGGAGGAGTGGGTTATGCTCCTATTTTAGCTGACAAAGGTTACTTTGATGAAGAACAGCTTAAAATATTCAACCACACCCATTCTCCTTTCGGAATGCACCTCGATCGTTTGAAAGTACCGGGTGTTGATGCGTCTACCGGTTCTCTGGGGCATGGCTTGCCAATTGCCGTGGGGTTGGCCCTGGGAGCCAGGCTGAAGAAAAAAGACTGGCGGACGTACTGTGTTTTGGGTGACGGCGAGTGCAATGAAGGAAGCATCTGGGAAGCTGCCATGGCCGCGAGTCATTATAAACTTTCCAACCTTACCGCTTTTGTAGATCGTAACCATATGTGCATTGACGGAGAAATAGAAAAAATCATGGCTCTGGAGCCTTTTATTGACAAGTGGAAAAGCTTCGGATGGAACGCTTTGGAAGTAGATGGTCACAATTTTAACCAGCTAGATGACGCTATCCAAAATGCTTTTCAAACTACGGATAAACCCACCGTAATTATTGCCAACACCATCAAAGGCAAAGGGGTAGACTATATGGAAAAGGTAGCTCCCTGGCATTACGGGGGGCTCAATGATGAAAGTGAAGAACAAGCTTTAAATTCAATCGACCGGGCTTACGGAAAAGCTTAGGCTAATATGGAAGGAGGTTTAATGCCATGAGTTTAACTTATCATGTTTACGATACGGACGAAATGACGCCGGCAGAAATTTATGGGCAAGTCCTTACTAAAATGGGCGAAGAAAGAGAAGAAATTGTGGCCCTTACCGCTGATCTGGCTAAATCAACTAAAATCGGTAAATTTGGCGATAAATTCCCGGAGAGGTTTTTCAACGTGGGTATTGCCGAACAAAACCTTTTTGGCATAGGTTCAGGGCTTGCCCTGGCAGGCTTTATACCATTTATTTCTACCTTTGCAGTTTTTGCTTCCTTAAGAGCTGCCGAGCAGGTGCGCACGGACATTTGTTACCAAAATGTTAACTGTAAAATTATCGCCACTCATTCCGGCACCTCTTTCGGTCAAGCAGGCACTACGCATCATTGCACCGAAGATTTAGCCGTGATGCGTTCTTTTGCCAATATGACCGTAATAGCACCGGCAGACGGTTATGAAACCGCCAATGCCGTAGTAGAATGTATTGATTATCCGGGCCCCGTGTATATCCGCATCGGCAGGGGGTTTGAACGTACCGTTTATGACAGCCCCGAATACGGATATGAAATCGGCAAAGCTATTACTATGCGTGATGGAGGCGATATTACCATTATTGCTTGCGGCCCTTGTGTTTTACATGCTGTTGAAGCTGCCCAAACCCTCAAAGATAACCAGGGAATTGAGGCCAGGGTTATTAACATGCACACTATCAAACCCCTGGATAAAGAAGCAGTATTAAAAGCCGTTAATGACACCAGGAGAATCGTCACCGTAGAAAATCACAATATACTCGGCGGATTGGGCAGTGCAGTAGCCGAGGTTATAACCGAAGGCGGAAAATCTTGTCGGTTAAAGCGACTGGGGCTACCGGATACATTCTCCAGTGTAGGCCACCCGGATGATCTGCTCAGCTACTATAAAACTGATGCCGACGGTATAGTAGAGGCCGTAAGTGAAATGCTCGGGCAGGAAGTAGAAGAAGACGAAGACTGGGAAGATGAGGTATAAAGGAGGTGCCCAGAGCCAATGCAAAACGATAAAAAATTACCGGCCACTTTATTAATGAAAGCAGCTCTGCCCCAAACAAAGGCCCTGCTTGAAGAAAAACCGGCATTAGCCCGCAAGTACCGAAAATGGAATAGAGTAATTCAATTCCAGGTAAAAGATGATCCGGACTTAGCCTGCCACCTGGTATTTGAAAATGGAAACCTGGAATTCGTAGAAGGCAGGCATAGGTCTCCCCACGTGGACTTTATTTTTAAGGAGGCAGGAGACTTTGTAAATTTGATGGCAGGGAAACCCGCCCTGCCCAAAATAAAAGGAGCGGTGAGGCACCCCAGGACTCTCGTGGGTTTCTTGCCATTAATGCTCGGGCTTACCATCCTTTTACCCAGTAATATCCCCAAGACCCCTAAAAAACGCGCTCTTAAAGTTAAGCTCATGCTCTATTTTGTTTCCCTGGCGCTATCCAAGCTTAATCAGGCAGGCGATGAAGAAATGGTTAATTTTACCAAAGGTATGCCCGATCGGATTTTCCAATGGAGTGTCGATGGCGGCGGGCCTGCTGTTTACCTCCGTGTTAAGCAGGGAAAAACCAAAGCCGGCAAAGGTCACTACACTAAAAAACGTCCCTTTGTCCATATGAGATTTGCTTCCACAGAAAGCGCATTCCAAATTCTCACCGGCCAGGTGGATAACGTTACGGCAATTAAAGAGGGAATGCTGGTGGTAGAAGGCTCCCCCGAACACGGCAAAGACATCACCGCCATAATGAGAAGAATCGAATCTATGATTGCCTAACACCGGGCAAGGGGACGGTTCCTTTGCCTTACGTAGCGAAGCAAAGGGCGAATGCAAGGCAAAGGAACCGTCCCCTTGCCTTTTCTATTTTTTCTTTTTCTTTACCGGAGGCTTAGGCCCTGCTAATTTTTCCCCCAGGTAATAACTGCGCTGTTTCCAAAAATAAGACGTTATAACAATACCCAATATGAGGGTAATAATATTAAAGAAGATCTCCAACCCCACTGCCAGTTGATAGCGAACATAAATCCCATATACAGTGTTAAAAAAGATATTCACCAGGACCCACATCAAAAGCGATCCGCCGGTTAAAAGGCCATAAATCAAAGTTTCTTCCTTATTGAGGAGCATATATATACCGGTCAAGAGCATTAAAATAATTACCCAAATACCGGCTATTAAAAATGCAGCCCTAAAAGCTTCAAACATATCTACTCCCTCTACTACAAATAAGTCGGTGGCATAAAACAAAATCCAGTAAATAACAGAGAAAATAGCTGCCGCTATAAGTAAGTATGGAAGATATTTTTGCACCTGTTCAGCTCTTACGCTAAAACCGGATTGTTGCTCCTTTTTCTTATCTTTAGCTTTATCGTTCTTTCTTGCCATGCTAACACCCCTTCTCTTAGGCATTCATTTTATATGCTATGGCCTCTGCCATCTCTGAAGCAGCGGCGTTCCCTCCTAAATCATAAGTTACATGCTTGCCCTCGGCTATAACTTCCGCCAGGGAACGTTCAATGCGTTGGGCAGATTCATTTTCCCCCAGGTATTCCAACATAAGAACCGCCGAAAGAATCATGGCCGTGGGATTAACTTTATCCATGCCCGCATATTTCGGAGCGCTGCCGTGCACCGGTTCAAATACAGCCATGTCATCTCCTATATTTGCGCCCGGAGCCAGTCCCAGCCCTCCCACCAAACCTGCACATAAGTCTGACACAATATCCCCATAAAGATTAGGCATAACCATTACATCATACAATTCCGGTTTTTGGACCAACTGCATACACATATTATCTACAATTCGATCTTCAAATTCTATTTCCGGGTATTCTTCGGCAATATATCTTGCCACATTTAAAAAAAGTCCGTCACTCAATTTTAAGATATTGGCTTTATGCACAGCAGTAACTTTTTTTCTGTTGTTTTTAACTGCATAATCAAAAGCAAACCTGACTATTTTTTCCGAAGCCTTCCGGGTAATAATTTTTATACTTTCTGCCGCATCTTCACCTACCATATGTTCCACCCCGGAATAAAGGTCTTCTGTATTTTCCCTTACTACAACCAGGTCTATTTCTTTAAAAAGCGATTTTACCCCCGGGTAACTTTTTGCCGGCCTTAGATTGGTATAAAGCCCCAAATTCTGGCGCAAAGCTACGTTAATACTCCGAAAGCCCGTCCCAACAGGAGTAGCTACCGGCCCCTTCAAAGCCACCCCATTCTTTTGTATAGACTCCAGAACTTCATCCGGCAAGGGTGTACCATACTTTTGTAACGCTGCCTCACCCGCTTCTACTTCATGCCATCTAATTTCAGCGCCACTGTTTTCTAAAACCTTTAATGTCGCTGCCGCAATATCAGGTCCGGATCCATCTCCTCGAATTAGTGTAATGTGATGCATTAAAAAACCTCCCGTATTTATTTCCTGTTTTTACCCGATTTTCTTTCGTTAACTAAGGGCAAAATACTCCATAACTCTTCAATCTGGCGGGTAGTTTCTTCCAGGTGGCTTTCGTTATAAATTATATAATCAGCATACTTTTTCTTTTCTTCCATAGGCATTTGAGAACCAATTCGCGACTCGATTTCTTCTTCACTTAAGCCATCTCTGAATTTAAGCCTTTCTTTTTGAATTTCAGGAGAAGCATAAACCAGCACTACCATATCTACCATTTTATTCATACCCGCTTCTATTAGAAGAGGCACATCATAAACCACCACTTTCGGCGGATTTTTTTTATTTCTTAATTTATCTGTCTCTGCGAGTAATTTTTCCACAATGCGGGGATGCACAATCAAATTTAATTTATGGCGAGCTTCCGGATCATTAAATACGATATTGCCGAGTTTTTTTCTGTCAATGGCCCCGTCCGGTAATTTAATATCTTCGCCAAAGTAAGCAATTATCTCTTCCCAGGCCGGCTCGCCGACATTTACTACTTCGCGGGCCAAAATGTCCGTATCAAAAATAATTGCCCCTTTGTTTTTTAGTATCTCCACTACAGTTGATTTGCCGGAAGCTATCCCCCCGGTGAGTCCCAAAATAAGCATTAACCAACCTCCTTAAAAGTGCACAGGGCTTAATTTTAAACGAAAAATTCGTCTAGAGCAATAAAAAAATCTATTTTACTTTTTCTCCTTCACATTTACTTGTAACTATTCAGAGGTGACAGGAAGGAAAAACGCCGCCGATGCGGGTGTGGCAGGTGAATTATGTCTAAAGGCTGTGGGACTGCGGGAACATGTCCCTTGTCACATCGCTTACCTTTATGAACGGTTACCTGTTAAAAAAACCTAGCCCTGGGACAAGGGACCTGTCCCCTTGTCCCACAAGTTAATCTTCAACATCCTGCTGGCAGCCGGGACAAAAAAATGTTCCCCTTCCTCCCAAAGAGATTCGTTTAATAACTTGATGGCAATTTTTGCATGCCCCCCCCTGCTTTCTATAAACCTGCAGCATTTCCTGGTATCCCCCAATATTACCGTTCGCATGCCGGTAATCGCGGATAGTTGTTCCTCCATGCTCAATGCCTTCTTCTAACGTCCTTCTTATAATTTGAAAGAGTTCCTCCTTTTTTGATTCCCCCAAATATCTTGCCCGGCAGGAAGGATGTAGTCGCGCCCGATAAAGGCTTTCATCAACGTAAATATTTCCCAACCCGGACATAAACTTTTGATCTAATAGTAAGGGCTTAAGGCGAGAATTACCCCGGGAAGCAAGTCTTTCTTTAAATAACGGCAGGCTGGCTTCATTCCACCAATCCGGACCCAATTGCTCAATACCACTGCACCTATCTTCTCCCGGCTGTAAAAGCCACATTTTCCCAAACTTACGCTGATCTATGAAATAGATGGATCGGCCTGATTCTAAATACAAAACAATGCGGACATGCCTTGAGGGCGTTGAATGGCCGGAATTTTCGTATTTTAGGGTTCCGGTCATGCGGAAATGAACTATCAACCTGAAATTACCTGACAAGTTAAGTGTTAAATATTTACCTTTACGGGTTAACTGCTTAATTTTTTTTCCTTTGATTAAGCGCATAAATTCATCTGTTTCGGGGTAACCCACCGCCCCGGAAAAATAAATTTTTGCCTCTTTTATTATTTCTCCTCTGAGAAGCTTTTCCAATTCTTGTTTTACCACTTCTACTTCCGGTAATTCAGGCATAATTATTTACCCCAATTCATACCAACTGCTGCCATAAGAAATATCTACTTTTACCGGCACAATGAGTTCGGCGGCATTTTCCATCTCTTCTTTGAGAATGGCGGCAACCGTCAATCTTTCTTCTCCGGGTAATTCCACTATGAGCTCATCATGAACCTGCAAAAGTAACCTGGCAGCAAAATTCTGTTCTTTTAGCTGTTTATGAACACGCAGCATAGCCCGCTTTATAATGTCGGCAGCCGACCCTTGAATAGGCGTATTACGCGCAGTACGCTCGGCAAAGCTTCGCCGACTAAAATTTTTGTCATTAATTTCCGGCAGATAACGCCGACGGTTAAAGAGTGTGGCTACATACCCTTGCTCCCGGGCTTTCTCTACTATTTTATCCATATAATCTTTTACACCCTCATAGCGTTCAAAGTAACTATCAATATATTTTTGAGCTTCTTTGCGAGAAATTTTGAGATCCTGCGCCAGCCCATAATCGCTAATACCATAAATAATACCGAAATTCACGGCCTTGGCCCTTTTCCGCATGGCAGAGCTTACTTCTTCCCCTTTAACATTAAAAATTTCGGCAGCAGTGCGCTGGTGGATATCCTCATCACTGCGAAAAGCCTCCAGTAGTGTAGGATCTTCGGAAAGATGGGCCAGTATCCGCAGCTCAATTTGGGAATAATCTGCGCCCACAAAAACATCACCCTGCCGGGAAGGGACAAAAGCCTGGCGAATGCGCCTTCCTTCATCTAATCTTACGGGGATATTCTGTAAATTCGGTTCTTTACTGCTTAAACGCCCGGTAGTGGTAATAGTCTGGTTAAACGTAGTGTATATTTTTCCGGTTTCTCCGTCTATATAGGGCAGTAATCCTGAAAGATAGGTGTTCTCAAGCTTTTCTAACTGGCGGTATTGCAAAATTTTTTCGGCAATCTCATAATCCCGAGCCAGTTCCATTAAAACATTTACATCCGTGGAGTATCCGGTTTTGGTTTTTTTCTTTACCGGCATCTCCAATTTCTCAAATAGTATTGTGGCAAGCTGACGCGGAGAGTTGAGGTTAAATTCTTCTCCCGCCAGGTTAAATATTTCCTTGCGTAATTTTTCTATGGTTACATTTATTTCTGCCGAAAGGTTATTAAGAATTTCTTTTTCCACGCAAATGCCTTCCCTTTCCATATGGGAAAGCACCAGGGAAAGGGGTAATTCCAGGCTAAAATACAGTTCACTTAACCCATTTGCCGTTAATTTAGCTTCCATTTCCTTCTGTAAATCAAAATAATAAAATACCTCTGCCGCAAGTGCCCGGCAAATATCTTCACCACTTTGAGCTTCTTTCTTTTGCATACCCGTAAATAGGTCCAAATCCAGGTACTCTTGCAAAATGCTCCGGCTGTCCAAACTTCCCCTCCCCGGATCCAAAAGATAAGCCGCCAGCATAGAATCAAAAACAGGAGAGGGCACCGG
Organism: uncultured Syntrophomonadaceae bacterium; assembly: GCA_964636865.1. GTDB lineage: Bacteria > Bacillota > Dethiobacteria > DTU022 > PWGO01 > B1SED10-75. Next base: position 16,166 of record CAZWVJ010000011.1, read on the forward strand.
TAAATCAAGATAAGCAAGCAAATTAATCAATTGCTTAATATTGTGTCCCCATACCTTTATTTTATTTTCAACCGTCCATAGTTCCTTAAAAACAAGTTTCCATTCATCGGAATCAAATAAAGCGGGAGAAAAATAATAGGCGGTAGAATCTCTATATGCAAAAGCAACGGCTACCGGCGCACATTTCCATGTGGGATAACCTTTACCCGGTTCCAGGGCTATAGCCAGTTCCTCGTTATCGGGGACGGATTTCTTTATTTCTATAATTTGGGATGTGTTTTTTATTTCTTCCATTTCCGGGGTTTGGTCTTTTGCTGCCGCACCTGATTTAACTGCCAGTTCTGGGGGAAGTTTCTCCAATAATTGTTTAAAATCCAAATCCATAAAAATATCCCTGAGGCGATGATAATCAGGAGAAGAATACTTGCACTGCTCCCAGGTAAAATCGAATTCATCAATATCACAATTAATCAACGCCAGCTGCCGGCTCAACTCTGCCTGCTCTTTGTTTTCTTCCAATTTCTCTCTCAATTTTCCCTGCAAATCTTCTGTAAACGATAGTAAATGATCCAGGTTCCGGTATTGCTGTAGAAGTTTAAGTGCCGTTTTTTCCCCAATTCCCGGAACCCCGGGGATGTTATCCGAAGGATCTCCCTCTAAGGCCTTAAGATCAACAATTTGTTCCGGAGTCAAGTTATACCTTTCTTTTACTTTGGCAAGGTCATATTCTTGCATATCTGAAATACCTTTACGCACCAGAATAACTTTGGTAGTTTCGGAAATGAGCTGTAAAAGGTCTTTATCTCCACTAAATAGAAGGGCTTCTATCCCTTCTTTTTCTGCTCTTTTAGCCAGGGTGCCAATAATATCATCCGCTTCATATCCATCTAGCTCAAAAACCGGTATATTGAAGGCATCTACGAGTTCTTTAATATGCAAGATCTGTTCATTTAACTCGGAAGGAGTTTCCTCCCTTTGAGCTTTGTACTCTTCATAAATAAGGTGGCGGAATGTAGGAGCAGCACTGTCAAAAACTACAGCCGCAAAATCCGGGTTAACCTTTTCGAGTATACCCATCAGCATATTGGTAAACCCATAAATAGCGTTAGTGTGCTCTCCCCGTTTATTATGTAAAAAAGGAAGAGCGTAAAAAGCCCGATATGCAATGCTGTTGCCGTCAATAATTAAAAATTTTGGGGCATCCATGCCAGTTTTCACTCTCCTATCAAATAAGCCAAAACCATAATACCATAAATTCACAAGCACGACACATAAAAATAAGAAAGACGGGCATTATTCTCCCGCCTTTCCCGGTTTTGTTCCCAAACAATCGGAGCATATATGCCGCCTCAATTACCTCGCCACCATAAATTCTAATTCCGTCGAATGAAACAATTAAACGCTTGAAAAGCGTCTTTAATTATTCCATAAGTATGATAAACCAAATCAGCCTAATTGACGATGAAGATCGGCCATTTCTATAGCATGCATGGCAGCTTCCGAGCCCTTATTGCCGGCTTTTGAGCCTGCCCGCTCAATAGCCTGTTCCAGAGTATCACTTGTGACTATGCCAAATATAACCGGAACACCTGTTTCCAATGCCACCCTTGCAACTCCTTTGGCAGCTTCCGCCGCTACATATTCAAAATGCGGCGTTGAACCTCTGATTACCGCTCCCAGACATATCACTGCGTCATACTTTTGCCCCTTAGCCATTTTTTGGGCTACCAGCGGCACTTCCATTGCTCCCGGCACCCAGGCGACTTCTACATTTTCATCCCGGGCGTCATGTCGCTTGAGAGTATCAAGGGCACCGGATAAAAGCTTCGAAGATATAAATTCGTTAAAACGGCTTACTATCAATCCAAAACGGTAATTACTCGCAATTACATTTCCTTCATAGTTCTTTCCCATTTTAAATGTTTCCTCCTTTAAACTTGTTTGCTAAATATTGCCCTTATCAGGCATAAAACCGATTCAAAATTCCTCTCCTCTTTAAAACAGCCTTTAATCGCATCTGCGCCAGTTTTTATAAGAATAATTTCTCAGTTCTTCCAAGCTTTTCCCTTTACTTTAGTGAATTGTTATAGCTCAAGGTAATGTCCCAATTTATCTCTTTTAGCCGTAAGATAATTACAATTATGTGGATTGGGATCACTTTCCAGGGGAACCCTTTCCACGACAGATAAATCATACCCCTCTAAACCTTTAATTTTCCGCGGGTTGTTGGTCAACAATTTAATTTTTCCCAAATTTAAATCAACCAGAATCTGGGCGCCTATTCCATAGTCACGCAAATCCGGGGCAAAACCCAAAGCTTCATTGGCTTCCACTGTATCTTTTCCCTCGTCCTGTAATTGATAACATTTGATCTTATTTAAAAGCCCGATGCCTCTGCCCTCTTGCCGCATATAAAGCAGCACTCCCCCTTCTTCTTCCGAAATTTGCTTTAAGGCAAGATGCAATTGATTGCCACAGTCACATCGCAAAGAACCCAAAGCATCGCCGGTCAAGCATTCGGAATGGACCCTTACCAATACCTCATCCTCCGGCTTTATTTCTCCTTTTATCAGAGCCAGGTGATGCTGATTATCCACAGAATTTCCATAAACTATAATGGAAAAATCTCCATAAATAGTGGGCAGAGTAGATTCTGCTATCCTCCATATCAGCTTTTCTTCTTTCATCCGATAATTTATGAGTTCGGCAATAGTAATAATCTTTAAATCATGCTCCCGGGCAAATTCAATTAACTGAGGCACCCGGGCCATGGTGCCGTCTTCATTCATAATTTCACATATGACTCCCGCCGGGTAGAGTCCGGCCATCCTGCTTAGGTCCACTGCAGCTTCTGTATGGCCTGCTCTCCTTAAAACTCCGCCTTCTTTTGCCTGTAAGGGGAAAATATGGCCCGGCCGCATCAATTCCTCGGGGCGGGTAGCCGGATTGATCAAAGTACGGACGGTTTCAGCCCTTTCGGGAGCGGAAATACCGGTAGTGCAATTTGCCGAATCCACCGATACTGTAAAAGCAGTTCCCTGAGTTTCTGTATTGCGCGAAACCATCAAAGGAAGTTCCAGTTCTTCTACTCTTTGAGCCGCTAAGGGGACACAAATTAACCCCCTTCCATAACGGGCCATGAAATTAATTCCTTCCGCAGTAGCTTTTTCTGCAGCCATGATCAGATCTCCCTCGTTCTCCCGATCTTCATCATCAACCACGATAACCATTTTTCCGTTTTGCAAATCTTCCAGGGCTTCTTCTATAGTGCTAAACGACATAATTAATTCCCCTTTCTAAAAACCTTTTTCCCGGAGGAATTCTTCCGTTATGGCTTCTTTCTTCTCCTCAGGTTGTTTGGCTAAAAATTTTTCCAGATATTTTTCCACGTACTTACCCAGAATATCCACCTCCAAATTAAATTGCGCTCCCACCTTTTTTTCCCCCAATGTGGTAACATTTAAAGTATGCGGAACCAGCGAAACGCTAAAACCTTCAGCAGAAATTTCTGCCACTGTCAGGCTTACTCCATCAACAGCCACCGAGCCTTTTTTCACAATATACTTTAATAGTTCGGGAGAAGCGGTAAAACCCATTATTACCGCATTTCCTTCCGGTCTCCGGTAAAGAAGGCTAACAGTCCCGTCTACATGACCATTTACAAAATGTCCACCCAGGCGACTTCCCGCCTGTAATGCCCGCTCCAAATTAACCGGGCTGCCGGCGGAAAGTTCCTTCAAATTAGTGCTATGCATAGTTTCCGGCATCACGTCTACTTCAAATTGCCCTCCCGTGCCTAAATTACTTACCGTTAGGCAAACTCCGTTCACAGCTATACTGTCTCCAAGGGCCAATTCTTTGTTAACTTCCTGCCCGTTTATAGAAAGCTTAAAATCTTCTTTGCTCCGTCTGGAAGAATCAATACGTCCTATTTCTTCAATTAGTCCGGTGAACATCTGTCTCCCTCTCTCTTAACTTTTTCTTCTGCGGATAACCCACTAATAACAAGTCATCTCCATAATTTTCAATTTCTATGTTTGAAACTCCCCACGCTTCGCTCAACAAGCTCACACCTTCTCCGGAAAATGGCGTAGGAGCATCATTCCCTCCGCAAATGACCGGACCTATGAACAAATATAATTTATCGATAAGTCCTTCCTGCAAAAATCCATAGTTTAAAGTACCGCCCCCTTCAACCAATAAACTGCTCATGCCTCTTTGCCCCAGTAATTCTATAAGAGCTTTTAAAGATATTTTATCCTGTTTTGTCGGAAGGGGCAACACTTCTACCCCCTGCTCCATCAAAAGCTCATAATTTTGCCGGGGCACTTCCGAGGAAACTGCCGCTATAGTAGGAGCTTCTGAAGCAGGATTTATAACTTTTGCATTCGGAGGCAACCGGCACTTGCTATCTACAATTATGCGAGCCGCATCCCCCGCCAACAGATTATCATCCAGGCGCGTAGTTAACGCCGGATCATCCTGCAATATAGTTTCAATCCCTACCACCACCCCATCAACCCGGCTGCGTAATAGATGCGCCAGATGCCGCGACTCTTTTCCGGTAATCCAGCGCGAATCTCCTTCGCGGGTAGCAATTTTACCATCAAGGCTCATAGCGGTTTTAACTATCACAAAAGGCTCTTGAGTGGTAATATATTTGACAAAAACCTCATTAAGCTGCCGCGCTTGTGCTTGTAAAACCCCTTCTTTCACTTCAATCCCTTTTTCACGCAACTGCCTGATACCCTCTCCCTTAACGCGGGGATTGGGGTCGCTCATAGCCACTACAACTTTTTTAATGCCTGATTCCCATATTTTCTCCACACAAGGCGGGGTTCTTCCATAATGGCAGCACGGCTCTAAATTAACATAAAGCTCAGCTCCCTTTGCTTTTTCCCCTGCCTCCTCCAAAGCAATTACTTCGGCGTGAGGCTCTCCCGCTGCCCGATGATAACCTTTGCCCAAAATTTTTCCGCCTTTGACTACCACAGCTCCCACCATCGGGTTAGGGTTGGTTAAACCCTTCCCTTTCTCAGCCAAATGAAGGGCCAGCCTCATAAACTTTTCATGGGGCCTCACAAAAATTCACCTCTTCCTTACACCTAAAAAATGTCCCCGTCAAATTTTCGGGGACATTAAAGCACATTTAGCTTAAAGGATTTTTCATAAAAGTACTATCTTCCTTCTCCCTTCCAGACTTTACTGTCGGCTCCGGAATTTCACCGGATCAGCCAAATTTTAGCTCGCGGGCTTACCCCAAGGGAACACCGCCGGTTCGGAATTGAAAGCTATGCTTTCTCACCTGACCCCGAAGGAACTTTATTATTTTTTATTAAAGTATAAATAATTATATCATATTTTCCTATGTATGTGAATTCACCGTTCAACCTCTTTTGAGCTTCTTTACCTCCTTGATTGTTTCAACCCCTTTTTCCTTTTTGTTAAAAATTGCCGAGCCCATTACCAAAACGGAGGCACCGGCTTTCACAACCTCCGGAGCTGTAGAAGGAGTAATGCCGCCATCGACTTCCAGTTCAATATTTCTTTTTGATTCCGTAATAACGGATGAGATTTCTTGAATTTTAGGTATAACCTCGGGAATAAATGCCTGTCCGGCATATCCGGGGTTTACACTCATAACCAGGACTAAATCTACTAGATCCCAAACATAATCCAGCTCTTTCACGGAAGTAGCCGGATTTAAAGCAATCCCGGCCTTAATGCCCAACTCCTTAATATTTTGGAGAAGGAGATGCAAATGAGGAGTTGCTTCCGCATGGACGGTGATTAAATCAGCGCCTGCGTTATAAAAGTCCAGAATATGTTTTTCCGGCTCCACTATCATCAGATGAACATCCAAAAAAAGGTCGCTGCGGGAACAAATAGCATCTACAACCTGGCTACCAATGGTAATACGGGGAACAAACCTCCCATCCATAACATCCACATGAAGCCAATCTGCATTGCTTTGCTCCACCCATCTTATGTCTTGTTCCAGATTAAAAAAGTTTGCCGATAATATCGACGGAGATACTTTAACCAAATTCCTCACATCCTCTTTTTGTCACTGTTTTCCATCTCCCGCAGGAAAGATAAATAGTGTTGATAGCGCATTTCACTGATAAATCCATCTTCAACCGCTTTTTTTACAGCACAATTAGGCTCGTCTTTATGGTAGCAATCCCTGAATTTACAATATGCCCGGTATGGTTGCATTTCAGGAAAATAAATATCCGGGCAATCCATTTCTTCACCGGACAAATCCAACTTGGAAAATCCCGGAGTATCTACTATCATACCCTCGTTTAGAGGTAATATTTCAACCCGCCGGGTAGTATGCCGACCTCGTTTTCCTTTCTCGCTTACTTCGCCCGTCTCTAAATCCAAATCCGGCTTTATAGCATTAATAAGGGAAGACTTCCCCACTCCGGAAGAACCGGAAAACACTGAAATGTGGCCCTCCAAAGTCTCCTTTACTTTTTCCATGCCCTCACCGGTTAAAGCGCTGGAGATGACAACTTCGTATGGATACATCTTTAATATTTCGGTGATTTCTTCCAGTTCATTATTCGCCACTAAATCTTTTTTATTTAAGCAGATCAACGATTTGATCCCATTACTTTCTGCCGCTACCAGCTGTCGGCTTAGTAAGTTCCAATCCGGAAAGGGCTTTCGTGCCGAAATAACAGATATAAGCTGGCTAACATTGGCAACTTCGGGACGCTGCAGGTAATTATCGCGGGGCAAGATATCTTCTATAATCCCCTGCCCATGAGCATCCAGGGAAAACTCAACCATGTCGCCTACACTAATATATGTTTCCCCTTTGTTTTTCTGTTTAAGTTTTCCTTTTATTTGACAGCGATATACTTCCCCGGGACATACATATACATCAAAAAATCCTCCGATTGCGCGTATTAACCTTCCCTGCTTCAAATCCATTAATTAAATAATCACCACTCCCCGCCTTATTTTTCATCACTCTATTTTAACAAATGCCTTGCTTACTTCTAATTTTCTTCATCGGGTTCTGCCTCACCATTTTCTTCTCCATTGCCGTTTTCTTCCTCATCGCCGTTTTCTTCTTCATCCTCAGCATCCGTATGAGCTCCTTTGCTCCAGGTAATATCAACTAATTCCCCTACTTCCACCTCCGTGCCGGCAGGAGGATGTTGTTCAATAACCTTTCCTTCAGGTTCTTCGGAATGTTCTTCATATTCCCTGTTTAATACTAAACCTTCTTCATCTAAGTAATCTTCCACTTCTTCTCTGCTTTTTCCTTTGAGGTTTCTAATGGGAAAAGAACGTACACCTTTACTTACATAAAGTAAAACTTCATCACCTCTATTTAAATGCACGCCGGCCCTAGGATCTTGCCGGATCACATACCCTCTCTCTACATCCGCACTATATTCTTCTTCCACGGCACCTTCTAACTCCAGGTTACCCAGGGATTGTAAAGCCTCATTCTGGGGTAGACCTTCCAATTGCGGGACTTCAATAGCTTTGCGCCCCTTACTTACCTCCATTTCTATCACCCGGTTCTCTTTTACTATTTCACCCCCTGCCGGATTTTGAGAAATTATATGATCGTCCGGCACCTCATCATCATGCACATATGTGTAATTGTAATCAAAACCCGCCTCTTCAAGGGCATTCATGGCTTCTGTAAGCTCCATTCCCAAAATATCAGGCACTTCTACCTCGGGCACCGCCATCATACTCAGAAAAATGAAGTAGCCACCTACAGTCAAGCCTGCCAATAAGACAACTATTAACATAATCAAAAAAGGTTTATTTTTCATTAGCGATGTTTTTTGCCCGGCTTTACCGCTTTTCTGGTAGCTGCTTGGTTCCGGCGAGCTTGGCCTGGAAACTCTTTCTGTTATATCTTTGTTTTCTTTTACAGGCTCCATTATCAAGGTGTTTTCTGTTTCTTCAACTTTTCCTCCGCTTTTATTGGCGATACCCACTCTCTTTTCCTCTTGGAAAAGCTGTATATCTTCTAAAAACTCCCGAGCGTTGGCATAACGCTGTGACGGATTTTTTTGGACAGCTTTTAATATTACCATTTCCAATGGATATGGAATTTCACTATTAAGCTCGCTGGGCGGGCGCACATCCTCGTTTAAATGCTTCAGAGCAACAGAAATAGGGCTTTCCCCGATATAAGGAACCTGTCCGGTTAGCATTTCATAAAAAACTATGCCCAGAGAGTATATATCAGACTGTTCACTGGTCAAATTCCCTTTGGCCTGCTCAGGGGAAAAATAATGCACGGAACCCATTACTTGTTCATTATTGGTTACCGTGGCAGAGTCCATAGCAACAGCAATGCCAAAATCCGTAACCTTAACTTGTCCCCCGTGAGAAATCAATATATTTTGCGGTTTTATATCACGATGAATAACCCTCTGGGTGTGAGCATGATGTATGGCCTCTGTAATTTGACGCATTATCTCCACCGCAGTATCTACCGGTATTAGCCCTTTTTCATGGATTAAATCTTTTAATGTTTTGCCCTGCACATACTCCATCACAATAAAATGCACATCATTCTCTTCTCCCACATCGTAAATATTCACAATGTGAGGGTGAGAAAGTCCGGCAGCAGCTTGAGCTTCACGATGAAGGCGCCTAATAAATTCTTCGTCACTTGCCAGGTAATCCTTAAGCACTTTAATCGTAACGATACGATTTAAGAGGCTGTCTCGGGCTGAGTATACATTAGCCATTCCCCCGCAGCCAATTTTGACAAGTATTTCATACCGATCCTTTAATTTTTTCCCGATCATTTAAAATTATCCTCCCAATTCAGTAACGACTACCAGCGTAATATTATCATACCCTCCCCGGTCATTAGCCAGCATGATTAAATCATCAGCTGCTTCCAGGGGGGAAGCACTTTTATCACAGACCATTTGATTTATTTCTGCTTCTTCAATCAATGAAGTAAGCCCGTCGGTACAAAAAAGAAGGGCATCTCCTTCCTTTAAATGAACAGTCTCTATGTCCACATCTATATGTAGAGAGTTACCCAACGCCTTGGTGAGCATGTTTTTCTGGGGATGACTTTTCGCTTCTTCGGCAGTAATTTTTCCTTCCCTAAGCATCTCTTCAACCACAGAATGATCATTGGTCAATCGACGCATTTTATTATCGGAAATAAGATATACCCTGCTGTCACCGACATGGCCGATTACCAGGTAATTATGACAAATAAAACCCATGGTGAAGGTAGTTCCCATACCAAATTTGTCAGCTTCTTGACGGCCGGTTTCAAAGATTTCATAATTTGCTTCATCTATCAATTTCTGAATAAATTCAATAATATCATTGTCTGCACAAAGTTCACACAGCTCAGAGATTGAGGCATCCATAACATAACGAGATAATACATCTACTACTAGGGAACTGGCAACTTCTCCTGCTGCATGTCCTCCCATGCCATCAGCGACAGCTACCACAGCATGATCGCCATCAACTCTGAAAAAAAAGTTGTCTTCATTACTTTGGCGCTCTTTACCCGGGTCCGAACGCCCGATAATCTTCATTTATTATCTCCCCATCTCTCATTAAGCTTCAACAGCAAGCAACTATTATCAATACACTGCTAATTTTGCTAATTGGCCTCTTTTAGCTATTTAACCATACCCCGCTCAGTATAGCAAAATACTTTCGAAAAAACAACGCACCGCACCTTCAACTCCCACTTCTAATTCTTTTCTAACACTTTTCTAACAAAGCCATAAAAAATCCTTCACGTTGATGAATATGCGGATAAAATTCCCAAATTCCCTTATTATCATCTTGCTCCCAATCATTTTTTTGCAATTCTCGCGACATTCTTGACAATTTAAACGATCTATTATCTTTCAAAAATGAATCTATTACTTCCCGTGTTTCTTCAGGTTCATTACTGCATACGCAGTATAGCAGATTACCCCCTTCTTTCACCACCCGGGAAGAAGCCCGGAGCAATTGTTTTTGAAGTTCGCTTAAACGAGTGATTTGCTCCTCACTTTTTGCCCATTTTAAATCCGGTTTCTTATTTATTACGCCCAAACCCGAACAGGGCGCATCACATAAAACAGCGTCAGCCGGGGATGTATGTTGAGCTATTTCCCGTCCGTCCCATAAGTGGGTCCGGATAATCTCTATTCCCAACCTTTGCGCAGATTTTTCCACCAGGTTTAATTTGGCAGAATAAATATCCCCTGCTTTTATTAATCCATAATTTTCCATTATCTCCGCCAGGTGAGTAGCCTTTCCCCCGGGGGCACTGCAGATATCTATTACAGTTTCTCCCGGTTGTGGATGAAGCAGCCTGCCGGCAAAAACAGAAGACTCGCCCTGAATTGTAAACAACCCTTCCCGAAAAGAAGTCAATTCACTTAAAAATACCCCAGGTTCCGGATAAACGCGAAGAGCCTCCTTTAACCCGGGTACTTCTTCAGTTTTTACCCCTTCCCGGAACAAAGCATTTTCCAACCGGGCACGATCTGTTATGAGGCGGTTTACTCTAATTGTCACCGGCGGTACTTCATTATTAAACCGGCATAATTCTATTGTTTCCTCAACACCAATCCGGTTTATCCACCTTTTTACCATCCACAGGGGAAAACTGTGCACCAGAGAAATATGTAAAGAAGGGTCCTTTTCCAAATCGGGCCAGGGCAGAGATTCGGCATTTAAAGATATTTTGCGCAATACCGCATTAACCAGTCGGGCAACTCCTTTATGTCCATAACGATAACTCAATTTAACCGATTCATCTACTACCACCGGCGCAGGGATATTGTCCATGTAAATTATTTGGTAAACAGCTGTCCGTAAAAGATTACGTATATGAGGAGTAAGGGTATGCAAAGGGCGTTCTAAAAAAAGATTTAGAATCCAATCCAGGGTATTAAGGCGCTGTACGCTCCCATAAGTTACAATAGTAGCTAAAGCCCTTTGCCCGAGAGGTAATTTTTTTAGATAAGAAGGGAGTAAAAGATTTATATAAGATTTGCTTTCCTCAATTTTGACCAGGGTTTTTAAAGAGGCTTCCCTGGCCGTATTCACAGTTGTATCTTTATATTCTTGCCCCATAATAAAATCTCCTCCAAGATTTTGCATGGTTGCATCACGTGAAACACTCCCGCTTTCCCTTCGCTTAGACACGGGAGTTTCTTCTTCAATTTGGCTAATTCCACAAGTTTACCCGACCTATAAGAGTAGTTCCTACCCCGAAAGTACCGGTTACCCGGCTAAATATAATTAAACTTTTCCTAATATAGTGCCTTCCTGTAAATTATAACCACGGCAAAATTCAGCGGCATGAATGGTCTTTTTACCCGCCGGTTGCACCTTCACTACTTTTATTACTCCATCACCCGTTTTTACTTTAAAACCTTCCGTTTCCTTAGAAAGCACCGTCCCGGGCAATGTGGCGGGATGTTCTTCCTCATCTGAGCCCTTAATATCTGTTTTCCATATTTTCAACCGGGTATTCCCATAAAAAGTATAAGCGCCGGGAAATGGAGACAGCCCCCTTACTTTATTATGAATATCCGGCGAGGAATTACCCCAGTCAATAATTTCTTCCTCCCGGGTTAACATGGGAGCGTACGTAATGCCTGCAGGATCCTGCGGGGTGCTCACCACTTCCCCTCCGGCTATCAAATTAACGGCATGCAGGAGCAAATCCGCTCCTTTCTCGGACAAACGCTGCATAACGTCACCGGTAGTATCATCAATGGAAATTAGCTCCTCTTCCTGCAATATTATGTTGCCTGCATCCAGCTCTTCTTCCATAAATAAGACTGTAACGCCGGTAATTTCTTCCCCATTTAAAATAGCTCTCTGTATAGGAGCCGCACCCCTATATGCCGGCAGTAAAGATGGATGTAAATTAATGCTACCCCGGGAGGGAAGATTTAAAATAGTTTGGGGAATTATACTTCCAAAAGCTACATTGACAATGAGATCCGGAGATAATACCTGCAGAGACTTATAAAATTCTTCATCATGCAGTTTAAGCGGCTGATATACATATAGTTTCCTGTCAGCAGCCCATTTTTTAACCGGTGTGGGGGTAGTTCGATACCCTCGTCCGCGGGGACGATCCGGTTGAGTTACTATACCCTGCAAGATATGTTCACTTTCCCTCAGGCGTTTTAATGAAGGTATAGCAAATTCCGGAGAACCCATGAATAAAATCTTCAACGGATTCAAATATTTTCCCCTTTCGCTTCTATCTCTTCCGGATCAACCACACGTTGGGCTCTATCGATAAAGAGAATCCCCTTCAAGTGGTCTATTTCATGCTGTAAAATTCTCGCTAAAAGTCCCGAGGCATTCATCTTAAAGGTGGTATTATCTTCATTTAATGCTTCTACCAAAATATTTTCCGCCCGGGCTACCTCGCCTAAAACCCCCGGCAAGCTGAGACATCCTTCCACCTCAACAACTTCACCGTCAGATTCTAAAATTTCGGGATTAATTAATTTTAAGGCTTCTCCTTCTCCCAAATTTACAACTATACCCTGGCGGGGTATTCCCAACTGGGGAGCAGCCAAACCCAAGCCCTCGTAATAAAACATAGTTTCTACCATATCATCGAGTAAAACAATTGTAGGCTTGGTAATAGTTTTTATTACCGAAGCCTTTTCTCTCAGCACCTCATTTTCTGAACTTACAAGTTTTCTAATGGCCATATATAGTTTTCACCTCCGTGATTTTATTATAACATTACCTGGGGATTAAAATCTATCACCAGCCTTACATCCGATGGGTTCCATGTATTTTTAAATTCCTTGACCACTTCTCTAATAGAATCAGATAATCGGTTGATGTCTTCTCCCTTAATTATAAGTTGATGCCGATAGTATTTTTTTATTTTAAACAACGGAGCCGGTGCAGGCCCCAAAATTTCCAAATTACCGTTGTTGTCCTCTTTTTCAAGAAGATCTTCTAACAAACGGGCTAAGTCCAGAGAAGCATTATGGCCTTTACCTTCAGATTCGGACACAAATAAAAATCTTAACATCTCTGAAAAAGGCGGATAAACTAATTCTCGCCTCTGTTGTATTTCTTCCTCATAAAATGAGTGATAATCATGTTCTTTCACGCAGGCAATGCTGTAATGGCCGGGATGATAAGTTTGAATAATTACTTCTCCCCTGCGTTCTCCTCTCCCGGCTCTTCCCGAAACCTGGGTAATTAATTGGAATGTCCTTTCTGAAGCCCGAAAATCAGGTAGATGTATGCCCGTGTCAGCTGCTACTACCCCTACCAGGGTAACACCCGGAAAATCCATACCTTTGGCCACCATTTGGGTGCCTACCAAAATTTGGGCTTTTTCCTCTCTAAATTCTTTCCATAACTGCTTGTGTGTTCCCTTACGGGTGGTTGTATCCCGATCCATCCTCAAAACCCTGCGCTCCGGAAAAAGCTTTTTCACTTCTTCTTCCACCCGCTGTGTCCCCACTCCGAAGTACCTTATGTATGTACTCCTGCATTCAGGACAAGTTTCCGGCGGGCCGGAAATATAAAAACAATAATGGCAGATCATCAATTTCTTCGCGGCATGAAAGGTTAAAGATACAGAACAATGGGGACAACGCACTACATACCCACATTCCCTGCAAAGAACAAAGTTAGAAAACCCGCGGCGATTGACAAAAAGCAATACTTGCTCTCCATCATTTAAAACCTCGGTGATCCTGTCGGACATTATCCTGCTAAAAATATTCCGGTTACCCGATTTCATCTCCTGCCGCATATCCACAATACATACTTCGGGCAAAGAAAAAGGCGTGGCCCTTTTCTTCATTTCCAAAAGATGCATTTGCCCCGAACAGGCCTTCCAGTATGTTTCAATAGAAGGAGTGGCGCTCCCCATAACCAAAACCGCATCATGATAATTTGCTCTCCACTGCGCTACTTCCCCGGCATGATACCTTGGAGTTTCTTCCTGCTTGTAACTGTTTTCCTGTTCTTCATCTATGATAATTAACCCCGGGTTATTTAAAGGGGCAAAAATTGCAGATCGAGTGCCTAAAACCACTCTACACTTACCCCTTTTAATCCTAAACCACTGGTTGTAACGTTCTCGCAGAGGAAGTTGGCTGTGCAAAAGAGCTACTTCTTCGGGCAGCCTGTTTTTAAAATAAGCTATCATTTGTGGAGTAAGGGCTATTTCCGGAACCAAAACGATTGCGCTTTTATCCTGTTTTAAACACTCTTTTATACATTCCAGGTATACCTCTGTTTTTCCGCTGCCGGTAACTCCATGGATCAAAAAACTGTCCTGCTTTTGTGCTTTCACGGATTTAATTATGCTCTCTAAAATTTCCTCTTGTTCATGGGTAAGGACTACATTTGTTTTAGCGCCATAACTCTCATTTTTCTCATTAAAAAGATAAGAATCAGGCTCCCTTTCTTCAATTTTCAACAGGCCCTTCTTGACCAATTCATTTATTACATTAGGCGTTACACCCGTCTCTTTTATTAGTCTCTTCCGGGAAATTTCTTCTTCCCTCAGCATTATCTGCATTACTTCGTTTTGGCGGGGAGCCTTTTGGGCCAATTTTTTCCAGAAATCAGCCGAATTTTGTTTGGATTCAGGCATAAGAACGAGGTACTTTTCCCTCGAATACTTCATCCGTTCATAGCCCGGGGGCAAAAACATGTTAATAGCTTCAATAGTACGACAGTAATACCGGTGGCAAAACCAGGGAATCAGTTCCAGGAATTCTTCATTCAAAGCTACACTTTCATCATCCACACAAATGATATCTTTTACTTTCTCTACTTCCGGTTTTTCGATCAGTTTCCAAACATACCCCGGTATCCGTCTCATGCCAAATGGCACAAGAACCCTGGAACCCGAATATACGCATTCCCTAATTTCTTCGGGTATTCGGTAATGGAAGGGTTTGTCTACGGCATCAGTAGTAATATCTACTATAACTTCGGCAAATTGCATTTTATCCCTACTATTCTTTTCCGATAAATTTATAAGTTTACTCTTTATCATTTATAAAAAAAAAGTTATAATAACTTCCAAGAACGTTTAAGAAAGGAACCGGCCATGAATCTGGCATTCTACCCTTTTTTACAAGTTATCTACCGTAACCGCGGGTGGCTGCTTATATCAGTACTCATTTTCATCCTTGGTTTTCTTTCTCTCTACTTCCTTCAAGAACCCCTCGGAGAAGAACAAATGATGGGCCTTGACGAAGAAGCTATGGGCTTCCTTGAAGAAATAGGAGAATTCATAACCGAAACCCACCCCACCATAGGAGCCCTGCTGGTTTTTATCAATAATACAATATCTTCCCTGCAGATGCTTTTCCTGGGTGTAATATTGGGCTTGTCCCCTCTGTTAACCTTATTGTTAAATGGGGGCATATTGGGTTTACTCAGTACCCAGTTAATAGATCAGGGCATTTCTGTTTGGTATTTGGTCGTGGGCATTTTGCCCCATGGCCTCCCCGAGCTGGCAGCCTTTTTCCTCTGTGGGGCAATGGGCTTAAAGCTCGGATTTCACACCATCGTGAGCCCTTTGCCGGGGGAAACCCGTAAAGGAAGCTTTAAATACATATGGAAAGAAATTATTTCGATTTTACCAGTAGTAATAGTTTTATTGTTCGTGGCAGCGTTTATCGAAATTTTTCTTACTCAATATTTAATATATTTATTCTTTTAGAGCCTCTCTTAAGAACCATCTAATGTTTCCCTGATTATGTCCAACAGGTTGTGAGATACGTCCTCTTTACTCATAAGGGGAATTTCGTAATTGGCGCCCCGGCGCGTAATGGCCACAACTTTGTTTGTCTCCGCGGCAAAGCCCGCTTCCGCCTCTGTAAGATCATTAGCCACAATTACATCCAAATTCTTACGCGACATTTTTTTACGGGCATTTTCGATTAAATCTTCAGTTTCCGCCGCAAATCCCACCAGAAACTGATTTTTTTTATTTGCTCCTAAATATTCCAAAATGTCGGGGGTTTGCTCCATTTCCACGGTTAAGCTTTCTTTCTTTTTCATTTTTTGCGTTTCTTCTTGCCGGGGGCGATAATCTGAAACTGCAGCCGCCTTCACCACAATATCGGTATCGTCAAACCTTTTTGCCACTTCATTCCACATTTCTTTCGCCGTAACAACCTCTACAACATCCATATCAGTGGGTAAAGGTAAACCTGTTGGGCCTGCAATGAGAGAAACCTTTGCCCCTCTTTCTTTAAATGCGCGCGCAAGGGCTAACCCCATTTTTCCCGTGGAATGATTGCTAAAAAAACGAACCGGATCCATCGGTTCGCGTGTTGGCCCTGCCGTCACCAACACTTTGGCTCCTACATAATCTTTTTTATCTTGTAAAAGTTCTTTAATGCACAGAAAAATACCTTCCGGAGAAGGCATACGTCCCCTGCCGGCAGCCCCGCAGGCAAGATCCCCTTCTTCGGGTTCTAAAATATAGTAACCATAATCTTTTAATTTTTTTATATTTTCCCGTACTATCTCCTGTTGGTACATATTCTCGTTCATGGAAGGAACGAGCATCACCGGAGCAGAAGAAGCCAATATTATAGTGGTCAAAAGATTATCCGCAATACCCGAAGCTATTTTCCCCAGAGTATTAGCTGTCACGGGAGCAACCACAATCAAAGAAGGCAAGTTGGCTAATTCTATATGCCTCATCCTGCTTTCATGCTCTTCAAAAAGCTCTACATAAACCGGCTTACCGCTTAACGATTGAAAAGTTAAAGGAGTAATCAAGCTGGTAGACGCCGGTGTCATTACCACCTGAGCATCCAGTCCATGCCGCACAATTAATCGCACTAATTCCGCCGTTTTATAAGCCGCAATTCCCCCTGTTACTCCTACCAGGATACTCTTTTGCTCCAAAAAGATCTCTCCTTACAGTGACGTAAAAGATCACTTTATGCCATTACTCATTCTTTCATAATCAATTTTCCCGGACGCAATTTCCTCTAAAGCAACTGTAACCTCTTTAGATGAATTGCTCTTTACCATAGGAAGATTGCCGTCTCTAATTTGGCGGGCTCTTTTGGCAGAAGCAATAGCCAAAGTATATTTGGAATCTACCTGCTTGAGCAATTCATCGATGGAAGGATAAAGCATCTACAACCCCCCTTTTATTATTCCCAGGATAAATTTCTATTACGAAAAACCCGGTATTTTTCGGCCTTGATTATAGTTTTAATAATATTTACCGTTTCTTCAATTCGGTTATTAATTAAAATATAATCGTATTCTTCATAGTATTTTAGCTCTTGGAGAGCTATATCCATCCGTTTTTCAATATGCTCTGATATTTCCGTACCTCGTTCGGTAATTCTCCGCCTTAATTCTGCAAGAGACGGGGGCGCAATAAATATCAAAACTGCCTCCGGCATATTCGATTTTACCTGCATACCCCCCTGGACATCAAGTTCAAGCAGAATATCTTTTCCCTTTTCAGTCGCTTCTTTGACTACTTCCCGTGAAGTACCGTAATAATGTCCATACACTCTGGCCCATTCCAAAAAGAAACCATTGCCTATTTTTTCTTCAAAAACAGGCTCACTCACAAAAAAATAACTTTCGCCTTCTTCTTCCTGGGGCCTGGGACTACGAGTGGTTGTAGAAACCGAAACCTCAATTTGAGGTGATTGCCGGCATAAATTACTAATTATAGTACCTTTTCCTACTCCTGATGGACCTGAAATAACAATGAGCAATCCCGACGACATGCTGCTTAATTTCTCCTCCCCGGTAATCTATCCTTCTTCCTCCGTAGATTCTTTATGTTGAAGTCTGTGCTTAACTGTTTCCGGCTGAACAGCCGAAAGAACACAATGTCCGCTGTCTGTAATAATAACAGCCCTTGTCCTGCGACCATAAGTAGCATCTATTAACATGCCCCGATCCCTGGCCTCATTAATAAGGCGTTTAATTGGAGCCGAGTCAGGGCTCACAATAGCAATTATCCTCGCCGACGAAACAATGTTTCCAAAACCTATGTTTATTAATTTGGCAGAAGTCAAAAAACACCCTCCTTTTTTTAATTTTATTAGGGCCGCCTCCTATAAGGGAGGAAAATCGACTCCTTTTTCTATTCAATATTTTGAACTTGCTCCCGCATTTTTTCCAATTCTGCTTTCATTTCCACCACATGCCCGGATATTTCACTATCGCTGGCCTTCGAGCCGATAGTATTAATTTCCCGAAACATCTCCTGCAAAATAAAATCCAGCTTTCGGCCAACAGCCCCGGTTGCCTCCAATGATTCCCTAAAAAGTTGCAAATGGTTTTTTATGCGTACTATTTCTTCAGTAATATCACTTCGCTCGGCAATAATTGCACATTCGGTTAAAATACGGTCCTCTTCAAAATTCCCCCCTTCCAATTCTTTCAACTTCTGCTGTAATTTTTCCCGGTACCGCTCCTGCATTGAAGGAATTTTTTCATTTACTGCGGAAGCATAATCTTCAATCTTTACACAACGCTCCCTGAGATCATTGTCCAGGTTTTTCCCTTCTTTTGCCTTCTGATCAAGCAAATTTTTTAGAGCCACTCCCACAGCTTCCTCTATTACTGAACTAATCCCTTCATCATCTGCCAGCTTGTCCTGCACCACAAATATATCTTTAAAATTCAATAAGTGGTCCAGTTCAATTTTGTTTTCCAACTGAAGCAAATCCCTGATGTTACTTAGAGCCTCATAATATGCTATCAGTAAGGGTCGATTAACTCTAATGCTGTAGATTTCTTCCGGCATATTTTCTATGGTTAGCCTTATTTCTAAATGCCCCCGGTTCACCTTTTCTTTTATCTTACTGCGTATGTTCTCTTCCCAATATTGCAATTCCTTCGGCACCCGAAAAAAAAGATCCAGGTGGCGATGGTTTGTGGACTTTATTTCTACACCAATACCCACATCATCTTTAAAGCTATAGCCGTAACCATAACCGGTCATACTTTTAATCAATAGGGATATCTCCTTAAATTAAACGTAAAATCAAATTTATAAATAAATAACTCATCTTATCGAGTATAATAATACCATTTATGTTGTTATTTAACAAGAAACCTTGACCGCTTAAATGAAAACTCATTTTATCTTTTCTACCCAAATAGGAAAATTGCCTTATAAGAGGTGCATAAGTTATACTATGTAAGGAGGTAATAATAGTCTATGTTCGATGTTTTTACGTTTTCAGCTGTTTTAAAGGAAATAAAACCTTTGCTTCAACAAGAGAGGATAAAAAAAATATACCAACCCTCTTCTTATGAGTTACTGGTGCACTGCGGTCATTCCTCAAAATACGGAAATTTTTTTATTTCATGCAATCCTTCTATGCCCAGGTTCCACCTTACCCGGCAAAAATTTATCCAACCACACACACCGCCTCCCTTTTGTATGCTTCTGCGAAAGCATTTAGAAGGCGCAAAAATAAACGACTTACATCATCCCCCCTGGGAAAGGATCTTATTAATTAATCTCTCCCGGGGGTCAAATAATTATAAACTTGTGGCGGAAATCATGGGACGTCACAGCAATATTATTCTACTTGATGAAAATGAAACAATACTGGGAGCATTAAAGCACATTACCCCCGAAATCAACAAGCACCGGGTAATTTTTCCGGGCGTAACTTACGAACTGCCTCCCTCCCAAAATAAATATTCTCTGGAAAATATGGATTTTGATACCTTTAAGAAAGTGATGGAATCCACCCGCGAGAATACTTCCTGGCAACAAACACTGGTTTCATCCTTTCAGGGAATTAGCCCCCTTCTGGCCGAAGAATTGGAATTTAGGGCTTTAAATAATGATTTCCCTCGGGATTCTTCCTCCCATGTAATAACTAAAATATGGGAAGCTTTACAAGAACTTCTTCAGAATGACCAAAATGAGTCTTACAACCCCGTCCTGGTAGAAAATAAAGAAGGAAAAAGCCATTATGCCGTATTTGATTATTTAATATTCCATGATTATTCCCCCCAATACTTTAATACTGTGAACCAGATGCTGGACTATTATTATCAACAAAAATTTTATCTGGAATACTACAAACAGCTCCGGGAAAAATTGAAGACTATCACTGAAAAAGAAATAAAAAAAATAAAATTAAAAGAAGAACGTCAAAAAGAAGAACTGTTAAAAGCCCGGGAGGCAGACAATTATCGCTTGTTCGGAGAACTAATTTTAACTCATATGCACCTTTTAACAGGCAAGCATTCTCAGGTAGAACTACCTAACCTCTATGATCCCAACCAGGAAAACATTTCCATCCCCATGGAACCCAGCATTTCTCCCCAGGAAAATGCCCGCAGGTATTTCCAAAAGTACCGTAAGCTCCAAAAAGGAGAACAAATAATAAAAAAAAGGCTTTATTACACCCGGTTGGAAAAAGAATACCTGGAAAATGTACTTTATTCCCTGGGAAATGCAGATTTAAACACGCTGGAGCAAATACACGGCGAATTAACTCAAACCGGCTATATCAAAAAACAACGCAAACAGCCAAAAGAAAAACAAACACCTCCGGCAGAACCCCTTGCATTTGAATCTTCTACCGGTTTTACTATCCTGGTAGGACAAAGCAACCTGCAAAATGATGAAGTTACTTTCAAAAAATCTTCCCGTGACGACACCTGGCTGCATGTCCAAAAATTAGCCGGTTCTCATGTAATCATCAAAGGCAGCCCTTTTCCGCCTGATGAAGAAACATTGCTGGAAGCAGCTACATTGGCCGCTTATTATAGCAAAGGGAGATCATTGCCTAAGGTTACGGTGGATTATACTCAGGTTAAAAACGTAAACAGAAGCCCTGTCCGTAAGCCGGGAATGGCCGTGTATAAAAATTTCCAAAGCATTTCGGTTGAACCGGAAGGAACTGTGTTGGAAAAATTGTTCCAATCTTAATCCCGCTAATGTCTTATTTCGCCGGGAGGAGTAGTTGACTCCCAAAGACATTCTAAAGACGATCTCCCCGCAAAAAGTGCATTAAGCGTTTAAAATCGGCCGGAAATGGAGCTATAAACTGCATATAAGCACCCGTTTGCGGATGGAAAAAACCTAGCAGGCGGGCATGTAAAGCTTGCCCCTGCCAATTAATTTCCTGCAAGATTTTTTTCTTTCCTCCATAAAGCGGATCTCCCACCAGGGAGTGCCCCAGCGAGGAGAGGTGAACCCTTATCTGGTGAGTTCTTCCGGTTTCCAATTCGGCCCGGAGCAGTGTGCACTCACCGGGGTAAGCCATTACCCGCAAATTGGTTACGGCTTCTTTCCCTCCTTCAACTACCGCCATTTTTTTACGATTCCGGGGATCTCTTCCTAAGGGGGCCGAAATTTTAAACTTTTTGCGTTTAATTTTGCCCCACGCCAGGGCCATATAAACCCTGCTCATCATTTTTTCTTTCAACTGCCGGGAGAGTTCCTGATGCACAAAGTCATTTTTAGCCACTACCAATAATCCGGAAGTATCTTTGTCCAGGCGATGAACTATGCCGGGGCGTTTCATACCCCCTATGCCCGATAGATCTTCACAATGATGAAGCAAAGCATTAACCAGAGTCTCCCCCTCGTGGCCCGGTGAAGGATGAACCACCATTCCCCGCGGCTTGTCCACTACCAACAAATAATTGTCCTCATAAAAGATATTCAGCGGGATGGCTTCCGGGCTTGCTTCCATATCCTGAAGGGGCGGGATCGTGACTTTAATGCGGTCACCGGCTTGTACAATATAACTTCGTTTAGGCACACTGCCTCCCACTAGCACATAACCATCCTTGATCAACTCCTGCACCCGGGACCGTGAAAGCTCCATTATTTCACCGGAAAGAAATGCATCAAGGCGCTTTCCTCCGGTAGTGACATTCAATATTATCTCCTTAGCTGCCCCCGGCAAATTTGCCTCCTGGTTTACTCAATAATTTTCCTGTAATTAAGGCCGCCAAAATAGTTACCCCCACTAAAATGCTGCCTATCTGGGCCAAAGTAAGGTTCATCCACACTGCCTCACCTGCCCGAAAAAACTCCGTTCCAAACCTTAAAAAACCATAAAGCATAATGACCGCTAATAGTTGAAAACCATCAAAATAGCTGTATTTTCGTAAATAAAGCGCCAGAAAAAAAAGGAGCAAAACTCCCACACTGGCATAAAGTTGTACCGGATGACGGGGGGCATTATCTACAAATGCAGCCGGCATAGCCCAAAATACATCTGTTTCTTTCCCGTAACAGCATCCGTTTAAAAAACACCCTATTCTCCCGAATGCATAGCCCAGCAAGAGGTAAGGGGCTAAAAAATCAGTAACTTTTAAAAAAGAAAGCTTGCGCCAACGGCTCCATAATAATGCTCCTCCGATTCCCAGGATTATGGCGCCGTAGAAAGATAGCCCCCCTCCCTGTAAGCTAAAAATTTCGGCCCAATTTCCGCTGTAATAACTCCAATTTAAAACAATAAAGAGCAGTCTTGCTCCCAGCACTCCCGCTAAACCTAAAATAATAACAATTTCCAAGATATGATCGGGGTTATAACCCCAACGGGGGGACTTTTTATAAAGCAAAAAAGCGCAAACAAGAATACCCACCGCAAGCATAAAACCGTATGAATGAATGGCAAAATAAGGAGTCTCCCACAAAACAGGGTACATGTCATTCCACCCTCCCCGGATTAAATTATTTTTTTACCTATAGCAAGTTTATTTATTCTCAAACATTGAATTGAGCTTTTTCTTCCCTTTAACTATAATTTTACTTCTTTGAACCATAAAGCCAAAACAAAGCTCACAATGCCTGCAACAATAGCAACATCCGCCATATTAAAAACAGGGGGCCAAAAAGAAAGGGAGAAAAAATCAACCACATACCCCGTGCTGATACGATCAATTAAATTACCAACCGCCCCTCCCATCAATAAAGCCAGGGAGAAGCGAAGGGTTTTGGCCTCGGCGGGCAAGTGAAAATGATAATAAATTATAAGCAAAACTATAATCACAGTAACTGCAATAAAAAAACCTGTATGATAGGGGAAGAAACCAAAAGCCGCTCCCGGGTTGCGCACGTGAGTTATATCAAATAACCCGCCAATTACGGTAATTGATTCACCGACTTCCAAATAGTACTGCAGCAATATCTTGCTTGCCTGGTCTAACACCAAAACTATAAGGGCAACTCCCCAAAAACGCAATATTCATTCTCCTGTTCTGTATTATTGATAACTACAACGGAAAGGCATTTGGAGACAGCTCACAGGTGTTCCTGCACTATTTCTACCAACTCGGCGATGAAATCGCTGATCACGGGAAGGTTCATCATAATTATAAGCTGTAAAAAATATATTGCCAAAGCGGCAAGTAAGATAGCGCCCAGCGCAAACCCCACTCCCCTGGCAACTCCTGCCATGAAGTTTACCTTCCAGTATCTCCGGGGATTATTTAGCATGTTCATATATTCGGCAATATTAAAATTTTCCATGTCCCGGGAAAGCCTGTCGATACGCCGGCTTAACTCCCTTTGCTCCTCTAATTGGTCCCGGGATTCTTCTTCACCTTCGGACTTAATATTTTCCTTCTCATTGCTAGCCATATCCCCTTTACCACCTCACCTTAATTTTTGTAACAATTCCGACCTGGTTGAAAGTGACCAGATTGCGCTTATATACTTTGTGAACTACTCCTCCTTTTAAAAGCAGGAGTTTCCTGCTCAATACCACTTATGTTAATTTTTCAATTACCTCTGCACAGCGGGGGCAGATACCTTTTTCATCCACACTTTCGGCGTAACTCCAGCAGCGTTCACATTTTTCGCGGCTGCTTCTGACAATTTTCACCCCCAGGGGCAATCTATCACTTTTCCATGCCTCTGCCGGAAGACCGTCTGTTCCTTTATTTAAATCACAACATGAAACCATAAAAAGCATGGGCAGTTGCTCCTCAAACTCTGATATTTTATCATAAAGCTCGCCATCTGCCCAAATGGAGACTTCGGCTTCCAAAGTATCTTTAATCTCTTTTGCATTACGCGCCTGCTCCAAAGCGCGTAACACCTCATCCCTTACTTCCAGGATCATATCCCACCTGCTCAACAAATTTTCATCTATATATTCTTCTCCTACCTCGGGCCAATCGGCCAACTGGACACTCTTTTCTTTTTCTCCCGGTATTTTCTGCCATATTTCTTCTGCGGTAAAAGTAAGAATAGGCGCTACAAGTAAGGTTAAACCTTTAAGGATATCAAACATAACTGATTGGGTCGCCCGGCGGGAATCAAAGTCGGGATGAGAACAATAAAGTTTATCTTTATGGACATTTAAATAAAAATTGCTCATGTCAACCACACAAAAATTATGAACAGCATGAAAAACATGGTGGTACTCGTAATTTTCATAAGCGCGGGTCACCCTGCGAATCAATATGTGCAGCCTGGCTAAAGCCCACTTGTCAATTTCTTCCATGCGCTCATAGGGGATATTATGGTTTTGGGGATCATAATCATACAAATTCCCCAGCAAAAAACGGGCTGTATTGCGTATTTTACGGTAAACTTCTCCCAATTGCTTCAGGATCTCCTCAGAGAGATGAACATCTTTAGTAAAATCCGCCGAAGAAACCCATAAACGGAGTATATCGGCTCCATAATTTTTAATGATTTCATCCGGAGAAATTACATTACCCAATGATTTAGACATTTTTTTGCCTTCACCATCTACCACCCAACCGTGACTAACTACCGAACGGTAAGGTGGCGATCCCTTCACAGCCACCGCCGTCAGCAGCGATGACTGAAACCATCCCCGGTATTGATCACTGCCTTCCAAATAAAGATCCGCCGGCCAGCGCAAATCCTCGTGATTGTCGCAAACAGCCATATGGCTGGAGCCCGAATCGAACCATACGTCCATTATATCCGATTCTTTTTTAAAAGAATCATTTCCGCATTTTTCACATGTTATATGAGACGGCAGGATTTCACCGGCTTCATAAATAAACCAGGCATCCGACCCCTCTTTTTCAAAAAGGTCTTGTACTATTTTTATGGTTTCCTCGTTTACCAGAGGTTCCTGGCACGAATCACAATAAAATATGGGGATGGGCACTCCCCACACTCTCTGGCGAGATATGCACCAGTCCTGGCGATCCTTTACCATGTTAAAAATACGTTCTTCCCCCCATCTCGGGTGCCAGTTAACCCCTTGTATTGATTGGAGAGCTTGCTCCCGAAAACCTTCCAGAGAAGCAAACCATTGCTCGGTAGCCCGGAACAAAACCGGTTTTTTACATCTCCAACAATGTGGATATTGATGAACCATCTCTGTAGCAGCCACCAGGCGGCCATTTTCTTTCATGGTATTAATTATTTCCCTGTTTCCCTCATGATAACGCAAACCGGCAAACTGCCCGGCCTCTTCTGTAAAATAACCCCGATCGTCTAGAGGGCTCATAATCTGGAGTTCATAAGCATTGCCTACCTCATAGTCCTCTATTCCGTGGCCGGGAGCTGTATGGACACATCCTGTGCCCTGCTCCAGGGTAACATGGTCGGCCAGAATAAACGGGACCTCCCGCTCAAATAAGGGATGGAGGCATTTTAATCCCTCAAGTTCCCTGCCCTTATACCTTTTTATTACTTTCAGGTTGCCAAGGCCGGTATTTTCCTTCACATCCTCTAACAAGCCTTCCGCTAAAAGATAATTATCTTCAGCGGTTTCTACCAAAACATAATCAAGATGGGGATGAAAAGCGACGGCCATATTTGCCGGAATAGTCCAGGGGGTAGTAGTCCATATGAGGCAGGAAATATTATCTTTATTAGCGCCCATTTTTTCCGCTGCCGCAGCAGTTAAAGGAAATCTTACATAGATGGAAGGAGAGCTTTCATCACTATATTCTATTTCCGCCTCTGCCAGCGCAGTTTCACATTCCGGACACCAGTGAACCGGTTTTAAACCCTTATAGATGTAGCCCTTTGCAGCCATCATACCAAAAACCTCCACCTGTTTTGCTTCAAAAGAAGGCGAAAGAGTTAAATAAGGGTTTTCCCAATCTCCCCTTATGCCCAGGCGATAAAATTGTTCGCGTTGGACGTCTACATATTTCAAAGCATAATCCCGGCACATCCGCCGAAATTCCAGGTCAGATATTTTTTCTCTTTTTACCTTTTTAGTTTTGAGCACCTGATGCTCAATAGGCAAGCCGTGGGTATCCCATCCGGGAACAAAGGGAGCGTTCATTCCCTGCATGGTGGAATATTTTACCACAATATCTTTAAGGACTTTATTTAAAGCAGTTCCCATATGTAGAGCCCCATTAGCATAGGGAGGTCCGTCATGCAGTATAAACGAGGGGGCCCCTTTTCTTTTGGCCTGCACAAGGTCGTACAACTCCACTTTTTCCCAGAAATTCAGCATTTCCGGTTCTTTCTGCGGTAATTTAGCTCGCATGGGAAAATTAGTTTGCGGTAAATTCAAGGTTTCATGATAACTCATATCTTAACTTCTCCTTTTGCAAAAAATAATTTATATCATAAAATAATTTTCCGATTTTCCTCCATTATATAATAAAATCCCCTCCCTTCAACTTCAGGGACGAGATTTACCCCGCGGTACCACCCTTTTAGCCGCTCATATGGCCTCTTTGACAACCTTTAACGGAGTTACCCGTCTATGTCTACTTTTCTTTCATAGAAGAATTTCGCATAGAACCTCCCAGGAGATATTCGTGAGGTACGGCTTTAACGGGATTCCACCCACCCCCGTTTCTCTATAAAAGCCGGCTTACCACCTACTGGCCTGTTCATAGTCTTAATTTATAAGGCTTTTTTTACAAATAATTTTATTCTTAACTACTTTTTTTATTAATGCTGTTATTCCTGTTCCCTATTTTCTTCGATTTTTCCCTCTGCTGTTTCCTCTTCGGTTTCTTTTCCTTCGCCGCCTATTTTATAATAATTATAATCTTCAACACCGGGAAGAGCTTCGGACCAATCTTCCATTTCCAGGGAAGAAAGTTGGGCTTCGATAAAAGAGCGAAAACGCATTTTAAAAATCTGCATCTGCTTATGCAGGCTTTCATTTTCGGCTAAAATTCTACTGGCCTGGTAACGGGCATCGTCAATAATACCCTGCGCCTTTTGTTCGGCTTCTTTCTGGATTATGTCGGCTTCCTTATAAGCATTTTTCTTAATTTCTTCCGCAGCTTCCTGGGCAACGAGAATAGCACTTTGGACGGTATTTTCCATTTTTTCATAGTTCTTGTTTTTCTCCGCTAACCGACTCAACTTTTCCTGTTGCTGCTCATTTTCCTGCTGCAATTTCGCATAATCTTGTTTTAAACTATTAATGCTTTCTTCCGCTTCTGCTTTTATTTTTTTTATTTCTTCCCGGGCTTCGGCTTTCGCTTTTTCTGCTTCTTCCTGCGCTTCTTGAAGAGATTTTTGAGTATCTTCTTTATACTGTTGCAGTTGATTATATTGCTCTTTTAATTCATTTAAGTTATCCCGTAATTCTTTATTCTCCTCCAATAGCCCTTCATAACTTGTAGCTACTTTTTCCAAAAATTCGTTAACTTCCGTAATATTATAGCCTCGAAAAGAACGAGCAAACTCTTTCTTTAATATCCCCATAGATGACTGATTCATAAAATCACTCCTTCTTAATTATCACAGTATTATTCGACAAATAATTCCCGCGTCCTCCTATTATTTGCCTATTTTTTTTAAAACTATAGATTGCCTTCCTTTGCGGGTTTTTCCTTTCAACGAAATTATTTTTATAGATGCTCTTTCCCTTAAAACAATTATATCTTCTTCTTTTAAGTGTATGGAAGGATTAATTTTCTTTTCGCCGTTTACTTCAACATCTCCTGCTTTAATACTGTTGACGGCCTTCCCACGGGAAATACCAAAGCCCAATCCCAACACTGCATCAAGGCGCAGGGAAGCTACCGTGCCTTTAATTTCTTTTGAATTGGCCTCTCTTTTATCTATTTCCATGTAAACGCTCCTTTTTAAGCAAAATAACTATTACCGGAAAACTATTTAGAAATAAACAAAGCTGATAATAATCCGCTGCAGCAAGCGTAATATAATTAAGACCACAATAGGGGAAAAATCAATTCCTCCCCCGCCCATGCGCAGTGCAGGAATTAGCTCCCGCACGGGCTTTAACAAAGGTTCCGTCATAGTCCACAGGAAAAGGTATATATTATCCATTACCTGGTTTCGAGTTTGGCCGAGACCTGCCCGGATAAAGGAAAATATTATTCTGCCAAAAAGAATGATGATGTAAACGTTAATTAAAACCATAAGGATCTCTCTGACTAAAATAAAAGACACCTCCTCAGTAATTTAACACTTTTACCGGTTTAGCCGAAAATAGCCGTGCCGATACGGACCATATTCGACCCTTCCTCTATGGCAATTTGAAAATCATTGGTCATTCCCATAGAAAGGTAATCCAATTCTATGGAAGGAACATTAATCTGTTCTTTTAAATTTCTAAGTTTAGCAAATACAGGCCGGGTTTCTTCAGGGTCATCCACTAAAGGAGCCATGGTCATCAATCCTTTTATTTTCATGCCGGAAAAATCTTTTACTTCTCCTAAAAAATCTTCCAGTTCTTTAGGGTCAAGGCCATATTTGCTTTTTTCCCCCGAAGCATTAACCTGTACCAAAACAGGCATAATTGTGTTTTTTTTCCGGGCTGCTTTTTCCAAAGCTTGAGCCAGGCTCATTCTATCCAGTGAATGGACCATGCTAAAATAATCGAGAACATCTTTGACTTTATTAGTTTGCAGGTGCCCCACGAAATGCCAGTTAATATCCGGAGGAAGAGCGGTTATTTTGGGTAAAGCTTCTTGAAGCCTGTTCTCGCCAAAATCATTTAATCCCAGTTCTTTCGCTGCCTTTATTGAATCGGGAGAAATGTATTTAGAAACTGCTATTATTTTAACATCCTGCGGATGGCGACCGCTTTTTTTTGCCGCTTCTTTAATTCTATCCCACACGGCCTTATAGTTTTCTTCCAAAGCTACCAATCTTCTCCCTCCTTACACGCCATTTCTTTACTCTATCTTTTGCCCTTCTTCCACAGTTTCGGGACTAGAAACTACCATACTCTTAGGAGCAATCCCTTCCACAAGGCATCTAGTTTCCCCTTCATAAATCACATTCACCGGCGAAAAAACAATAGCGCCCCTTTCTTCCAGGAAAACTCCCTTTTTTCCTTCCCGCTCAATAACAGCATCAGGCGGCACTTCTATGCCTTCATAAGATTTATAGTTTATATCGGCATCCACCCACCTGTAACGGCTAAAACCCGGTAACTGGCGGGTGATTCGATATGTGAAAAAAAATCTTTTTTCCTCTTCCGCTTGCTCTACATCAACTAATTCCGCATCTACTTTGAGTTCCGGGGAAAAGGAAAAAGTGATTTCCACATTTTCCTGATTTCTCATGGCTCTACCTTTTTCCGCATCTAACTCCATGCTGTAAAACCATTCGCTGTTATCTACAATCTTAAAAGCAGCTTCTCCTTCCCGCAAATAGTCTTTTTGCCCCAGTCCCTCTTCCTTTACTTGATTAACAGGTTCATTTAACAATTCATAAGGATGTTCCGGAAATATGGTTTCTTCCCAACCATCAACACGGTAAGAAACTATTCCCGAATGGGGGGCATATAAAGAAATATAATCACCTAAATCCACTTCATCTGCTTCATTTAATTCTTCCTTTTCACTACCACCTTCATCTTCTTCAAATTCCTCTTCATCTAAAAACCACCCTCTTATCATAGCGTAAAATTCCTGCCACCAGGTTTGAGCTTCTTCGGTTTCCTCCTCGACTTCATCAATCGGATAATCCGTTAATAATTTTACCACTTCTCCCTCCACCGGCACCCTTTTTCCTTCAGATACTTTTCCCAGCACATAACCACTCTTTGGAGAAGATACTGCTTCTTCATGCCGTGTAATAATTCCATGAGCACTCGTTACGAAATCTATATTAGCTTCTTCCGCTACCTCCAATTGAACCCGACTGAGACTTAACCATGCACTTATCCAATGGGAAGCTAACTGAATTAAAAGAAAAGCAACAATACCTAAAATAATTAAAGACAGAAGTTTTTCCCGCGCAGTAAGCTTATCTTTCCCCGAACCGGTTATAACTTTAAAGTTTTCTTTATTGGAACGAGCCATAGGTTATCACCGCATATTACCCTGTTAAACTTATAAAGCCCATCATCCTGCCGGTTTTTTCTCCATCCCGCCGATGAGAATAAAAATAATCCGGGTAGCAGCGGGTGCAATAACTCGAACCCTGTATATTGATTTGAAGCAAGCCTGCATATTTTAACTGGAACCGGCAAATTTCGTCTAAATTCAATAAATATCTGGGATAAGGATACTCATTTTGCAAGCTTAAAAGCTCACTCCAGCCTTTATTTCTGAAAGCAACGGCCACATCTTCTCCAACCACAAAACAATTAAAACAAATGCCCGGACTTATGGCCGCCAAAGTATTCTCCGGCTTTCCCCCAAGCTCCCTGATAAAAATTTCTATTACTTCTCCGATTATTCCTTTCAAAAGGCCTTTCCAACCGGCATGAATCACCGCTATGCCTCCGCAGGAAGTATCTGCCAGATATACCAACAAACAATCGGCAGAAAAAGCCGCCAGCACTATATCTCTGCTCTTAGATATCAGGGCATCACAATCGGAAATCGCAGTCTCCTGTCGACTCCCCCGGCCTAAATCCGAAGAATCAACAAAATGAACTCCCGTGCCGTGAACCTGTTTTCCTGCAATTATTTGCTCCGGAGACAAACCCCATATCGAGAGAAACCGCTTTCTATTTTCCCATACATTTGAAGGCCGGTCCCCTGTGTGGTATGCCATGTTAAGTGAATGATAGGGACTATCACTTACCCCGCCGCAGCGCGTTGAAAATCCGGCCAAAAATGACTTATCCTGCGTGATGAGGGTAGGCTCTAAATAGTGTATATGGCCTTTTGTCCCCCAATTAAAACCATCTATATTATCAACTCCCTCTCATTACCCAACCAAAACACTTACCCAATCAATACGCAAAGCTTCCGGCAAAAATACATCTAAGCGGCACATTTACCCGAATTTTTCCATAATGACAGCCTCTCCGCTTTGCAAAGAAGGTTTAACATCAATAATTCTCTGGTTCTTTGATCCTCTGAAAGCAAGCATTAAATCTCTTTCTGCATCGACATAAGCTCCATCTATTAATATATCGCTGATTTCCAATAGTTGGCGATAACCGCTATGCTCATTTGATTTATCAAGTAAATATTCAAAAGTATAACCGCTGTAAGTTACAATTTTTAAGCCCCGCTTTTGAGCCCATTCACCCAACCGGGCAAGCTCCTCTGCCTGCAAAAAGGGTTCTCCGCCGCTAAAAACAAGGGTATCTATATATTTGGAAGACCCTATCTCTTCCTTAAGTTCTTCCAAAGTAAAGTCCGTTCCTCCCTCTAATGAGCGGGCATCGGGATTATGGCATTCGGGACACTCCCGGTAACATCCCTGGGTAAAAATAACAAAAGACACTCCCGGACCGTCTATTAAACTTTCTTTTTTAACCCCGGCCACTCTCAATTTCATGTTTCCTCCTCACAGTGTTCTTAAGGTTGAGTAAGTTAACAAGTTAACACACAGTTTACTTAAATATGCGGTTTTCTATCCTTTAACTCAGACAACTTCGAGCCATTAAAACGATCTTCTGTAGAAAGATAACCTGTAATACGCCTTATTCTTCTTATAGCAGTACTGCCGCAATGCGGGCAGTCATCGGGTATTACCCCCGAATATTCGCATCCTTTACATTCATC
The DNA here is from genome assembly GCA_964636865.1 of uncultured Syntrophomonadaceae bacterium. Classification (GTDB taxonomy): domain Bacteria; phylum Bacillota; class Dethiobacteria; order DTU022; family PWGO01; genus B1SED10-75. The sequence goes on from CAZWVJ010000011.1 coordinate 48,029, forward strand.
AAGGGGAAAATTAATTCCGCCGTAGCCCACATCGGAAGCCGCCATGTGCTTAATAATTTTTTCTACCGCTTCTAAATTATGCAAAGGAGGAGAATCAAGTTCCACATATGTTATATGGCCGGCATTGCAATAACGATGATATTCCCCTTCAAAGGAAATTTTATCAAACATAGATATAGCATAATTAACCGGAATATGGAAAGAGTTTGTATAGTAATCTTTGTCGGTAACGCGAGGAATAGAGCCGAATTTTTCTCTGTCTACACCAATAAAACGCCCGGCCATTCCCTCTGCGGGGGTAGCATAAAGGACAAAATTTAAGTCATAATCTTCCGCAAAGGCATCCACTTTGTGGCGCATCCTTTCTACAATCTTGAGACCCAATTCCTGAGCTTCCTCATCCTCGCCGTGGTGCCGCCCAATCAATGCTATCAATGCCTCCGCCAATCCGATAAAACCCACTGCCAGGGTGCCGTTTTTAATTACTTCTCTTATGGAATCATCGGGCTTCAAATTTTCTGCCCCCAAATATAATGACTGCCCCATTAAGAAAGGTAAATCCTTTACTTTCAAGCAGGATAAAACCTCAAAACGGTGCATTAACTGCTTTGCTCCCAGAGTTACCAAATTATCAAGCTCCTGCATAAAGCTTGATATATCTCCTTTACTCTTCAAAGCCAACCTGGGCAGGTTTAATGTTACCGGAGCTATATTCCCTCTACCGGCGGAAACCTCCGGCCCGTGACGGTTAGCAATCACCCGGGAGCGGCAGCCCATGTAAGAAACTTCATCGCCGTAGCGCTGATTGAAAGAAGCATCCATAAAACTAAAAGTAGGATTCAAGCGGCGGGAAGACACCTCGAGGGCAAGTCTAAATAAATCGTAGTTGGGATCACCGGGATTAAGATTAACACCGTTCTGGAGACGAAAAACCAGGTTAGGGAATATAGGGCTTTCCCCTTGTCCCATCCCCCGCTTAAATGATTCCAAAACTGCGCGGGTAACCATTCTTCCTTCTTCCGTTGTATCCGTTCCCAGGTTTACCGAGGAAAAGGGAACCTGCGCACCTGCACGGGAATGCATGGTATTCAAGTTATATACAAGCCCCTCCATGGCCTGGTATACCCCTTCATAACCGGGTTTTTCTTTTAACCCCCTGATTACTTCCCCCATGCTTCTATCGAAGTGGGGAAAGCTCTGGCCTCCGAACATATCATTCTGGTTGCTTTGTAAAATAATCGCTGCTTGAGCGGCAGCGGAAGAAATCCTTTTCGGAGGGCGAATATAACCATATCCCGTATTAAAACCTTCCTTTAACAAACGGGATAAATCTATTTGTAAGCAGTTAGGGGTTTTACTATAATAATCCAGATCATGTATATGTAAATCACAATCAATATGCGCCCGGGCAAATTCCTCCGGGACAAGATTTGCTAAATAGTACTGTTTACTGGCAGCCATGGCAATCTGCAGCATTTTTGCAGATGGTGAATTGCTGATATTGGCATTTTCACGGTTCGTCTCCACCAATATTTCTTTAACCGCATCCATAAGTTCGGTTTTGGCTTCGCGGATACGTGTCCTTTTATCCCGGTATAAAATATACGCTTTAGCCGTGCGGGCATGACCATTTTCAATAAGCACTTTTTCCACTGCATCCTGGACATCTTCCACCGCAGGCACTATTCCGTTATAACCTTCTTTTTTTAGAAATTCAATTACTTGTTGAGTAAGTTTTTTGGCAATGTTACGGTCTCTTCCTCCCACCGAATGGGCAGCTTTAAAAATCGCATCGGTTATTTTTTCCGGGGTAAAAGCAACAACACGGCCGTCTCTTTTGCGAATTTCCCTGAATGCCGGTTCCTCCTCATTTCCTTCAATTAAACCCTTAGAATTAAATGTTTCCGTAGAAAACGACTTCACCATAAAATAAAACCCCCCTGTATTATTAATATAGTTTCACAATACCCCCTGCCAAAAATAATTATTATTCCGGTTCCGCCTCCCTGGTTCTGATCATTTTTTCCAATTCTTCTTTGAAAGTTTCCATATCCTGAAACTGATGAAATACCGAAGCAAAGCGAACGTAAGCAACTTCGTCTAACCTGCGCAGCTTATTAAGCAAAATATCACCGATCTGGTCGGCAACGACTTCCTGAGCATATTGAGATCTGAGTTCCTGCTCCAATTCACTTACTAAATTTTCTAAATCACTCAGGGCTATATTCCTTTTTTCAGTTGCCCTTAAAAGCCCGGTAAGAATCTTGTTTCCGTCAAAAACTTCCCGCCTGCCATCTCTTTTCACCACTATAATAGGAACTTCTTCTACTTTTTCCATAGTGGTAAATCTTCTTTGGCAAGAACCGCATTCACGCCGGCGTTTAATCAGCTTACCTTCTTCTGCCATTCGAGAATCGGCAACCCGGCTTTCCAAACTTCCACAAAAAGGACATTTCATATAACGCACTCCCAATATATTGTCGTTTTTAAGATTGTATTACACAATATATTGATTTGTAAAGGCATATTATAAAAAAAAATAAAAGGCCTTTTTAAAAGCCTTTTATGCAAAGCCAAATGGCTTTGTTAAAATATTTTAATTATTTACGGTGCCTAAATTACTCCTCTTCTTTTTTGCGCCGCATAAAGGCGGGAGTATCTATATCTCCGTCTTCATCAAAATTTGTTTTCTGAAAGTCAGCTTCTACCACATTTTCATGCCCGCCGGCTTTTCGGTCAAATCCCGTAGCTATAACTGTTACCCTGATTTCCTCGTTCATAGAGTCATCGATTACAGCCCCGAATATTATATTCGCATTAGAATCTGCATGAGAGGAAATAATATCTGCCGCTTCGTGAACTTCAAAAAGTCCCAAGTTTTCTCCCCCGGTAATGTTGATTAAAATACCCTGAGCCCCGGAAATGGTGGTTTCAAGCAAAGGACTGGTTATAGCTCTATTAGCCGCATCTTCAGCCCTGTTATCTTCGCTAGAAACACCTACTCCCATTAAAGCCGTGCCGGTCCCTTCCATTATAGTTTTAACGTCCGCAAAATCCAGGTTAATAATGCCGGGAACAGTAATTAAATCGGAAATACCTTGTACTCCTTGATGAAGCACATCATCAACCATGCGGAAAGCATCCAGTATGGAGGTTTTCTTATCGGCAAGTTGAAGCAAGCGTTCATTGGGAATAACAATCAATGTATCTACTTTTTCTTTTAATTTTTTAATCCCTTCTTCTGCCTGGACTTTTCTTTTATGAAGTTCAAAGGGAAAAGGTTTGGTTACAACTCCCACCGTTAGAGCTCCCAGATCCCGGGCAATTTCCGAAATAACAGGAATAGCACCGGTTCCTGTTCCTCCTCCCATACCTGCAGTAATAAAAACCATATCTGCTCCTTTAATAGCTTCTCGCAGTTGATCCTGGCTTTCTTCGGCGGCCTGTCTTCCGATTTCCGGATCTGCCCCTGCGCCCAAACCTTTGGTAAGATCCTGGCCTATCTGTATTTTGGTGCCCGAGTTGGTTAAATGCAATGCCTGGGAATCAGTATTTACAGAAATAAAATCAACACCTTTGAGCCCTGCGCCGATCATACGGTTAACAGCATTGCTGCCGCCCCCTCCTATACCTATAACTTTAATGGATGCATACTGCTCCATTTCAATGTCAAACTCTATCATTTAACATTCCCCCTTATGTTAGTTTATTCAAATAAAACGGCAAACCATTCCTTTATTTTTTCCAAAAGCCTGGTAAAAGGATTATTGTAGTTACTGGTCTGTTTTTTAGAAGTTATACTTACTGCTCCCCCAAGATTATGGCGCAGCACATAATATATAATTCCTACCACCGTAGTATAAATTGGACTTTGCACCCCTACCAAATGAGGCTCCCCTACCCTTACCGATGCTCTAATAATATTTTCGGCAGTTTCAGTAAACCCTTCCATCAAAGAAACGCCTCCGGTAATAACCACACCGGCAGTTAAACGATTGCTGCCCTCTATTTTTAACATCTCATCTCTGGCAAATTGAAGAATTTCCTGGACCCTGGGGCCTATAAAATTAGCCAAGTCTTTCTCCGATACTTTCTTGGTATCTTTACCCCCTACAGTAATAATCTCTATTTTTTCTTCCGAATCAGCCATTTCCTGGAGGGCGCATCCGTATTCTACTTTTAAATTTTCTGCGGCATAATAACTGGTATGCAGGCCTACAGCAAGGTCATTTGTTATATGATCACCGCCGATGGGAAGAACTGATATATCCTGTAAGCTTCCGTTTTTAAAATAAGAAATTTCCGTGGTTCCCCCGCCTATATCCATGACAAAAGCTCCCAGCTGTTTTTCATCGTTGGTAAGGGTGACTTCCCCATTAGCCATAGACTGCAGTACTATACCCTCAACTTCCACTCCGGCCTTTGTCACGCAGCGTAACAGGTTCTGCAGGTAAGTAGAAGAAGCGGTAACAATCAAACCTTCCACTTCAAGCCTTACTCCCAGCATTCCTACCGGATCTTTAATGCCATCATACCCATCTACAATATACTCCTGGGGAATTACCTCTACAATTTCTTTATCGGTTGGTATAGATAAAACCTTTGCTGATTCCAGGGCCCTTACCAGATCGTGTTCTCTTATTTCCTTGTCATCTGAATTAACTGCCACTACTCCCTTATTTCTGATTAGCTTAACATTTAGCCCTACCAGACCTATAAAAGCAGAAGTAATTTTAACATCGGCCATGCGCTCCGCTTCTTCAATCGCTCTATTTATGGAAGCTACCGTCTGTTCAATATCTACTACATATCCTTTTTTCATACCCTCTGAAGGGCTCAAACCAACTCCGAATATATTTATCGTTCCATCAGCACGATACTTGCCTACAATAACCCTAATATGTGAAGTTCCAATATCTAGGCCCGCAACCAATTCTCTTTGTTTCACCCCTGCACCTCCATGAACTATGCTCTGAATCTTAAAGCATTTTATACACATCTATAAAAATAATTCAACAATGAATTTTATTATCCTTTTTAAAAAATTTAATTTTTATTATCTATTTTTTCACTCTTGGAAATTGCTAAATTCATGTTACACCTCTCCTACTATCTGCAGTTCCAGTTTAAGCCATACGCCGTGCTTTTGAAAAACTTTTTCCTTTACAAGCTCAATCAAAGAAGTGATATCACTTGCCGAGGCCCCTCCCACATTCACAATAAAATTTGCATGTTTGGTGGAAACCATGGCACCTCCTATCTGCAACCCCTTGGCTCCGGCTTCTTCAATAAGTTGGCCTGCCGGAACATGAGGTTCATTGCGGAAAATACTCCCCGCGCTGGGCAAACAGGGCTGTTTTTCCCGGCGTTGTTTTAACATCTCCCCCATTCTTTCTTTTATTTGGGCCGGATGGCTCTCATTTAAAGAAAGGCGCGCCCCTATTATTATCCCTTTTTCTTCTTTTAAGCTGCACCAACGATATTCAAAAGAAATTTGACCTCTGCCCATTACTTTGATATTTCCCTCATAATCAATCAAGGTAACATCTTCCACTAAATCTCCCAAATATGCTCCAAAAGCTCCCGCATTCATAATCAACCCTCCACCCAGTGAACCCGGAATGCCGGCAGCAAATTCCAGTCCGGAAAGTCCTTTTTCTGCAGCCTTCCAGGATAATAAAGGCAAAAGGGCGCCTGCGCCCGCATTTATAACATTGTCTTTTTTTTCAATATAGTTAAATCCATCACCCATCATAATTACCGCTCCTCGAACACCCTTATCCCTTATCAACAGGTTAGAGCCTTTACCCATGGTCAAAAAAGGTATCTCCGCCGCCGTAATATTTTTTAAGATGGTTTGAAGTTCTTCAAGATCAGCAGGCTTAAACAAATAATCGGCCTCACCCCCTACTTGAAATGAAGTATAGGGAAACATGGGAACATCTATTTCAGGCTTGTTCTTTAAAGAATTTATTAATCCCTCAAGGCTCATTTTGCTTCTAAAACTCCTTCGCCAAGCATTAATACTGTCTATCCACAAAATAAAACAATAACATCATCAACGAGGTATTATTTCTTCTAAAATACACTGATAAAACATTTCCGCTGCCTCCGGCATGCCGATTTTTTTACTTTTATGAGACATCTTTTGCCACACTTCACTATTTTCCCGAAAATCTTTCAATTCCTCACCCAGCTTTTGCACCGTGAAATCTTTTTCTTCAATCAATACAGCCGCACCTTCTTTTTCCAGTAACAATGCGTTATAATACTGATGATTATAAGCTACATTGGGGGAAGGCACCAAAACAGCCGGCACACCGCATACGGTTATTTCCGCCAAAGCCGTCGCCCCTGCCCGGGAAATTACCAACTCTGCCGCTGCCAGTGCAGCCGGCATATCTGTCAGGTAGGGCTTTACCACCACCGATGAATTTTGTTTCTTTAATTCTTTAATAACGTCTTCATAATACAGCTCCCCGGTAATATACAAAAACTGGATGTCTGCCGGGAAATCACCGCGGTTAATTAGTTCCACCATTACCTTGTTAAGCTGCAGTGCTCCCCGGCTTCCTCCAAAAACCAGCACGGTTTTCCGCCGGCCATCAAGTTCAGGCAGGCGCTTTAGCCCCTCTTCCCGGGATAAAAATCCGATTTCCGAAGCCCGGGGATTGCCGGTAAGCTTTACCTTTGCTTTTTTTAAGTAGGCACGGGTTTCTTCAAACGAAATACATACCCTATTTACCCGACCGGCCAGCAAACGATTGGTAAACCCGGGAACAACATTTTGCTCATGAATAAGAACCGGTACACGCTGCAACCTTGAAGCCAGAACCACCGGGCCGGCAGCATAACCTCCGGTTCCCACTACCACATCCGGTTTAAATCGTTTAATTATTTCCCGTGCTTGTTTTAAGCTCCTTAATAATTCAAAGCTTGCAGCCGAAATTTCTTTCAGAGAACGTTTATTAAATGCCCTCACAGGTATTACCTCTAACTTAAACCCTGCATTGGGTATTATTTCATTTTCCAGTCCTTGAGAAGTCCCTACAAACAATATAACATTTTCTTTATTTTTTTTAACCAGATAACGCGCCAGCGCCAAACCGGGATAAATATGCCCTCCGGTTCCACCTCCACAAATTAATACCCGCATACATCTTCTCCCTAATCAGTAGTTAGTTCTTTCTGCTCTACATGCCTGGAAACATTTAATACTATCCCTATAGCGCAGAGATTAAAAAATAATGAACTTCCCCCTGCGCTTATAAAAGGAAGGTTTAACCCCGTCACCGGTAAAGAACCGGTTACTACCCCGATATTTACTACAGCCTGAAGTCCGATTATTAAAATAAGTCCTCCCGCCAGCAAAGAGGCAAATTTATCAGGAGCATGTAAGGCTATTTTCATTCCTCTCCAAATTAAAACGCAAAACAAGAAGAAAATCGCTGCCGCACCTATAAACCCCAATTCTTCACCTATGACGGCAAAAATAAAGTCGTTATGAGGCTCCGGCAGGTAGTAAAGCTTTTGCAAACTACGCCCCAGACCTACACCGAACAACCCTCCCGACCCCAAAGCATAAATGGACTGAATTACTTGCCATCCGGATCCCATAGTGTCTGCCCATGGGTCGATAAAAGAAGTTATACGATCCAGCCAATAAGATTGATTATAATATAAATAGGGAATAAGTAGCGAAGATACCCCCATCAAGGCAGCCAGGTGTTTTAACGGTATACCTGCAGCTATCACTACTATTATGACCCCCATCACAATAATTAAAGCCGTTCCCAGATCCGGCTGACCCATTATAAAAAGAAAAGAAAGAAACGTTATCCCCAGGGGAATAAAACTACTGGACCAGAAATTTCTCATATCTACACTTTTACTACTTAAATACGCCGCTGTAAAAATAATGATAGCCAGTTTGGTAAATTCGGAGGGCTGTATGGAAAAACTACCGAAACCCAGCCAACGCTTGGCTTCGTGAACCTCTACCCCGAGGCCGGGAATAAAAACCGCGGTAAGTAAAAGAAAACTGATTACAACCAAAATCGGCGATAGAGTTTTCAAATGTCGGTAATTAAAACGCGTAAAAAATAAAAGCCCCAGAAGCCCCAAAAATGCCCATATAGTTTGCCTGATTAAATAAAAATAAGGGGTCCCTCTCGTTTCTGCCGCTTCAATGGAACTGGAGCTGAAACACATAATAAGGCCTATAATTAATAAAACAAACACCACCAGCAAAATGGTAAAATCAGGCCTGCCTTTTTTTCCTTCCTCCATTTTAAAACCCTCCAAGTTTATTAATGCAGGGTTTCCCCCAGCTCATAAACTTTTTCCTTAAATAAACATCCTCTTTCCTCATAATCCTTAAACATATCCCAACTTGCACAAGCAGGCGAAAGCAAAACAATATCTCCTTCCTCCGCTTGTTTCCATGCCAGCTCTACAGCTTCTTCCAGCGTCCCGGAAACTTGCAGACTTGAAAAGCCGGATTCTATAGCCGCTTCTTTGATCTTGGAAGCAGTTTCCCCCAATAATATCAATGACTTAACTCCATTTTTCTTGATGGAATAAACCAGGCTTGTAAAATCGGCTTCTTTATCTTTACCCCCGGCGATAAGAATTTTGCTTTTTCCGGGAAAAGATTCCAGGGCTTTTTGGCAAGCTTCCGGATTTGTCCCTTTGGAATCGTTGACAAAAGAAATATTATTAATAACCCGCACAAGCTCCATCCTGTGTTCCACTCCTCTGAAATTGCACAGGCCGTCTTTAATGGCGTTCAAGTCAACCCCACCCGCCCACGCGGCAGCTGCCGCTGCTAAAGCATTTTCCAAATTGTGTTTTCCCGGCATGGTTAATTCTTCTTCCCCGCAAATAGCCAGAAACTTTCCATTTTGGTTAATTCCCAAAGTACCGTCATTTACACAAAAACCTTCTTCCAGAAAAGTTTCTCTACTGAAAAAAATCGGGGAGGCAATAATTTTTTTATGCATAGCACATACCACTTCATCCATAGCATTAAGCACAGCCACATCAGAAGCCCCCTGGTTAACAAATATTTTTTCCTTCGCACGAATGTATTTATCTCGGCTTCTATGATAATCCAAATGATCCGCGGTTATGTTCAATAACAAAGAAACAAAAGGGCGGAAGTTTATTATATTATCCAGTTGGAAACTGCTTAATTCGGCTATGATTATATCTCCCGCCTTACTTTCCAGGGCCACATCACATAAGGGTTTTCCAATATTTCCGGCTGTAAAAACCTTGTTAATGCCCCCTCTCTCAAATATTTCAGCTGTTAGCAAGGTAGTAGTAGTTTTGCCGTTAGTACCGGTTATCCCTATTAAAGGCGCCTTTAGAAAAGGATATGCCAGTTCTATTTCGGAAATAACGGGAATATTTTTAGAACCGGCTTTTTCAAAAATATCCAGCTGCGGAGGCACTCCCGGACTTTTAACTACCAGGGTTATTTCCTCTGTGATCAAAGACGAAGGATGGCCGCCGCTTACCAATTCAACCTCTGCATGTTTATCTAAATCAATTACTGCCTTTTCTAATTGATTGTACTCTCGATGATCGTTGGCAACTATGTTTTTAGCTCCCATTCCCAATAAAAAACGCACCGCCGCCAATCCGCTGCGGCCCATTCCCACAACCAAAACTTTTCCTTTTCTCACTCTTTCCAACAACAAAACAACCACTGCTTTCGCTAAAAAGTATTAGAAAACTCCAGCCTCCCACAAACTCACTATTGCCGCTATTAAAGAAATGCCCCAAAAACCTGTTACAATTTTCCACTCGCTCCATCCTTTTAACTCGAAATGGTGGTGGAGGGGGCTCATCAATAGAAACCGCTTACCGGCAAAACGATAACCCATTACCTGCACTATTACAGAAAGTGTTTCCACCACAAACACAACTCCGATAATTACCAATAGCAGCTCACTTTTTGTAAAAATTGCCGCTATGGCTAATGCCGAACCTAAAGCTAAAGAGCCCACATCTCCCATAAATAATTTAGCCGGGTGCAGGTTAAATAGTAAAAATCCCAAACATGCACCTATCAATCCTCCGCAAAACAATGCTACTTCCGGCATTCCTTTCGCCACGGCCAAAACCAAAAAACTGCTCAGAGCAATAACAGAAACTCCGCCGGCCAAACCATCGATTCCATCGGTTAAATTTACGGCGTTAGTGGCGCCCGCAATCATCAAAAACAAAAACAGTGGGTAAAAAACCCCCAGGTCGAAAACCACATCCGTAAAAGGTATTTCAATGAATGTGTCATGACCAATATTAATTAGAAAGATAGTCAATATTATGGTAATAGCGACCTGGCCGATGATTTTGCTTCTTGCTTTTAACCCCAGCGAAACACCGCGTTTGATTTTCCCATAATCATCAATTCCTCCGATAACAGCATTTGCCAATGTTACAAACAAACAAGAGTAAAATACTGCTGTCAGTTCATTCCCTATTATTATTACAGGCAAAAAACCTGCCGCTAAAAATACCAACCCTCCCATGGTAGGTGTTCCCGTCTTGGTAAGGTGCCCCACAGGGCCTACAGTCCTTATGTGCTGTTTAAAGCGCAGTTGGTGAGAAATTTTTATAAATACGGGACAAAATATTACGCTTATCAAAAATGAATATATAACAACTAGCCCTATCTGTGATTGCATGCACTGCCTCCTGCTTTATGTGCTTTAACTCAAAGACTTTTACTCTACTGCTTCACCTTTACATGTAATCTCCTATCACTTTCCCCGAGTAAATTCAACATAACTATGCTGTAAGTTTAGCAACCAGCTCTTCCAAATTCATCCCCCTGGAACCTTTTATTAAAAAGCAATTTTCTTCTGAACGCGGTAAATTGCGCAAACACTCCCAGGCTTCTTCCTTGTTTTTACAAATATAAACCTGTAATTTGTCTTGACGGGCTTCTTCTGCAATATAGCGGGCCAGTTCACCTACTGCAACCAAATAATCGATTTTACTACGCGCAATTTTCCTTCCCACCTCCCGGTGAGCTTCTTCCGCCATATTTCCCAATTCAAACATGTCTCCCAGAACCGCTATTCTTGCCCCACTTACTTCTATTTCCTCCAATACTTCCAGAGAAGCTTTCATGGAACTGGGATTTGCATTGTATGAATCGTCAATTATTTTCGCTCCTTCAACAGATTTCATCATCTGCATCCGCCCTCCGCTGAAATCAAACTCGGTGAGCTCAAAATCTAATTTATCAACTTCTACACCCAGCAAATAACCCACAGCCAGGGCAGCAAGAGCGTTGCTCGCGTTATGTTTGCCGGGTAAAGGCAAATAATAATGTTTTCTCTCTCCTCGGGGAAATACAACTTCAAAATCGGTTCTCCCATCCTTATATGTATATTTGTTGCCTCTTAAATCCGCGCTTTCCTCCCAGCCGTAATAATAAACTTTACCGCCAAAGGACTCCCCCATTTCCCGCAGGTAAGGATCATCCCCATTAAGTATGATTATTCCTTCTTTCCCCATAACATTCATTAGTTCTCCCTTGGCCCGTGCAATATTTTCCCTGGAACCTAAAAGTTCTATATGGGCCTCCCCTATATTCGTAATTATTCCCCAACCCGGATTTGAAATACGGGTTAATTTCTCAATTTCCCCCGCTCTGTTCATTCCCAATTCCAGCACAGCTGCCTCATGTTCAGAAGTAAGCTTCAATAAAGTTAAGGGCAAGCCGATTTGGTTATTATAATTACCTTCCGTTTTCAATACTTTTAAATGCGGCTTCAATATAGAAGCCAGTAAATCTTTGGTAGTAGTTTTGCCGCTGCTTCCGGTAATTCCGATGACCTGAAGTGAAAATTTTTGCCGATAATATCCGGCCATATCCTGCAGTGCCTTCAGAGTATCTTCCACTTCTATAATGGTTCCGGGCAAACTTTTAGCATCAAGAGTGCAGGGTTTGGCAAAAAAACTGCCGGCTGCTCCTTTTTGCAGTACTTCCTCCACAAAATTATGGCCGTCTGTATTTTCCCCTTGCAGGGGAACAAACCATTCACCGGGCATTAAAGTCCGTGAATCAATGGAGACCCCTTTAACTATTGTATGCGTGTCACCGCCGATTATTTTTCCTCCGGTTGCCCGGGCTATTTCCCGGCAATCAAGCTCCATCATATCATTTTCCTTTAATCAAAAGTTTTTTAATACTTATATCCCGGACGCCAATCTCTATGAATGGCAGATATACTCAGCAGCAATCTTTCTATCACTAAAAGATATAGTTTCATCCTTAAAAATCTGGTAATCTTCATGCCCCTTGCCGGCTATAAGCACAATATCTCCTTTTTTTGCTATTTTTATAGCCCTGCCGATAGCTTCATCCCGCTTTAAAGCAATTTCATAATCTCCGCCGGATCCCTCTTTTTCCAGGCCTTCAAGGATATCTTGCACAATGTCTTCCGGATCTTCAGTGCGAGGATTATCGGAAGTAATAATACACTTATCACTGTATTTACCGGCTACCTCACCCATTAGAGGACGCTTGCCCCTATCCCTATCGCCGCCACAGCCAAAAACGGTAATAAGTTTTCCATTATTTAATAAGTCCCGGGCTGTTTTTAAAACATTTTCCAGGCTATCGGCAGTATGGGCATAATCAACAACAACCAGGTAATCCTGCCCGCACTCCACCTGCTCGAACCTGCCGGGAACGCCTTCAACTGACTCCAAACTCTGCTTTATTTCTTCCAGGTGCATTCCCTCTGCCAAACCCACGGCTATGGCCGCCAAAGAATTGTATATATTAAACATCCCTCGCAGCTTTAGTTCCAAATCAATATCACCTGCAAATGTTTTGGCCGTAAAGCGACATCCATCAAGATCAATAACAGGGTTTTCCGCATAAACATCTGCAGGTTGTTTAACCGCGTAAGATAATTGTTGAATAGGGATCCGGGAAGCAATATGATCGTAGTGGGGATCATCCTTGTTAATCACCGCTGCCCGTGGGCGACCTTCCTTAGAAAATGAGCCCCCCATCTGGGAAAACAATTTGGCCTTGGCAGCAAGATAGGCTTCAAAATCGCGATGAAAGTCCAAATGATCCTGCGTAATATTAGTTAAAACAGCAATATCAAATTCACAACCGGCAACCCTATGCCATTCCAGGGCATGGGAAGAAACTTCCATAACCGCATGTGAAGCATTTTTTTGCAGCATGTAATCAAATAATTCTTGTAAATCACTTGCTTCCGGAGTAGTAGACAAAGGTGATAATATTTCTCCGTCAATTTTGTAATTTACTGTGCCGAGCAAACCGCTTACGAAACCCTTATTTTGAAAAAGCGCATTAATCAAATAGGTAGTGGTGGTTTTTCCGTTGGTCCCTGTTACGCCTACAAGCCTTAATTTTCGGGAAGGGTAATTATAAAACACATTAGCCATCAGCGCTATAGCCAAACGGACGTCTTTCACCCGGATGCAGGGAACATTAAGGTGAGGAGCCTCCTCACCTACAACAATTGCCAGGGCGCCATTTTCATAAGCTTCCCCCGCATATTCCCATCCATGGCTGCGGGTTCCGGGAAGGGCAAAAAAAAGATTGCCTTTTTTTACCTTAGCCGAATGATAAGCCAAACCGGTAACATTCCCGGCCACTTTGCCTTCAACGTGTTTTATCAGCAAATTATCAATCAATTTATCTACCGGTATCTCTGGCATTTTACTGCACCTCTGATTTTAGGTTTAAAAACTACTCAGGAATATTCCGCTGTATTTCAGGGGACGGTTCCATCGTCTCCCCTCAGTCGCTTCGCTTCCTTCGGCCCTTCGCTGCGCTTCGGGGACAATGAATAACCGTCCCCTTCACACAGCTTACATCAATCCAATTTATCCTTCACACAGATTACTTCAATCCAACCTTGTCGGTGACACAGCTTACTTCAATCTAACCTTTATCGGTGACACAGCTTACTTCAATCCAATTTATCCT